>NZ_CP016614.1:1375500-1687000 GCF_013377255.1 Mannheimia granulomatis
AATACTCTCTTCAACTTCATCATCCGGACCGATTAACTCATCTTCATAGGATGTCGCTGTTTGGTCATCTATAATCTGTTCTTCACCGTCTGATACTAATGCAGATTCAGTAAGCAAATCGGTAATACGGCTGATAAAACCCACTTCATTTTCCGATTTCGGTAAATCAATTACATTTAATTCAACTTCATCTTCGTGCTTTATGTCCTGCTCATCCAAAATAAGGGTATTTTCGCGCTGGGTTTTACTCTCAACCGACGGCTGTTCCTTTAATGCCAGAACAATGCCCACCAGCAAACTCACTACAGCTAATAAAAACACCGTTATTTTGATATGTTGCTTATGTTTTTTACGATCTCTCGCTAAAATAACGTGTTGCAAAATATATCTCGCCTATTTTTTATTTACTAAAATTTACATAATCTATTGATAGACCATTTTACCAAGAAAAAATTCATTTAATCTATTGTCATAATATGAAAAATCAGCTAATTTTAGCTCAATATCCATAAATTTTTTATATTAATGAAAATTAATCAACTGACACAAACGCAAAAACTTAATCCGTTTTCACCTATTAAGCCTATTAGACCATTAGTTTCTCTTGAAAAGATTGATGTTTCTTTCAATGATCAAAAAGCGTTACAAAATATTAATCTTTCGATCTATCCTAATTCTATTACTACTATTGTCGGACCTAACGGTGGAGGCAAATCAACACTATTGAAAGTGTTGCTAAAATTAATCACCCCAAATAAAGGAAAAGTCTTTCACCAAAAAGACTTAAAAATTGGCTATGTCCCGCAAAAACTGCATCTAGACCCTTCTATGCCAATTACAGTAGCTCATTTCTTAGCACTGAAACCCAATACGGATAAAAAAATGATTGAAGAAGCATTATCGTTATTTTCAATCACACATCTAGCCCAAAACAGTATGCAAAAATTATCGGGTGGGGAGCTTCAACGTGTACTACTTGCTAGAGCTGTGTTAAACCGGCCGCAATTGCTCGTTTTAGATGAGCCAATGCAAGGGGTGGATATTACAGGTCAAACCGAACTCTATCAACTATTAAATAAAACACGCGCTTTACTTAATTGTGCTATTTTAATGGTATCACACGATCTCAATATCGTGATGGCAAATACTGATGAAGTGCTTTGTGTCAACAAACATATCTGTTGTGCCGGCACACCTGAAGTGATTACAAATGACCCAAGTTTCATCCATTTCTTTGGTGATCAATTTGCTCGAAATGTTGCATTTTATTCACATAATCATAATCACCATCACAATTTGCACGGTGATATCTGCCCGGAGCAGTGCAACTGTAAACACACGCCTCAGTGAGTTGTTTAAAATTTGTAAATTTTTTGCTAAAAATGACCGCTTGTCTGCAAATTATTGTCTAAAAATCTGACTTAGTTCACATTTTCTTATCAGAATTTGGAGTATAATAGCATGAAGTTCAAACCAATATCAGGTAAGGTCTATATGCAATATAACAATTTTGATGATTGGATTAAGTCATCGCCATTTGGCGGCTCAAGCCAATCTTATGTTGAAGAAATTTATGAACAATATTTAGTAAATCCACAGAGTGTTGATGCTAGCTGGAAAGCTATATTTGATTCATTTCCGACACACGATACCAATCAAGTTGAACAATCACATTCCCAAATCCGTTATTATTTTCGTAAATTAGCACGAGAACAACAGCCTCAATCCATTACCGTTATCGATCCAAAAGCCAGTGCCAAACAAGTTCGTTTATTGCAATGGATTAATGCACATCGTTTCCGTGGTTATTTAGAAGCACAGCTTGACCCTATCAATTATTATCGCTGGAAAACCTCTAGTGTACCTGAATTAGATTACAAATATCATGGTTTTACCGAAGCCGACTTAGACGAAACTTTTACCGTAGGTCGCTATGTTTACGGCAAAGAAACGATGAAACTAAGCGAATTAAATCATGCTCTTAAAGAAACCTATCTTGGCCCTATCGGCTTAGAATTTATGCATGTTCAAGATATTGAGCAACGTAATTGGTTGCAAGAAAAAATTGAGAGTGTATTGAACAAACCACTTTTTACGAAAGAAGAGAAACTCAATTTATTAAGTGAACTCACCGCCGCAGATGGTTTAGAGCGGTACTTAGGGGCGAAATTCCCCGGCGCAAAACGATTCTCGCTTGAGGGAAGCGATGCATTCATTCCAATGATGAAAGAGATCATCCGTCACTCTGCCCGCCAAGGTATGACAGACGTGGTATTAGGTATGGCACACCGTGGGCGCTTAAATATGTTGGTAAATGTATTCGGTAAACGCCCTGCAGAATTATTTGATGAGTTTGCCGGCAAACACGCCGATGAAAGCCGTACAGGGGATGTAAAATATCACCAAGGTTTCTCATCTAACTTTGCTGTTGACGATAAAAATGTGCATTTAACCCTTGCATTCAACCCATCCCACTTAGAAATTGTAAGTCCGGTGGTGATTGGCTCTGTGCGTGCAAGACAAGAACGTATGCGTGATACCGCACATGAAAAAGTGCTTGCAGTAACCGTGCATGGTGACTCTGCAGTGGCGGGGCAAGGTGTTGTGCAAGAAACACTCAACATGGCAAATGCACGTGGTTATAAAGTAGGTGGTACAATCCGCATTGTTATCAATAACCAAATCGGTTTCACGACTTCTAATCCGAACGACACTCGCTCAACAGAGTTCTGTACCGATATCGCGAAAATGATCCAAGCACCGATTATTCACGTAAATGGTGATGACCCTGAAGCAGTGGCTTTCGCAGCAAGAATGGCGGTGGAATATCGTACAAAATTCAAACGCGATATTTTTATTGATCTGATTTCTTATCGTCGCCATGGCCACAACGAAGCCGATGAGCCATTAGCAACTCAACCGATGATGTACAGCATTATCAAAAAGCACCCTACACCTCGTAAGGTATATGCAGATCGCTTAATTGCCGAAGGTGTATTAACCAATGAGCAAGAAATTGAAATGCTCAATCTGTATCGTGATGCCCTAGATAATGGTGACCGAGTTGTACCTGAATGGCGTGAAATGAATATGGCGGCTGTCGATTGGTTGCAATACCTCAACTACGATTGGACCGAGCCGTATGAAAGTAAATTCCCGTTAGAGCGTTTCTTAACGATTGCCAAACGTGTCTGTGAATATCCGCAATCTCTCAAAGCTCACTCTCGTGTGGAAAAAATTTACGCTGATCGTAAAGAAATGTATGAAGGCAAAAAATTATTCGACTGGGGTATGGCTGAAACAATGGCTTATGCAACTCTACTTGATGATGGCACACACGTACGTTTATCCGGCGAAGATGCCGGTCGTGGTACATTCTTCCATCGCCATGCAGTAATCCATAACCAAAATGATGGTACAGGCTATGTTCCACTGACTAATTTACATGCCAATCAAGGTCGCTTCCAAGTATGGGACTCCGTACTGTCTGAAGAAGCAGTATTGGCCTTTGAATATGGCTTTGCAACAACCGACCCTAAAACATTAACCATTTGGGAAGCACAATTTGGTGATTTCGCCAACGGTGCACAAATTGTAATAGACCAATTTATCAGCTCCGGTGAGCAAAAATGGGGCAGAATGTGTGGCTTGGCTATGTTGCTCCCTCACGGCTATGAAGGGCAAGGCCCGGAACACTCCTCTGCCCGACTTGAACGCTATTTACAGCTTTGTGCACAACAGAATATGCAAGTCTGTGTGCCATCAACACCGGCTCAGGTTTATCACATGTTACGTCGTCAAGCGATCCGTAAAATGCGTCGTCCACTCGTCGCAATTACCCCGAAATCTTTATTACGCCATCCGCTTGCGGTATCATCATTAGATGAATTGGTAAACGGTACATTCCTAAATGTGATTGACGAAGTAGATAGTATCGATCCAAAACAAGTCAAACGTGTGGTGATGTGTTCGGGTAAAGTGTATTACGATTTACTGGAGCAACGCCGTCAAAATAATCAGACGGATATTGCGATTATTCGTATCGAACAGCTTTACCCATTCCCTTATGAGGAAATGAAACAAATTCTTGAGCCTTACGCTCACGTAAAAGATTTTGTCTGGTGTCAAGAAGAACCGCTTAACCAAGGCGCATGGTATTGCAGTAAGCATAATTTTGAAGCCTCTATTCCGGAAGGCGCAAAATTAACTTATGCGGGCAGACCTGCTTCAGCTTCACCGGCTGTAGGTTATCCATCTCTACACGCTAAACAGCAAAAACAACTCGTTGAAGATGCATTAACACTCTAAAAATGCCTTCTTTTGTCGAAAAGATAAGAAAAAACGAAGAAAAGGAAGAAAACAATGACAATCGAAATTTTAACTCCTGATTTACCAGAATCTGTTGCGGATGCAACAGTCGCTACTTGGCATAAAAAAGTAGGTGATACTGTAAAACGTGATGAAATTCTAGTCGAAATTGAAACTGATAAAGTCGTTTTAGAAGTGCCGGCTTCTAACGATGGTGTTCTTGCAGAAATCTGCCAAGAACAAGGGGCGACAGTGGTGTCAAAGCAATTACTAGGTAAAATAAATACCGCACAAGCCGGTGATATCACTCAAGAAAAAATCGAACAACAAACAGAAGCGACCCCGGCTGATCGCAAATATGCCGCAATTGAACACAGCCATACAAATGCCGATGACCAAAGCCCTGCAATTCGCCGCTTATTAGCCGAGCACGACTTACAAGCTTCAGAGATAGTAGGCAGTGGAGTGGGCGGAAGAATCACTCGTGAGGATATTGAAAAAGAGATTGCAAAACGTGTTCAGCTTGCTCAAGCTACTCAAGTTGCAACTACACAAAATACAGTAAGTACTGTCGCATTTAATAGTCGCAGCGAAAAACGTGTACCAATGACACGTTTACGCAAACGCATTGCAGAACGCCTGCTCGAAGCGAAAAATACCACGGCAATGCTGACTACATTCAATGAGCTAGATATGCAGCCGATTATGAACCTGCGCAAAACCTATGGTGAAAAATTTGAAAAACAACATGGTGTACGCCTAGGCTTTATGTCTTTCTACATCAAAGCCGTGGTGGAAGCGTTAAAACGCTATCCTGAAATCAACGCATCAATTGACGGTGATGATGTCATTTACCACAATTATTTTGATATCAGCATTGCAGTTTCCACCCCGCGTGGCTTAGTGACTCCGGTTCTGCGTGATTGCGATAAAATGAGCATGGCAGACATTGAGAAAAAAATTAAAGAGCTTGCTGAAAAAGGGCGTGATGGTAAATTAACGGTAGAAGATCTCACCGGTGGTAATTTCACCATCACCAACGGCGGCGTATTCGGCTCGCTAATGTCCACCCCGATTATCAACCCACCGCAAAGTGCGATTTTAGGCATGCACGCCATTAAAGATCGCCCGGTGGCAGTTGATGGACAAGTCGTTATCCGCCCGATGATGTATTTAGCACTCAGCTACGACCACCGCTTAATTGACGGCAAAGAGTCCGTTGGCTTCTTAGTGACCGTTAAAGAGTTATTGGAAGATCCGACTCGTTTATTACTTGAAATTTAATACAAAAATTTGACCGCTTGTAATATTACAAGCGGTCAGTCTTTACTGAAATTTTGCAAACACGATAGATTCGGCTATTAAATAATAGCAGAATAAACTAAGAGGAATCTCTATGAATCTACACGAATATCAAGCAAAACAAATATTTAAACAATATGGATTGCCTGTTAGCCAAGGGATTGCTTGTACTTCCGCAGAGGAAGCAATGGCTGCAATTAGCAAGCTTCAAGGTGAGCAATGGGCGGTGAAATGCCAAGTTCACGCAGGTGGACGTGGCAAAGCCGGTGGGGTGAAATTAGTTCGCAATGCCGATGAAGTGAAAGCCTTTGCTGAAAAATGGTTGGGGAATCGCTTAGTCACTTTCCAAACCGATAGCCTCGGGCAGCCGGTGAATGTGATTTATGTGGAAGAAACCTGCAATATTGACAGAGAGCTTTATTTAGGGGCGGTAATAGATCGTTCTGCACAAAAAGTGGTGTTTATGGCATCGAGTGCAGGCGGGATGAATATTGAAGATGTCGCCCACGACACACCAGAGCTAATTCACAAAACGATCATCGACCCACTCACTGGCGGTCAGTCATTCCAAGGGCGTGAACTTGCCTTTAAATTAGGCTTAAAAGGCGATGAAGTAAAACAGTTCGCAGATATTTTTGTGAAACTCGCTACCTTGTTTGTGGAAAAAGATTTAGCCCTATTGGAAGTTAATCCACTTGTGGTCACAAAAGAAGGACAACTCCTCTGCTTAGACGCGAAAATGTCTATTGACAGTAACGCCCTTTATCGCCACCCTGATTTAAAAGCTTTACAAGATTTAAGCCAAGATGATGAGCGTGAAGCCGAGGCAGAAAAGTGGAGCCTGAACTATGTAGCGTTAGACGGCAATATCGGCTGCATGGTCAATGGTGCAGGCTTAGCAATGGGTACGATGGATATTGTAAAACTCTATGGCGGTAAGCCGGCAAACTTCCTCGATGTAGGCGGTGGTGCAACCAAAGAGCGTGTGGCAGCGGCATTTAAGTTGATTTTATCCGACCCGAATGTAAAAGCGGTGTTAGTAAACATTTTCGGCGGTATCGTTCGCTGCGATTTGATTGCTGAAGGTGTGATTGCAGCCGTCAATGAAGTAGGCGTGAATGTGCCGGTGATTGTGCGTTTAGAAGGCACCAATGCTGAAAAAGGACGTGAAATCTTATCCAACAGCGGCTTAAGTATTTTAGCGGCAGCATCATTAAAACAAGCGGCTGAATTAGCGGTAAAATCTGCAAATTAGGAGGAACAATGTCGATTTTAATTGATAAAAATACAAAAGTCATTTGCCAAGGTTTTACCGGCGGACAAGGCACATTCCACAGTGAACAGGCCCTAGCTTACGGCACACAATTAGTGGGCGGCGTTTCTCCTAACAAAGGCGGCACAACCCATTTAGGCTTACCGGTGTTTGATACGGTAAAAGATGCCGTGAACGCCACAGGAGCAACCGCAACGGTCATTTACGTACCTGCACCGGGCTGTAAAGATGCGATTTTAGAAGCGATTGATGCCGGTATTCAGTTAATCGTTTGTATCACCGAAGGGATTCCAACCCTCGATATGCTGCAAGTTAAGCAACGCTTAAATGAAAGTGGTGTGCGAATGATCGGACCGAACTGCCCGGGCGTAATTACCCCTGATGAATGTAAAATCGGGATTATGCCGGGCAATATCCATAAAAAAGGCAGAATCGGTATTGTTTCCCGCTCGGGTACGCTTACCTATGAGGCGGTCAAACAAACTACAGATGAAGGTTTTGGACAATCTACCTGTGTTGGTATCGGTGGCGACCCAATCCCCGGCTCAAACTTTATTGATATTCTAAAATTGTTCCAAAACGATCCAGAAACCGATGCAATTGTGATGATTGGTGAAATCGGTGGCTCAGCGGAAGAAGAAGCGGCAGCCTTCATTAAAGCGAATGTGACCAAACCTGTTGTCAGCTACATCGCAGGCGTTACAGCACCAAAAGGTAAACGAATGGGGCATGCAGGTGCAATTATCAGCGGCGGCAAAGGCACAGCAGATGAAAAATTCAAAGCCTTAGAAGATGCGGGCGTAACTACTGTCATAAGCCTTGCAGAGATTGGTTCCGCATTGCGTAAAATTTTAGGCTAAGGCTAATTTATCTCTTCAACCATCAAGCGGTCTGATTTTGTAAATTTTTTACACTAATATTTTATTTACTATAATGGAATATAAGTTTAAATTAGACCACTTATTATATTTATAATCAAACGGAGTATCATCCTATGGGAAACATCACAAAAATCGGAGTTACAACCTTAGCTTGCCTAATCATTTCTGCCTGTGGAAGCAGTGGTAGCAGTAATGCAGACAATCTATAAAATAGTGGGCATACAAACCAAGCATCTATCCCGACAGAAAAAGATAATAGTACAGGTCGAGTTCTTGTATTCGATGAAAAAGTACATAAAAAGGCACTCACTACTGCAACTGACTTAAATGTAATTATTGTTGATGGACAGTCTATTCCAATTGCCAAGAAACCTGCCGATACTTGGCAAGATGATGAGCGTTTACATACCTGCTGTGGTAAATATACGGATGTTCGTTTTGGCCTTAAGGAAAGTAGCGGTCCATCAGAAAAAGATTACTTCTTCTATAATGGGAATCCAACTCCAAATATGCCTACCAGTGGAACTGCACATTATACAGGTCATTCATTTATAGATTTTGACGATGAAGTATATCCTGAGGTGCAGACCAAACTCAATGTTAAAAAATGGGAAGATGACTACATCAAAGGTACTGCAACATTCGATGTTGATTTTGCAAGCAAAAAACTTTCTGGTACATTACATGAAGCTAGAATCGAACCTATTAGTGTACGCGCAACAATTAACGGAAACAGTTTTAATGGTTCTGCAACTTCAAAAGACTTCAATACAACCGCTGAATTAGAAGGAAAATTCTATGGTGAAAATGCTAAAGAGTTAGGCGGACTATTCTTCGATAACAAAAATTCTTGGGGTGGTACGTTTGGAGCTTCTAAATAATACCTAAAAACTCAAGCGGTCTAATTTGCAATATTTTTTACAAATTAGACCGCTTGTTTTGGCCTTTTATCTTACTCTTTGGATCTCCAAATTAATGGATCTACACCTTTTCGGATAAGTTCAGGGTGGTCTTCAATTTTAAACACCGGCTCTTTGCCAGCTTTTAATTGACGGATATAGTCTTTCATAATAATCCAAACGATTGGAGCAAGAATTAAAATCGCCACAAGGTTGATTACTGCCATTGATGCCATCACTGTATCAGCAAACGCCCAGACGATACCACCATCTCTAACCGCACCGAAGTACACAAAGAACAATACAATCGCTCTAAAGCCCCAAACAAACCATGCTTTGTTTTTAATGTAGCGAATATTTGTTTCTGCATAAGCATAGTTACCGATAATTGAAGTAAAGCAGAACAACAAAATAATAAAGGCTAAGAAATGCAGGCCAAATTCACCTAAGTGGAATTGCAATGCAGTCTGAGTAAGTGAGATACCTCTTAAACTCTCACCACCGTAGTTATCTGACATTAAAATAATAACCGCAGTACAAGTACAGACTACTATCGTATCGACGAATACCCCTAACATCTGGATTAAACCTTGGCTTGCAGGGTGCTTAGCATCAGAAGTGGCCGCTGAGTTTGGCGCAGAACCCATACCTGCTTCGTTTGAGAATAAACCGCGTTTGATCCCCATTAACATTGTTTTTGATACTAAAGCACCAAACATTCCACCTGCTGCTGCAGAGAAATCAAAAGCACTCTCAATAATTAAACCAATAATACTTGGTACTCGCTCAATGTTCATACCTAGAATAATCACAGCAATAATTAAGTAAAATAGCGCCATCATCGGAACGACTTGAGCAGAAACCTGACCAATACGTTTTACCCCACCGGCAATAATAATGCCTGTAATTACGACTAATGCGATCCCCACATAAATAGGATCCCACTCCCAAGCGTTACGTGTTGCCTCTACAATTGAGTTTGCTTGTACGGCATTAAAAGCAAAGCCAAAAGTAAAAATAAGCGTTATAGCAAAAGCAATTGCTAATGGAGGCAATTTTAAACCACGAGTAATATAGTAAGCAGGTCCACCACGGAACATGCCATTTGGGTCACGCGTTTTATATAACTGTGCTAATGAAGACTCAGCAAAGGCAGAACTCATTCCCATCAATGCTGTTAACCACATCCAGAAAACAGCACCCGGCCCACCTAAAGCAATAGCGGTAGCAACACCACCGATATTACCGACACCTACACGGCTTGCAAGACCTGTTGTAAATGCTTGGAATGGTGTTAATGAAGCACCATCTGCAGAACGTCCACCCCACATTTCACGTAAACTTTGCAGAAAAAGACGTAGTTGTACAAAGCCTGTTGTGATAGTAAAAAATAGACCTGCACCTAATAACAGCAGAATTGTAATATCCCAAAGCGGACCGTCAATTGTATTAACAATCCAAGTAAGGATACTTTCAAATAATGAAATAATAGAATCCATGAAGACCTCTTAATAGAATAAAAATGGTTGTATTTTAGCGAGTTTCCAATTTTTGAAAAGATTTTTTAATGGTTTTTATTAATTTTTTCTATAAAAAATTAACGTCTAAATAAACTGCCTCCACTTTCAGTTTCAATAAAGCTGCCATGAAATAAGCTAGCTCCTAACAAAATTAACGCCATACCTATTATTAATTTCAGTAATAAAACTAATGTTTGATTCATCTGTGCAGAAAAATACCAACGGCTTATTTGAAAAGCCTTATTTCTTGCCACAATAACCAAATAAGCAAACAGAGTTAATGTAGAACCAGTGCCTATTGCCATGGTAATAGCAGCAATCACGCCCCATAAATAGAGATTTAGTGTATAAGAGAGAAAAAGCACCAAAATTGCACCGGAACATGGTCTGGCACCGATGCTGAAAATAAGCATTAATTGAGATTTCCAATCTGAAGCTTTTTTCATTTCATCAGTAGTGGGTAAATGTTTATGTCCACAGCCACAATGCTCATTGTGTACATGGTGTTTCGGTGTTACAAGCGGTAATTTTTTAGTTGAATTTTGCGAAAGACGAAGGGATCTAATCATCGGCTTATCTGATTTTCGTACTCCTCTAAACACTTGGTAGCACCAGTAAAGGCCGAATAATATCATCATACTAAAGCTGGCTCTTTCCACCCATTTCAACGTCACATTAAAATATTGACGAGACAGAGTGAAAATTACCACGATAACCGTCACCAGTGAAATTGCAACCAAACCTTGTACTAAAGCAGAAGCAAAAGTAATTTTCATGGCTTGGTTTAGCTTTGTTTTTTCAAAAGAGAGATAACTACTTAAAATAAATTTCCCATGCCCCGGACCTACCGCATGAAAGACACCATATAAAAAGCTAACCAAAACTAAGGTGATACCTGCCCTGTTTTGATTTTCCCCCAATTCATTCATTGAGCTGGCAAGTTGCAAATTAAACGATTTTTGCCATTCCATCACTTTAAATAACATGAGCGGATAGAGTTGATAAATTGCAAAAAAAGCCAATAAACCAGCCGCTACCCACCCTAAAAATTTAGCATTTATTCGCATATTATCTCCACTTTTTGTGCAAATTGAGCCCCTAATGAGTAATCTACATTTTCAGGTATATCCGGTGATTGATTTTTGTCTAAACCTGAAGCATAAAGACGCAGTTTACTATCAACTTGCGGCAATACTAATTTTGCCTTACAGACAGTATTTGAAATGCTAACATCCTTAGCGCTATTGTATTCCATCGAAATATAATAGCTCGGCTCATAGGTATAAAAGCGAGCTTGATTCTGCTTTAAATTATAAGGTTTGCTTAGGTGAAAGGTAATATAAAACACAACCCGATTTCCTTTTATATCAAAACGGGTCTCTGTCGGCTTAGTTGTAAATTTAATCGGCTGGTTTTTACTATCATACAAAGTGCTGAAATAGTGATTTTGTACAGCAGATTGCACCATTTCAGCGGTAATATCTTTTTTTGTTTTCTCTTTATCTACGCTGTTTTGAAGTTCGTAAATCAGCTCTGAAGAACTGATTTCATCTAACATCCATTCCATTTGGAAAGACTTTAACAGACTATCTTCTACTATAATCCGGTTTTTAAGATCAACAAACGAATGCGGATGAGCAAGTGCTTGAGAAACATATAAAGAAACACAAGCAACAATAAATATTTTTACTAATTTCATTTTTCCAGCCATATAAAAATAAAAAGCGAACAAGTTACCCTGTTCGCTATGTCAAAATTCAGTGAGTTGGTCGATAAGCCGAGTTCTGTCGCGGACAATCATTCATCTAGGCGTATATTCACACATACGCTCAAGCAACCTACCCGAACTCTCGGCGGGCCACCGATTGAGTTCCTATTTGGTCTTGCTACGAGTGGAGTTTACCGTGCCGTGGAATGTTGCCACCCACGCGGTGCGCTCTTACCGCACCCTTTCACCCTTACCTGCACTTACGTACATCGGCGGTTTGCTCTCTGTTGCACTAGTCGTAGGCTCACGCCTCCCAGACGTTATCTGGCACTCTGCCCTATGTAGCTCGGACTTTCCTCTCGTTTATTTGTCCCACTTATCACCCGTTTCGGGCTTTTACTTTACAGCACTAAGGGCTTCAATAAACCAGCGATTGCCTAACCAACTCAAGAGAAGTATAACAGATTTACAAACTTTTGCAAAAATTTAACCGCTTACCGAATCTTGAAATCCATACTAAAAGCTGCTACAAAAAATAATGCAAAATAGTTTCGTCCATTTTTTTATAAATAAAAAGAAAGGAACAGTTTCAACTCACAGCCGTGCGAAGGCGGCTGCAAAGTAATCATTGAACTGCCTGCGTCCGCTACAGGTTTCAATTCACAGCCGCGCGAAGGCGGCTGCCGTTTTTTATATTTATTGCTACAACCATTACACTGTTTCAACTCACAGCCGTGCGAAGGCGACAGCCCTTTTAAAGATACGCCGGTATCGCCTTTTTTGTGGTTTCAACTCACAGCTGCGTGAAGGCGGCTGCCCAATCGCTGCACGCAATTTATCGCCTTGAGTCGGGTTTCAACTCACAGCCGCGCGAAGGTGGCTGCATAGCCCTCTTGCTCAATCTGTAGTGGTGAGACGTATTTCAACTCACAGCCACGCGAAGGTGGCTGCTGTCTTTATGATGAGTGGAACACATATTCAGTAGATGTTTCAACTCACAGCCACGCGAAGGTGGCTGCAACTTCGTTTGCTACTGCTGTCAATTCCTTAGCACGTTTCAACTCACAGCCACGCGAAGGTGGCTGCAAGAAAGCAAATTATGACTTGCAATTAACTTTAACGTTTCAACTCACAGCCACGCGAAGGTGGCTGCTGTTTGTTTTACGCAACTTGTTAAGCACAGCGTCAGGTTTCAACTCACAGCCACGCGAAGGTGGCTGCGAGCTTTAAAAGGTCTAACAAAAATCTGATCACAAGTTTCAACTCACAGCCACGCGAAGGTGGCTGCATATGTAACCAGAATTTTGAAACACTTTGTATCATAGTTTCAACTCACAGCCACGCGAAGGTGGCTGCGCTGGTTTTGCTGATTACCCAATTTGTGAATCAACGTTTCAACTCACAGCCACGCGAAGGTGGCTGCGTTTTAGCCTCAGGCACGTTGTGAGCAATCATCTGTTTCAACTCACAGCCACGCGAAGGTGGCTGCCAATACATATCTAGGTCAAAATACTGTTTATAATGTTTCAACTCACAGCCACGCGAAGGTGGCTGCGTATAATCGGCTTTACCGTGTTCATCTCGTTTGATGTTTCAACTCACAGCCACGCGAAGGTGGCTGCGGTTTATTTCTCAAAAATTCGAGCCTGTTTTAGATGTTTCAACTCACAGCCACGCGAAGGTGGCTGCAAATAATCTGTATATTTTTTAACTCTATTAAATGGTTTCAACTCACAGCCACGCGAAGGTGGCTGCAAAATCCATTCGCCCTCTACAAGACCCAACGTAGTGTTTCAACTCACAGCCACGCGAAGGTGGCTGCAAGAAAGCAAATTATGACTTGCAATTAACTTTAACGTTTCAACTCACAGCCACGCGAAGGTGGCTGCTGTTTGTTTTACGCAACTTGTTAAGCACAGCGTCAGGTTTCAACTCACAGCCACGCGAAGGTGGCTGCGAGCTTTAAAAGGTCTAACAAAAATCTGATCACAAGTTTCAACTCACAGCCACGCGAAGGTGGCTGCAACTCAAACTCCAACAGAAAGGTTTTGAATTAAACGTTTCAACTCACAGCCACGCGAAGGTGGCTGCGTTGAGGCAGTTAGAATTGGTAAATTAAAATAAAGGTTTCAACTCACAGCCACGCGAAGGTGGCTGCCACACTTTGACCCTAAACCTCAAACGATTTATGGCGTTTCAACTCACAGCCACGCGAAGGTGGCTGCTTTGAAAATCAAATGGTTGGTAAAAGACTAAACCCTGTTTCAACTCACAGCCACGCGAAGGTGGCTGCACCATCGCCACCGCCACCCTCGCTTTTTTTGCGTGGTTTCAACTCACAGCCACGCGAAGGTGGCTGCAATTAGTTTTCATTGCGTCTTGTTCTTCTGAAATGTTTCAACTCACAGCCACGCGAAGGTGGCTGCCAAGTTTTGAATACCCTGAAAATTGGTATGAATTAGGTTTCAACTCACAGCCACGCGAAGGTGGCTGCACATACGGTAAATTGCCGTTTTCATCTACCAACTGTTTCAACTCACAGCCACGCGAAGGTGGCTGCTCCCTATAGTTCAAAGCATTATTCTACAAGGCTTTGGAGCCTGGTATTCGCCAACCTGAACGCTAAGGAGTTATTTAAGTGTAGCATAATATCTTTCGTGCCACGAAAAATTTATAACTCTTTGATTATTAAAGAACAATAAAAATCGCTAACCTCACGGCATTTTAATGAGAACCACCCGTTAGCGATCGCAAAAATACTATAAAATCAGCGTATCTTTAAAAATATCCACAGACCTTTTCGCGCCGTGGTGTTCCACTTTATTGCGCCATTTGCTGCCTAGATGATAAAACCGCAGGCTGTCACATTCAGGGTTATAAGTTGCCAGCAGTTTTTGTTTAAGTTTGACCCATTGGTCGGGCGTCACTTCGCATTCAAACACCGAATATTGCGCGCGTACGCCGTAATCAAGGCAATGTTTGGCGATGTGCCGCAGGCGTTTTTGACCTTCGGGGTCGTCAAACGAAATATCGTAGGTAATTAGCATCATCATAGCGGTATTCTCTCTAATACAAGCGGGCAATTTTGAAGATTTTTTTACAACTTATCGGATTAAAAACGGGGGATACTCTGCCAAATCTCCGCGTAAATGTCGAGCAAGCAACATCGCTTGAATATATGGGAGCAAACCGATTTCTACCTCTTCTTGTAAATAAGGATGCATGATTTTTTCCTGCTTTTTGGTTTGCCACGCTTGAAAAATCAATTTGCGTGCTTCGGGTTTTAAAATCACCGCACCGCCAGCTTCATAAATAAAATCATCTGGTTTGATTTGGCGGCGGTTAATCAGCGACAGCACCATTCTATCCACCCACCACGCGCGGAATTCTTCCAAAATATCCTGCGCCAAACTGTCTCGGCCCGGTCGATCGGCATGTAGAAAACCGACTTGCGGATCCAACCCCACACCTTGCAATGCCCCACTGATATCTTTGCCTAAAACACTGTATAGGAATGACAAAAGCGCATTGACGCCATCACGAGGAGGACGACGATTTCTCCCATCAAACGTAAAACCACACTGATCACTTAAAAGATGATGGAACACACCAAAATATCGGGAAGCTGCTTCGCCTTCAATACCCCGAATCAGATCTAAATTATCCGCTTTTTGCAGCTGCTTGAGGCTGATATTCAATGCGCTAATTGCATTTTCTACGGGTTCACAGTCTCCATGATTACGCAAGCGGCGTTGCAACACGCGTTTTGATGCTTGGATTTTCGCCGCAATAATGTTGCGGGCAATCGAAATCGGGGTTTCTTCTGAGCGTCTATACTGCGCCCGCCGCAAAAGCACATTTCCACTCTGCCGCCCTTGCAAGCGGGCTAAAAAGCGGCCATTTTCGCTAAAAAACGCGACATTGACGTTATTTTCCCCACAAAACCCCAATAAAAACAGCGATACCAGCACATTACCAAAACAGAAAATATGCCCCATCGAATGCACCGGCAACTGCGCCACTTTTTTGCGCTCTTGCTCCACCACCAAAGTTTCGCGTTCTTTGTGGAGATAACTGCCTTGGGTAGTGATGTAGAGGGTATTTTGCAGCTTGCGCATGGTTGGAAAACTCCTTTGATTTTGACCGCACTTTTGCGTTTAGTTGATACTCCACTAAAATAGTGACTTGCGTACAAATATTCTAAATATTAAATGATTAGTGGAGTATCCCAAAATGTCCATTTCGATGTAAAGAAAGATCTATTCATACAACGAATAGATGTATTAAACATGAATGAAACTCTTGCACCATTTAACATTTCCCACTCTTTCGCTGGACCAAGGGTGCTGCCTAGATTATCAGAAGATTTCTGGATTTCTTTAATTAAATAATCTTGAACATTTTTTATATCTGAAAAATCAATTAAGGCATTGTTATAATCCATATTATAAAAATCTTTATTCTTAAAATAGGATATTCTCCCTTGAAGCAGGTTTCTGAAAGTATTCCATTCATACATTGATATACCATTTTTAGTACACATATCCAGATTCTCAATAGAATGTAGTAGAATAAATCTACAATTTCTTTCTATATTTAGCTTGCCAATAATTTTTTTCCCAAGCCTTGATATAAGACGTTCCCTAACTTTTACTGTTAATATTTTTGACCTTAATGAGCATAATTGCTCTACGCCATGATTTAATGATTCATTTCTGCAATACTCATTAAATTCATCTCTAAAAAAAGTATGTATCGTAGTTATTCTATGCTTAATTTGACAAAAATAAATTAGATTAGATATCTTATCGTAAATAATAACATCTGCATCATATTTCTCTTTAGGATCATTTACACCATCTGTTACCACAAATCGATCACTACTGAGTTTATCTTTCAAATACTTTAGAACATACCCATTCTCAAACCATTTACCCACTTTCTTCATATTGGTTAAATAACCAGATGAAACTGTTTTAATTGCAAACTTTAAATTAATATCATTTATTTTTATCAGGCCGTTGTCTAATTCCGTTGCTATTCGATCATGTTCACACACTCCTAAATCATTCATAACTTTAAAAAGCAGCTTAATCTCATTTTCATAAAACCCAAATTTACTTAACTTACATTTATCAATAGTTAACTTCTGGTTATGTATAGTCTCAACACTATGTTGATCAATACCATGTTGAAAAGATAAAAAAGAAACTATCTCGACCAAACTTCTCATATCTGAAAAAATTTTACTATCGTTATAATCCAAATATTCTATATAATCCGGATGAAAACTTATGTATTTATCTAAAATCACATCTATAAAATTATGAAATAAATCAGAATTTCTTGAGGTTACAATCCCACTAATTTCTTTTCTAAAAATTAAATCAGAAAAATGACTTTGTTGGGCAAAGTATCGAGAAAACCAAACCATTTTATAAGAATCTAGGTATTCTTCATTTATTTTATACTTTCTATTACCAGATTTTTCTATAGCTCCCAACAAAACATAGAAAACAAATTCACTGAAAGCATAAAAAGCATAAAGGCTAACTAAATTTTGATATGATAATTTATCCCAGCCAGGAAGATTGTTTTTAACCAAATCCTCCTTTATTCTTTCACGATAATCATTTTCTATAAATTTGTAATTATCAATGATTTGTTCTTTCCCCTCACTATTTAATACATATGAATTTATTCCAAATCTTTCTATCTGCCTACTAACAAAACATTTTCTATCTCTTAAACTAGATAAAGTATATTTTTTAAGCATACATAAATTTCTTCCCAAGTCGATTGGGAGGTATTTTTTAATATCTGTTTCCGAGATTCCAATAGGGTTATTAATAAGTGATAAGATAAACGTCCTCTTTTCACGCTCTACCTCGTTTAAATTATTCATTAAGCATTCAAACCAATGCATAGCCCAATTCCCTGTATTAAATGATTAAATAAGATGAATACCTGATTTATTCAAATAATCTCTCCACATACCCCACCGACCTATCTTTCTCCAACAACTTCGGCTGGCAAATCTCCAAGAGCGAGCAGGCTTTGCAATGTTTGCCGTATTCGGGTGGTGGGGTTTTACCACTCTTTAACAGTTCGCGGACTTGGGCAATGGTGTCCAGCGTTTGTTTTCTCAGGCCGTCTGAAAACACCACCCGCACGCGATGGCGGGTTTGCATATACCACAGTGCGCCTTCTTCGATGGTTTGCCCCGTCATTTCTTCCAAACACAGTGCTTGGGCGCAGAGTTGGATTTCGTCGATGGCGGTGGGTTTGGGCTTGCCGCGTTTGTATTCCACAGGTTTCAGACGGCCTGTTTTTAAGTCGTGTTCGACCATATCGGCAATGCCTGTGAGCCCCAAGCGTTCGGCGGAGAGATGCACGCTGCGTTCATAGCGCACGCCTTTGCGGGTTTCGGGTTCGCCGCCATCAACGCGTTCATGCAACACGCGGCCTTGGGCGGTGAGATAGTTTTCTGCCCACGCCTGTTCGTTGTGTATCAACGCACATTGACGCGGGCAGAAGGCGTGGTGTTGCAGGGCGGAAAGGGAAACGATGAAAGCTTCGCTTTCCGCCACAAGCGGTCGGTTTTGCTCGGTTTTTTGCAAATTTGGCATTACAGCAGCTCTTGAATTTCCACGCCGTTTAGGCCGTCTGAATCAATGCTGATGGTGTAGTCGCCAAATTCGGTTGCCGGTGTGCCGCTTTCGCCATTGACGCGCTCGACTTTCACGCGTTCAAACAATTTATGGGCAGGCTCATTGCCCAAAGGGCTTTGGTGTTTGAACACAATCAGTTTGCGTGCCGCCATTTCGCCACGCGCGGCAGAGCGGTCGTGTTCGAACATCAGTTGCAGGGCTTGCCACAGTTTTGCCACGTCTTCATCGGAAAAGCCTGTTTTGCCTGCAAGGTTGGCAGAAATAAAGCCATGCACGCGGTAGAGTGCGTAAGGCACGATGTATTTGCGCCCCATCGTGCGTTCTTTTTCCAAGTCTTTTTCGTTGGTTACCGCCATGCGGGTGATGGAAACTTCGAGCGGAATAATCGGGTCGATGGATTGGGCGAATGCCAGTTGTACAGGGCCGCGCACTTGTCCGCTATTAACTTCGGTGGTCATCACCGCGCCAAAGGTGCGAATGTCAAAGAAGTTTTTGCACATCCACGCAGTGATGTCGCGGGCTTTGGCTTCGTCTTTGGGCAATTTTTTGGCTTCTGATTCAATGCCTAAGGCTTCATAAGCACGTTTGTTTTGCAGGTTTAATACGCTTTTTTCTTTAACGTAAATTTCATAGCCCGCTTGGTTTTCGCTGCTGATTTCAATGAAATTGCGGATTTTGCGTTTCAAGCACACATCGGTTACCAAGCCTTTGCTGGATTCCGGGTCAAGGCGCGGCATATTGCCTGCGTCCGGGTCGCCGTTGGGATTACCGTTTTTCACGTCAAACAAATAAACAAATTCATAGCGGTTTTGGATGGACATAATTTTCTCCTTAACTTTCATCGTCTTCAGTATTTCCGTCATCACTCAAGTAATTAGCTTGCTCAATATCATCAGGAATATTTTTATCTTCCTGCTTGCTGTATTTTTTAAATCTTTGTTGATAATATCCAACTACAAATCGCCCTTGCTCTTCTAAAGACAAATGGCGAGGAAACGGAGTTTCAGCATCAAAAACACCTATAATTTCCCCCACCTTTCCCTCAAGCCAATTTGCTAGTTTTTTAGAATCTCCTTTTACCCATTTGGCTTTTTTGCCTTTTCTTAGGCTAGAAATATGAGTACGGTAGTTGTCCAATAATAATGGAAAAGTGCTGTGCGGCGAACTGGATGCTCCACCATAAAATTTGTCTCTAACACCTGCATTCAATTCACCCAACGCTGAAGATTGTGCCAATTCAAGAATGGCAAACAAACGTCCTAAGCGATAAGGAATATCGTGGGTTTCTTCATTTAATCCCATTTTAAGCTCCTCTTTGTACAAACTGTTACGGTTAATTACTGCTTTAATTACTGCGACACGCAATCCAGAGATATATCCGTCTGAACGGATACGACCAATCATTCTTGTCAGCATTGTTTTAGGATAAAAACAACCTGTTAAAATCGCTCGTGTATATTCTCCAGCCAACTGCGGAGGAATATCTTTGCTATCTGATTTTTTCAGACGGCCATTCGCATCTTTTCGTTTTGGTGCAGTTTCCAAAAGGATGCACCAAACTGATGGTGGCTTAGATTTCCAAGCCTTAGGCTCAATTATTAAATCTTCCCAATATTTAGCCAAATTCTCTGCCAACTGCCCGAAGGTAGTATCGAGCCAAAAACGAATGGAAATCCGCGCGGCATTCGGTGCCAAACCCAACACATAAAAACGGGTATCGGGCGATAACTCGGGGGCGATTTCTTGTAACGGGCGACCTTTTGCCAGTTGTTCCAATACATGAAAGACCTTTTCTGCTTCTTGCTCGTCATCAGGCGGCGTGAGTACTTTTGCAAAAAAGTCTTCAGAATTGACCGCTTGTGTCGCGTTTTCTGCCGCTTCAGCCCAAAAAACTGTGCTGGTATCGCCAATCATCAGGCAATGCCCATTCTCACGGCGTAGCAAATAATTAAGCGCAGTGGTGTAAGCAAACGCGGAAATTTCCGATACAGGGGCATTTGCACCCTGCTCTTTTCCGAATGAAGAAAATGCTTCTTTGTTAAACGAAACAATCATTTTCTCTGCTTTTCCACCGTCTACATTTTTAATTACAGGGTGCTTTTCTGCAACTTTGGAGAATTGCCCTGTAAGCAAACAAAAACCATCTGGAATTTCTTCGCCTTCTATTTGCTGATTCCATAGCCTCAAAGACTCTTTTCGTTGATGAATATATCCAGATTCGCCATCCAGTTTAAAAACCAAGTTAGCATCTAACATGTCCTTTTTGCATGGCGCATTATCAAACATCTCTGGTTGCCATAACTCTAAAAACTTTCTTAACGCAACCAAACCTTCATCTTCAGTTTGCTTCAATAAAGCTTCATGATAATCCCGAAAAGCCTTATAGCATTGAGCGGTTCTATCGGGATTTTTTGTCTCTTTAGCGGTTACACCCAATAAGTACTGACTATTCCCCCATAAAAATCTTGGCTTGATACTATTGCTGTCGGAACCTCCTATTCTGGGCACACTCATTAATTTCGGCTGCAGCTTTTTAGCATCGGTTAAGTTTGGTACTACATCCACCAACTCACCCTTTGCATTCAGCACCAATACCCAGCCGATTTTTTCTTCACTGAATCCATAAGACGGCACTTTGGGATTGCCCATCTGATCGTTTTCAGCCGCCAAACGCGAGTAATAACGCGCCAATGCAGATAAAATCATTTTTTGACCTCCTCTGCATAAAACGGCGGCACATCAATCACGCCATCTTTTAATTCTGCGCGGAAAAAGTGCGGTGTATGCCCATTGTCAAAATCAATATCGTGCAACATCCAACCCAAATCACGATTGCGCTCGGCATCGCTTAATTCACACAATGGCAAAGGCTCATCGTCATCCACCAAAGCAAAAAGGGCAGGAAATTCACGCACGCCCATGCAAGGTTGCTGAAAACACTGCCCTTTTGCTGCACGGCGTTTGAACATCTCAATATGCTTGGTTATGTTGTCTTCCGCGCCGGCTTTATCCGTCAAAACACAATGCGCTTCAATCACATACGCCACATTTTTTAATACCGTTGCCGCGCGTTGCTGGCGGTCTTCTTCAATTAATGTATAAAGCTCCTGCGTATTTTTACGCTTCATCGCACCACTGATTTTAGAAGCGGAAATTTTCCCGCCCAATTCATTGCGCCGCACCGATTCAAATTGAATCGGCTTGAGCACATAAATTTTATCAATTACCCAGCGAATGGCCGGCTTCCAGTGAATTGCCGACACAATCCCCCGCGCCGCAGAAGGCGTGATGACATCATAAGACACCCGCTCCACCTTCATTTCAGGACGAGTAAAACAGGCATAATCTGCCCAAATATGGAGGCGTACCCGATTCATTTTTTGTTCTCCTATGATTTTGTTAACCCACACCTCCCCGAAGGGAGGTGAATATTTATAATTAATAAATCTAGCTAATCAAATTTATAACAAGGTTCCGTTTTATGATTTTTCTCAAGCCATTCTCTTAAAATTTGATCGTACTTAGAACCATCATTTTCTGGAATATTAAGATTCTCAGCTAGTAAATCTTGTAGCAAGTTTTCTACGCTAGTTCGGATACTTTCATCATTTTTAACAGCCTTCCAGCTTTCAAATGGCTTGTCTTTGCTTGGAAGCTTCATATTATGATGTTCTTCGAAATTTGGACAAGAACAACGATAAGTCACTACAACCCCTTCTTTTCGAGCATTTTCAACAGCACTAGCAATGTTTTGATTAATTGAATATGCTGGGTTATGTCTATCTCCACTTCCAGTTTTAGGAGAATCTATATCATGCAATACAGAAAAACTAATTTTAAAATGGGTTAAGATTTTTACTAAAATTGCTATCGTTGCCTTTCCCCTAGCCCTAATAATAAGAGGTCTCTGCTCTGTTGGATATTTTTCAAAATTTATATTCATCACTTCATGAAATGAAGCAAATTCCGTATCCCCTTCAACTATAACTACTTTATTTCCAAAAAAGATCTCAGAAACATTTGAATCAAAAACCATCAATGCTTTTAAGTTGTCCTTTTCTTCATTATTAAAATCCATTTTATCTGATTTATAAATATTAGGGGATACGTGTTTATTTAGATGATGTAACCTAACAATGGTCGTATGATCTTTTAATGGATCTACAAATGCTGGGTGGTGTATGCTAAGCATAACTTGCCAACCAGCCTCATTTGCCAATCCATATAAATACTCTTTAGCCGCACGGACGGCTGAAGGATGTAAGGCTGTCTCAGGCTCATCAATTAATAGCATATATCCAGGCAAAAAAGTTTCATCTGAAACATTCTGAGATAACTTATTTTCAAGAATAACCATTCTCTCGTTATCTTTTGCATTGAGAGATTTTTTAGCTTTTAACTTTTGTAGTTCTTTCCGAATATCTGAAATCTGGTTAAGAACAGATCTCACCTGAAGAATAGACCAAAAAAGTGCTCTTTGTGACCCAGTACCTTGCTGATCCCAGCGAACAGAACTACTACTTTCAGTAACATCAATTCTAGACCCTGATAATAATAATTTTTCTGGGTCAAAACCAATATCACTTATACCAATATTAAGATTAATACCAGAATTACTAAAAACTTTACTATATGATTTAGTAATCTCTTTTTGTATTTTATCAATATCTTCACTCATATCTGATATAGGCTTACAAGCTAATTCCGTTAGCTCTCTAATCTTGGAACTTAATTCAGAATTTTTATCCTTCATAACCTCTCTATATTTATTAATTATTGGTTCTAAAACTAACGTCAATAATTTCTTATGCTCCTCCTGCGGATTATCCAGAGATCCTATTCTAAATGGTTTAGGCAGACGACTATTAAATACGTTATCCAAGCCTGCTGCTTTACCATCTTCTGAATATTCCTGTTTTATAGGATCCCATGTATATCTTGTTGGCTTGCCTCCCTCAATTGGCCATTACCATTTCGATCGAACAAGCAATAATCCATCAGCAGTTTTTTCTTTCCATTTTTCATCAACATTTGCTGCATTTTCCGGTATATGCACCCATAACTCTACTATTGCAGGCTTCCCATTAGAATTGTGATTAAAATCTTCAATATTCAACTTCTCCTGTAAAATAGCTAATTCATAGGCCCTCAAAACAGTGGTTTTACCCGCATTGTTTGCACCAACTAGGCATACAATATCATCCAACTCTATTGTTACTCCTTCATTGCCAATACAACCAATATTTTCAATGTGCATACGTACAAGATGTGATCTACTCATAATAGTATTCCTCATATAAGAAATAGTTAATGGAAAGTGTTTAAAAGTTAAGTCTGTTTACTGTATTACATAATCAATCCCTCTACCCTCAAAAACCCCAGATCCCCCCAACTAAACCCCGCCACTTCATCATACAAATCCATGCCAATCAGCGCATAAAACTGTTCGCCAAAAGTGGTGGCGTTAATCAGCTCGATTCTGTGTTCTTTATAGAGCTTATCCATCGCACTTTTTGGAATTTGCACCGTATAAGGCTGTAATTTTCGCAGTAAGCCGCCGATTTGGTCGGCGTGGTGCAAGGTTTCAATCAGGCTTTCGGCTTCTTTGTTAAACGGAATCAGCAGCGGCTGCATATGGCTTTCAATCATTTGAAATTCTTTGGCGATGGTTTGGAACGGAAAATCCAAGCTGTTGCCTGCTTTGTGGTGCATGGTCAAAATGTTTTTGCCGTCCAATTCTTTTCCTTTTTGCTCATACACTTCTGAAAAATATTTCGTCATGGCTTCAATCGAGAGCAAATCATCGGCATAGTGCCGTACAACCGAACGCATGGCCGACGAAAGTAAGTCCAATTCGGGCGGCATTTTCCACTGTTCTTCGGCTTGGAATACCCAGACAAAACTCTCTTCAGGTGACCTTTTTCCTTCACGGTTGCAGCGCCCCGCGGCTTGGGCAACAGAATCAAGCCCGGCTTCGGCACGCATCACCAATGGGAAGTCCACATCCACGCCGGCTTCAATTAAGGAAGTGGCAATCACACGGCAAGGCTCACCGTTTTTCAGACGGCCTTTGATGGTTGCCAGCACTTGGCTGCGGTGTTTGGCACACATTAAGGTCGTTAGATGAAACACACCGTCCAAATGCTTGGCATCATCATACAAACTGCGGGCATGGCGGCGGTTATTGACGATAATCAGCAGTTGCGGATGGTCTGTGATTTTGGTAAGCAAATCGGCATCGCTTTGTTTGCCGATATGCTGCACTGTGGTTCGATGCAAAGCCTCAAAAAGCGCGGTGGGATTGGGGGCAATTTCGCGCACATTTTCCAAGCCGCGATAAAAACCGTGCTCGGCTTGCACCGCTGGCTGTGTGGCGGTGCATAACACGATGGAGCAATGATAATTTTGTGCCAATTCTTTAATCGCCTGCATAATCGGCAGCAATAATTTGAGCGGTAACATTTGTGCTTCATCAAGAATAATCACGCTGCCTGTGATGTTGTGTAATTTGCGGCAGCGTGAGGAGCGGTCGGCAAATAAAGATTCAAAAAACTGCACTGCGGTGGTTACAACAATCGGCATATCCCAATTTTCCGAAGCCAAGCGTAATTTGTCTTTACTGGTTTGGTCTTTTAGTTTGCTGTCGTCAAAAGTACTGTGATGCTCCAATACTGCACTTTCACCAAACTCTCCAAAAGCTTTACGGAACTCAGCAGCGTTTTGTTCAATAATGCTGGTGAAGGGAATTACATAAATCACGCGCCGCATGCCGTGCAATTTGGCGTGTTCCAAAGCAAATGCCATCGAAGTAAAGGTTTTACCGCCGCCCGTTGGCACGGTTAGGCTGAACAAGCCTTTTTCTTGCCCCGCTTGGCCCACGGCGTAATCAAGAATTTCACTGCGTAATTGATTGAGCTTGGCACGGCGTTTTTCGGATTCGGTTTGCGGCGTATCGGCAGGCCGTCTGAATGACGTAAGAAAATCCTGAAAGGCTTGTTGTAGGGTGTTCAAATCAGGATAAGCACCACGCTCAATCGGCTTATTTTCTGCTGCCGCATAGAAAGATTCGGTGTCCAAATAATCGGCATCTACCAAACAAGAATAGAGCATGCGCGTGAAAAACGCATAAGAGAAATAAGGGTGATGGGAATCGGCTTTGAGCGGCGGGGAGGGAAGTTGAGAAGGAAGGGGAATTTCTTGCTGCCAAACCTCATCAAGCGGTGGAATTTCATCGGAAAATTGCAAAGCCAGCCGCTGCTTTAAAGTGCGCCGATTGTCGCCCTCGCCCGCACCGTTGGCCAAACCCGCATGATGCCCTGCAATGCAATACGCCATCAGTTTACCCACCATGCCCCACTGCTCCTCTGCAATTTTCGCACCGGCCGTGGCATGATCCACCGATTTCCCACCGTGTAAGCGTTTATCAAACGCCTCGCTGTATTTGCCCAAATCATGCAAAATCCCGGTGTGATAAGCCATTTCTTGAGCACCGAAAAATTGAGCAAAGCCTGCTGCTAAAGAGCCGACATTTTCAGTGTGGCTTTTGAGGGTTTGCCATTTTGAATAGTCATTATTTTGAGTTGAGTGGGCGTAGTAGATTTTTAAATTCATTCAGCCACCTATTAATCATTGATATAAAAGCTATAGAATTATACTTTCATTCATACAAAAAATTAAATAGCATATTCCTTAAGAATATTAATTTATATCAAACTTCATATAAAAACTTTGAGCTAATAACCTATAACTAATTCTTATAAATTAACTTCTCCTTTTCTCTTCATTTTTTGTTAGAATACCGCATTTTTAAACATCCATTTTAAGGTAAATGATGACTGAACAAACCTTTATTACCGGTAAAGATGCTGCACTTGAAGACAGTATCTCCACTTTCCAACATAAATTAAAAACATTAGGCTTTAACATTGAGGAAGCTTCTTGGTTAAACCCTGTGCCGAATGTATGGTCGGTGCATATTCGTGATGTGGATTGCCCACAATGTTTCACCAACGGTAAAGGAGCGAGCAAGAAAGCGGCTCTTGCCTCAGCATTAGGCGAATATTTTGAGCGTTTATCCAGCAACTATTTCTGGGCAGATTTCTATTTAGGGCAGGAATTAGCTAATGCTGATTTCGTGCATTATCCAACCGAAAAATGGTTCCCGATTGAAGATGAAGAAATTCCACCACCGGAGATGATGGACGAATTCCTGTGGGAATATTTTGATCCCAACGGTGAGCTAATGCCTGAATTATTAGTTGATTTGCAATCAGGCAATTATGATCGTGGTATTGTGACTCTGCCTTATGTTCGCCAATCTGATAATCAAACTGTTTATATTCCGCAGAGCATTATCGGCAACTTGTTTGTATCTAACGGTATGTCGGCGGGTAACAGCAAAAATGAAGCTCGTGTACAAGGCTTATCCGAAGTATTCGAGCGTTTTGTGAAAAACCGCATTATTACTGAAGCAATTAGCCTGCCGGAAATTCCACAAAAGGTGATTGACGGCTACCCAACTATCAAGGCTTCGATTGAAAAATTAGAGCAAGAAGGCTTCCCGATTCTTTGTTACGATGCTTCGTTAGGTGGCGAATTCCCGGTAATTTGTGTGATTTTATTTAATCCGCAAAACGGCACCTGCTTTGCCTCGTTTGGTGCTCACCCGAATTTCCAAGTGGCATTTGAGCGTACTGTCACCGAATTATTACAAGGGCGTAGCTTAAAAGATTTAGATGTATTTGCTCCGCCATCGTTTAATAATGAAGATGTTGCCGATCACGCCAACCTTGAAACTCATTTTATTGATTCAAGCGGTCTAATTTCTTGGGATCTTTTCAAACGTGATGCAGACTATCCATTTGTACACTGGGATTTCTCCGGCACCACCGAAGAAGAATTTAATAGTATGATGGCAATTTTCAATAAGCATAATCAGCCTGTGTATATTATGGATTACGAGCATTTAGGCGTGTATGCCTGCCGTATTTTAGCACCGGGAATGTCTAACATTTACCCAAGCGATGATTTAATTTACGCTAACAACAATATGGGTATGGATTGGCGTGAGATTTTATTGGATCTGCCACATTTCCACCATGATGCTGAGACTTATCAAGAGTTATTAGATGAACTAGACGAGCAAGGCATTGATGATTTAACCCGTGTGCGTGAATTTATCGGTGTGGTGGCTGAAAAAGGGTCAGCATTGCAAACCTTGCGTATTGGTGAATTAAAATCAATGCTTCACCTTGCATTAGGCAACTTAGAGCAAGCATTAGACTGGGCGAACTGGACGGCAAATATGAACGCAAGTGTCTTTACCGCTGAACGTAACAACTACTATCGTTGCTTAATTCAATCTATCGAATTATTCTTAGATGAAAGCCGCGAGCCTGAGCAATATCGTCGTGTCTTTGAGAAAATGTACGGTACTCAAGCGGTGGAATCCGCTTGGTCGGCAATCACCGGCGGTAATCCGTTTGTCGGCTTAACCGCCTCTGATGAAAGCCTAGAAAATATGGCAGCACATCAAAAATTACTCAATGCTTACCGCAAACTGCAAAAAGCGAAAGTAAACCCGATTGCAAGATAATCGCGAAAATACAAGGGGGCTTAGCCCCTTAAATTTATTCTCACACCTAGAATATGAATTTATTTCATATTCCTTTCAAAAATATATCATTTTTATTCAACAAAAATTTATGGTTCAATGAATCATCTTTAGAAACAAACATAAAAATAAGAAGGTGAAAAATGACAACCAATTTTGAATGCCGTGTGCACACACTTGAATTTGATGAAAACTACCAACCGGAAGCACAAAGCACCCGTTTAACCACTAACTTTGCTAACCTTGCCCGTGGCGAAAACCGTAAAGAAAACCTACAAAATGCGATTGCGATGATCAATAAGCGTTTCAATGATTTGGCGGATTGGGATAACCCAACGTCGGATCGTTATTCCGTCAAATTAGACATTGTTTCAATGGACATTGACGTTGAGGGCAAAGGCGAGTTTTTCCCAGCACTTGAATGGCTTAAAACCTATGTAGTCGATCACCAAACCGGCAAAACCATTGACGGCATTGTGGGTAACAACTTCTCTTCGTTCGTGCGTGACTACGATTTTAGCGTTCTGCTGCTCGATCACAACAAAGACAAACCGGAATTTACCGTGCCGGAAGGCTACGGCGAGTTACACGGCAAGCTGTTCAAACATTTATTGGCATCACCTGCCTACAAAGCAAAATACAGCAAACCGCCGGTGATCTGTTTAAGCGTAGCGACCACCCGCACCTACACCAGAACCACCAACGTTCACCCGATTTTGGGCGTGGAGTATCTTCAAGATAGCTATTCATTAACCGATGCGTATTTTGCGAAAATGGGCTTAAAAGTGCGTTACTTTATGCCGCCAAAATCCGTTGCACCGTATGCGTTCTACTTTGATGAGAATGCCGACTTGCTCAATGATTACACTAACTTAGAGCTAATCAGCACAATTGCCACGATGGAAGCGTTCCAAAAAATCTACCGTCCGGAGATTTACAATGCGAACTCGGTGGCGGGACAGGTGTACAAAGGTAGCCTAACCTACCAAGACTACTCTGTTACCAAAGTGGAATACGACCGTGTGGAGCGTACTCAACTGGCGATCAAGCAAGGTAAATATGCCGAAGCGCATTTTATCAATCCGTACAAAGCGATTTTAGAGGCTTGGTTAAACGAAAAATAATGCAGGGTGGGCGTAAGCCCACCACACAAATGAAATATAACCAATGGTGGGCTTACGCCCACCCGACTTTTTTACAGGAAAACAAAAATGAGCAAAATCCTTCTCCCAACTTCCACCGCTGGTAGCCTGCCAAAACCCGCTTGGCTTGCTGAGCCTGAAAAACTCTGGTCTGAATGGAAATTCCAAGGCGATGAACTTCTCCAAGCCAAACGTGATGCCCTGTTAGTTTCCCTTGCCGAGCAAGTTGCCACAGGGATTGATATTGTCAGCGACGGCGAGCAGACCCGTCAGCATTTCGTGACCACCTTCATCGAACATTTAGACGGCGTGGATTTCAATAAACGTGAAACTGTGCGTATCCGTAACCGTTACGATGCGAGCGTGCCAACGGTAGTCGGTGCGGTTTCTCGCCCGAAATCGGTATTTGTCGAAGATGCAAAATTCCTGCGTGCTCACACCGACAAGCCGATCAAATGGGCGTTACCGGGGCCAATGACGATGATCGACACCCTCTACGATGCCCACTACAAAAGCCGTGAAAAACTGGCGTGGGAATTTGCCAAAATCCTCAACGAAGAAGCCAAAGAGCTGGAAGCGGCTGGCGTGGACATCATTCAATTTGATGAACCGGCGTTTAACGTCTTCTTTGACGAGCTGAACGACTGGGGCGTGGCAGCCTTAGAACGTGCCGCAGAAGGCTTAAAATGCGAAACCGCTGTGCATATCTGCTACGGCTACGGCATCAAAGCGAACACCGACTGGAAGCAAACCCTCGGCAACGAATGGCGTCAATACGAAGAGAGCTTCCCGAAACTGCAACAATCGAAAATCGACATTATCTCGCTTGAGTGCCAAAACTCTCGTGTGCCAATGGATTTAATCGAGTTAGTGCGTGGCAAAAAAGTAATGCTCGGTGCGATTGATGTGGCAACCAACATCATCGAAACGCCGGAACAAGTGGCAGAAACCCTACGCAAAGCGTTGCAATTTGTTGATGCAGACAAACTCTACCCTTGTACCAACTGCGGAATGGCACCGCTTTCACGCCAAGTCGCTCGTGGCAAATTACAAGCGCTCAGCCAAGGAGCTGCAATTATTAGAGCTGAACTTGCCGGTTAATCTGTTATAATAGCGTTTTCGTAATACGGTTTTCCTTGCTTTTAGGCTAAGCCTAATAAAGGAAAACCGTTGTGCTTTGGTTCAGGCTTAACGCTTTTATTTTGACATTTTATTTTACGCTATGATCGACTTCCGTCTTTTTTATCAACAAATTGCCACCACTAACCTCTCGGCTTGGTTGGAAACACTTCCTTTGCAGTTAAAACAATGGGAGAAAACTACCCACGCAGATTATGCCAAATGGGCAAAAATTGCAGATTTTTTACCAAATTCGACCGCTTGTATCAACCTAAAAGATAAGGTGGAATCCATTCCAAACGATCCCTTATCCGCCGGGGAAACCAAACAAATTGTGCATCATCTCAAACAACTGATGCCTTGGCGTAAAGGGCCTTATCATCTGCACGGTATTCATATCGACACTGAATGGCGTTCTGATTTCAAATGGGATCGCGTACTGCCGCACTTATCTCCATTAGCAGGTAGAACGATTTTAGATGTCGGCTGTGGCAGTGGTTATCATATGTGGCGAATGGTCGGCGAAGGGGCAAAAATGGTGGTGGGTATCGACCCTACCGAGCTTTTTCTCTGTCAATTTGAAGCTGTGAGAAAAATGCTGGGCAACGACCGCAGAGCAAATTTAATTCCTTTAGGCATTGAGCAAATGCAACCGCTTGCGGCCTTTGATACCGTCTTTTCTATGGGCGTGCTGTATCATCGCAAATCGCCACTTGATCACCTCTCTCAGCTCAAAGCTCAGCTTGTGAAAGGTGGAGAATTAGTATTGGAAACCTTAGTGATTGATGGTGGTGTGAATGATGTTCTCGTACCGGCTGATCGCTACGCAAAAATGAAAAACGTCTATTTTATTCCGTCTGTGCCGGCTCTTATTAATTGGTTGGAAAAAGTTGGTTTTAAAAATGTGCGTTGTGTAGATGAAGCAGTAACTACCCTTGAAGAACAGCGTAAAACCGATTGGTTGGAAAATGAGAGTTTGGTGGATTTTTTAGATCCAAACGATCAGAGCAAAACCATTGAAGGCTACCCTGCCCCGAAGCGGGCTGTGATTCTGGCCAATGTTTAAAACAAGCAAACAAATAATAGGACGAAAAATTTTTCATCCTTCCCTATATCAAATAAGCCTTAGTTTTGAGCTAAGGCTTTTTGTTTGCAAAAAAATTAGCTTTTTTAACCGCTTGCAATTAAGCATCGCACTCATATTTCAATGGATATAAATTCAGTTTATCCATTAAGTGCCTATCGTGATCTTCTTCCGGGTTTTCAGTGGTGAGAAGTTTATCTCCGTAGAAAATTGAGTTTGCCCCAGCCATAAAACAAAGTGCTTGCATTGCTTCCGGCATAGCTGTTCTGCCGGCAGAAAGGCGAACAAAACTGCGAGGCATGGTAATTCTGGCAACAGCAATAGTACGAACAAATTCCGTCCAATCCAAATCTTCTGCATTCGCCAGTGGTGTACCTTCTACTTTAATAAGTTGGTTAATTGGCACACTTTCAGGTTGCGGGTCAAGATTGGCAAGACTTGCAATCAAGCCTGCACGTTCAGGACGGGTTTCATTCATGCCTACAATACCACCACAGCATACCTTAAGCCCTGCATTACGCACTTTACCGAGGGTGTCCATTCTATCATCATGATTACGAGTGTGGATAATTTTATTGTAACGTTCCGGATCCGTATCTAAATTGTGATTGTAGTAATCTAAGCCAGCATCTTTTAATTCTTCTGCCATGCCTTCTTCTAACATACCAAAAGTGCCACAAGTTTCTAAACCCAACGATTTCACCGCATTGATAATTTCAGACACCACTTTAATATCCTTTGGCTTTGGCCCTCGCCATGCAGCCCCCATACAAAAGCGGCTCGCCCCTCTTTCTTTGGCAATTTTAGCTTTGTTAACTATAGTTTCAATATCAAGCATGGTCTGCTTTTCTAAGCCGGTATCATAACGGGCCGATTGTGGACAATATTCACAGTCTTCCGCACAGCCTCCGGTTTTAATTGAAAGTAACGTAGAAAGCTGAATCGCGTTAGAATCAAAATTTTCACGATGAATTTGTGCCGCTTTAAATACCAAATCCATAAACGGCATATCAAATAGTTCTTCTACTTGGCATTTCCTCCAATATTGTGCCGTAGGATGCGGCGTTAATTCATCTTTTGCCTTGAGCTTTAGTTGAAAGGTAGTCACTGCTTCTCTTCTCCTTTATACCTATAGACAAAGGACTAAACCTAATTCAAGGTTTAGTCCTAAATTGATTTAGATATATTATAACTTACAATTACCGATTTATAACTTCGGACCAGCTGAAATTAATGCTTTGCCTTCATCGTTTGTCGCATATTTTTCAAAGTTTTTCACAAATCTGCCCGCTAAGTCTTCCGCTTTTGCTTGCCATTGTGATTGGTCTGCGTAGGTATTACGCGGATCTAAGATCGCTGTATCCACACCCGGTAATTCAGTTGGAATCGCTAAATCAAAGATTGGTAATTTACCCATTTTCGCTTTATCGATTGAACCGTCTAAAATTGCATCAATAATACCACGAGTATCTTTAATTGAAATACGTTTGCCTGTGCCATTCCAACCTGTATTCACTAAGTATGCTTCTGCCCCAGCCGCTTCCATACGTTTGACTAATACTTCTGCATATTGCGTTGGGTGTAGAGATAAAAACGCTGCACCGAAACAAGCTGAGAATGTTGGAGTTGGCTCGGTAATTCCACGTTCTGTACCCGCTAATTTCGCAGTAAAACCGGATAAGAAGTAATATTTAGTTTGCTCCGGCGTTAATTTCGATACCGGAGGTAGTACCCCAAATGCGTCCGCAGTCAAGAAAATTACTTTCTTAGCATGGCCGGCTTTCGATGGAACTGCAATATTATCAATATGGTAAATAGGGTAACTTACACGCGTATTTTCTGTTTTCGATTTATCATCAAAATCAATAGTACCATCTTCACGCACGACCACATTTTCTAATAGTGCATCCCGGCGGATAGCTCGATAAATATCCGGTTCATTTTCGATAGAGAGATTAATGGTTTTCGCATAACAACCACCTTCATAGTTAAATACGCCATTTTCATCCCAGCCATGTTCATCATCACCAATTAGTTTACGTTTTGGATCAGTTGATAAGGTTGTTTTACCTGTTCCTGATAAACCAAAGAACACGGCTACATCGCCTTCTTCACCTACATTTGCTGAACAGTGCATTGAAGCAACACCTTTAAGTGGTAAGAAGTAGTTCATCATTGAGAACATACCTTTTTTCATTTCACCACCGTACCAAGTACCACCAATGATTTGAACACCTTCAGTTACGTTAAATGCTACAAAGTTTTCAGAATTTAGTCCTTGCTCTTTCCAATTTGGGTTAGTTACTTTAGAGCCATTCATTACCACGAAATCAGGTTTGAAATCTTTTAATTCTTCTTCTGTCGGGCGAATAAACATATTCTTCACAAAATGCGCTTGCCAAGCAACTTGAGTAATAATGCGTACATTGATACGATGTTCCGGACTTGCACCACAAAACGCATCAATAATGAATAAACGTTTATTTGAAAGTTCATCGGTTACTAAACCTTTTAAGCTCTGCCATGTAGATTGGTTCATCGGCTTATTATCATTTTTAGCAGCTTCTGATGTCCACCAAATTGTATCTTTTGTAGTTTCATCTAACACAATATATTTATCTTTAGGAGAACGACCTGTAAATATACCTGTATCTACTGCTACCGCACCTAAATTTGTTAATACACCTTTTTCATAACCTTGAAGATCGGGTTTCATCTCCTCTTCAAACAGTTGCTCATAGCTAGGGTTACGAACGATTTCTTTTACATTTGTAATACCTAAAACTGCAAGTTCTTGTTCAATACGATTTAACATAGTGGTTACCTCATAATAGTTATAAAATCAAATTGGGTTCATTATACGAAAATTTAAAAAAAAAAATGTTACATACTTCAAATTTTTGAAAATTCATTACAAAAATTTGTAAAATATCTATGCTTATTTGTCTTACATCAAAATTTAAAAGTTATTTTGACTTGCTAAACCAAAAATTTCATTATAGGCAGTAAAATTTTGCTTATAAAATCACAGATCATTGCGATTACACATTAAAACTCCAGCCTCAACACACAATACGTTTTGTTAGGATTTTTTGCAAATTCAGGGTAAAATCAGACCGCTTACCATTGAGATAACTTCACACAAGAGAAAATAGATGCGTTTATTGATTATTTTTTTTGCATTACTGCTCGGGCTCTCCCAATATACATTCTGGTTCGGTAAAAACGGCTGGAGTGACTATCAAGATGTTCAACATGAAGTCACATTACTAAAAGAAGAGAATGCGAAATTAACTGCTCGTAATAAACTGATTGAAGCTGAAATTTACGATTTAAAAAACGGCGTAGATGCCTTGGAAGAACGAGCCAGACTTGAACGTGAAATGGTAAAAGAAAACGAAGTATTTTACCGTATTGTGCCAAAAACTAAGCAGTAAGGAACCCCATGACTCGAAAGATTATTGCGGTCATTCCGGCTTCAGGTGTTGGTAGCCGAATGATGGCTGAAAAACCGAAACAATATCTAAAACTACAAGGGAAAACGATTTTAGAACATACGGTTTCCCTTTTTCTTGAACATCCTTTAATTGAAAAAGTGATTGTCGCAGTTGCAAAAGATGATCCTTTCTATGCCCATATTGATCTGCTGAACTCGACAAAAGTACAAATTGTTTTTGGTGGTGCAACTCGTGCAGATTCTGTCTTTAACGCGCTACAACACATTGAAGACAGCGCTTGGGCATTAGTGCATGATGCCGCCCGCCCTTGTCTCAAGCGGTCAGATTTAGACAAAATTTTGCAAATCGAAAATAAACAGGGAGGCATTCTTGCTACCCCTGCGGTGGATACGATGAAACGTGCCGAGGGTTCGCACATTCTGCATACAGAAGACCGTTCAACCTTATGGCATGCGTTAACTCCACAATTTTTCCCGGCAAAAATTTTAAGAGAGGCTCTAGCCTCTGCTTTTGCGAAAAAACAAAGTGTGACCGATGAAGCCTCAGCGATGGAACTCAGCGGCTATCAACCGGAATTAGTTGCCGGCAGAAGCGATAATTTGAAAATTACCCGCCCGGAAGATTTAGCCTTAGCGGAATTTTATTTAACACATCATTTGGAGAAATAATATGATTCGTATCGGACACGGTTTTGATGTTCATGCCTTTGGCGAAAACCGCCCATTGATGATTGCCGGCGTTGAAGTGCCTTACCACACCGGCTTTATCGCCCACAGCGATGGTGATGTCGCTCTACACGCTCTCACCGATGCCCTATTAGGTGCAGTAGCGTTAGGCGACATTGGCAAGCTCTTCCCCGATACCGATATGCAATATAAAAATGCCGACAGTCGTGATTTATTGATTGAAGCCTATCGCCAAGTACAAGAACAAGGTTATAAAGTGGGCAATGTGGATGTCACTATTATCGCACAAGCCCCGAAAATGCGTCCGCATATTGATAAAATGCGTCAAACCATCGCTGAAGATTTGAAATGCGATATCGCTCAAGTGAATGTGAAAGCTACTACTACCGAAAAATTAGGCTTTACCGGCAGAGGAGAAGGCATTGCTTGTGAAGCGGTTGCATTGTTAGTCAAAGTTTAATTTATCTTACAAGCGGTTATTTTTAAGCAAAATCTTGCAAAATTTCGCCAGAAAATGACCGCTTGTAAAATTCAGTCTTGTCTTATTTTAAAATTTATCTATAATAAAAACCCTTACGCCTTAAGGCGTAATTCTATGGGGCGTTATTGGTTCCTCGCAATGGTGTTCAGCTTACTTGATCAGGTTCGGAAGAAAGCAGTCTGGGTTGAAATTTCCGTGTGCCGAGGGTGGCTGGTAACGCCCCACCCTTTTATCTGAACTCTCTTTTATAAGGAGAATGTTATGCTTCGGATTATTCCTATTCCTGCCCTGTCTGATAATTACATTTGGGCGATTATCCAACACCAAGATTTGATTATTGTCGATCCTTCGGAAGCTAAACCGGTATTAGATTTTATTGCAAAAAATTCGTTAAATTTGACCGCTTGTTTGCTGACCCATAACCATCACGATCACACCGATGGCGTGCCGGAGATCCTGCAACATTACCCTAACCTGCCTGTTTACGGGCCGGCAGAAGTAGCGGAATTTGCCAATAATATTGTTGCCCCAAACGAGAGCCTCAAGCTGTTTAGCTATGAAGTGACAGTGATGGAAAGTGCCGGTCATACTGCTGGGCATATCAGCTATTTGTTCGGTTATGATTATCTGTTTTGTGGCGATTCACTTTTTTCCGGTGGCTGCGGTCGGGTATTCACCGGCGATTATCAAGCTCAATTTGAAGCCCTACAACGTTTTAAAGCCTTGCCTGATTCGGTAAAAGTCTATCCTGCTCACGAATATACCCAAAGCAACTTGAAATTTGCAACAGTCGTTCTGCCGCAAAGCTGTGCATTAAGCGAATATCAGGATTATGTTGAGACTCTTCGCTCCCAAGATAAACCGACCTTGCCTACCACAATCGGGCAAGAAATGAAGGTAAACCCCTTTATGCAAGCGGTCGATTTAGCTGAATTTATTGCACTTCGCCAACAAAAGGATAATTTTTAACCTGTTATTTTTACTTAAATAAGCCTTAAAACGATTTGTTGTTTAACGTCTTAAGGCCTATCGAGAGATAAAACCTTTTCAAATATTGCTTGCCAATTCCACTATGACTCATCCTGTGGTATAGTTATGCCTATTTTATTTATCTATTTAGCGAGTAAATTCTGTGAACTTTGATCCTCAAAATATGCCCCGACACGTCGCAATTATTATGGATGGCAATGGTCGCTGGGCTAAGCAGAAAGGGAAATTACGCATTTTTGGTCATCAAAACGGTGTGAAAGCGGTTCGTTCTGCGGTAAGTTTTGCAGCTAAACATCAAATTAAAGTGCTTACACTTTATGCTTTCAGTAGTGAAAACTGGAGCAGACCGGAAACTGAAGTCTCAGCCTTAATGTCGCTTTTTATGCGAGCTTTGGATTCTGAGGTAAAAAAATTACATAAAAACAATATTCGCTTAAATATTATTGGCGATAAATCTGCCTTTAGTGAAAACTTACAAAAACGTATTGCGGAATCAGAAAAATTAACCGAAAACAATACGGGATTAATTTTAAATATTGCTGCAAACTATGGCGGTTATAGGGATATTGTTCAAGCGGCTCAAAAAGTTGCTGCTCAAGTGAAGAAAAATCAATTAACTATTGAACAAATTACCCCGGAATTATTTCAACAGCAATTATCTACAGGAAATCAGCCTGAAGTGGATTTATTAATTCGTACCAGTGGCGAGCAGCGAATCAGCAATTTTTTATTATGGCAGATTGCTTATGCTGAGCTATTTTTTACACCTGTATTATGGCCCGATTTTGATGATGAAACCTTTAGTCAAGCGATTTTGTCTTACCAACAACGTGAACGCCGTTTTGGTAGCTGTTAGTTCAAATAAAAGGAAATAAAATTAAGATGTTAAAAGAACGTGTACTTTCAGCAATTTTAATGATTTTTGCCGTTTTGGCTGCTATTTTTTGGCTTTCGCCTCTTCCACTTACATTAGTATTAGCTGCTATTATTGTTGCTGCAATGTGGGAATGGGCACAATTTGCAGGCATTAAACGCCCCGTTCCTCGAGCAATAGTCGCTATGGTAAGCATCTGTCTGTTACTCTTTCTTATTTTCGCTAATACAGACTACATTCGTGCAGCCCGTTTCTTAACTGATGAAACTACCCCATTACTCTTTTTGGGCTGTATTTGGTGGTTTATCGCCTTGCTTCTTGTAGTTAGCTATCCGAAATCTGCCAATATTTGGGCAAAATCAGTCGTTGCCAAATTCCTATTTGGTTTCGCAACATTGATCCCTTTTTTAATTGGTGTTTTAGCATTACGCTTTTACAACTATTCGTTTAATCCATACCAAGGTACTTATTTATTCCTCTATGTTTGCTTATTAGTGTGGGGAGCGGATTCCGGCGCCTATTTCTTCGGTCGTGCATTTGGTAAACGTAAATTAGCACCGAAAGTTTCTCCGGGTAAGTCTTGGGAAGGCGTTATAGGAGGATTATTTACATCCGGCATTATTGCCTTTGTTTTCTTACAACTTACCCCAAATAACGTTTTTGGTCGTGAATTATCAACCGGGCCATTTATTTTAGTTTCAGTAGCAACAGTCGCAATTTCCGTATTGGGCGATCTTGCTGAAAGTATGTTTAAACGTCAAGCAGGCATTAAAGACAGCAGTAACTTAATACCAGGACATGGCGGCATCTTAGATCGTATTGATAGTTTAACTGCAGCTATTCCTTTTTTTGCAACTCTTTTCTTTTTTGTACTTTAAGCTATGACTTCAACGATTGCATTTTTTATTCTAATCTGTGTTCTGGTTTTTGTTCATGAATATGGACACTTCTGGGCTGCACGCCGATGTGGTGTGAAAGTTATTCGTTTTTCAATTGGTTTTGGCAAGGTTTTATTTAAAAAACGAGATAAACATGGTACTGAATTTGCTTTTTCCTTGATTCCTCTAGGTGGCTATGTACAGATGTGGAATGGGGAAGAAGATATCGTCGCCCCAGCAGAACAATCTTTAGCAAATAAATCGGTTTTGCAGCGTACATTTATTATTTTTGCGGGACCTGCTGCTAATTTTATTTTTGCAATACTTGCCTATTGGGCGGTATTCGTTTCCGGTATTCCAACCATTAAACCTGTGATTGGGGAAATTTTACCAAATAGTATCGCAGCAGAAGCAAAACTGATTCCCGAATTAGAAATTACTAAAATCGGCAATCAAAATATTCAAGATTGGGAAAGTGCCGGATTAGCATTAGTAGGGAATGTAGGTAATAAAAATGTCGTTTTGGAAGGAAGTTTAATTGACAGCAATGAAACACGCTCTTTCCAGCTAGACCTCTCCAATTGGAATGTAGATGGTGCAAAAGAAAATCCACTAACAACTCTTGGTATTCGACCGAAAAGTGCTAAAGTTAGTGCCGAGATTAAACAAGTTGTTGAAGCATCCCCGGCCAGCAAAGCAGGGTTGCAAAGTGGCGATCATATTCTTCTTGTGAACCAACAACCTTTTAATTGGCAAACATTAGTTGAACTGGTACAAACAGGAAATTTACTTGAACTTCAAGTTGAACAAAAAGGAGAAATCAAAACTCTAATGCTTCAGCCTGAAAAACGAGATGAACGGTATATTATCGGTATTGTGCCAACATACGAAGCGCTTGCAGATAAATATCGTACCGAATTAAAATATGATATTCTTAGTGCATTTTATAAAAGTATTGAAAAAGTATGGTCTTTAATCCAAACCATACTTCAGTTTATCGGCAATTTAATTACCGGTGATTTATCGATTAAAAATTTAGGTGGTCCGATTTCAATGGCAAAAGGAGCAGGTGCGACAGCCGAAATCGGTTGGATTTACTACTTAAGTTTTATGGCTTTAATCAGTGTTAATCTAGGGGTAATGAACTTATTCCCTATATTACCTTTAGATGGTGGACAACTGGTTTTATTGGCAATTGAAGCTGTTCGAGGCAAAGCATTATCTGAAAAAGTACAATTCAGATTTCAACAAATCGGTATTGCACTTGTAATCAGTTTAATGTTATTTGCCTTTGTAAATGATCTGATTCATTTTTAATAAGCAATCTGCGATGCAGATTGTAAACAATTTCGCAAACAACCTTGCAAACTCCATAGGATAATTTCAATGAAAAAATTATTACTTTCTTCGCTTTTAATTGCAAACGGTGTAGTTGCTGCACCTTTTGTTGTAAAAGATATTCGTGTTGAAGGTGTACAGCCGACAACCGGTGCAGCTATCATATCTTCCATTCCGGTAAGAGTCGGTCAAACTGCAACAGATACCGATGTATCTAATGTCGTTCGTCATTTATTCAACCAACAACGTTTTGCCGATGTACGTGCAAGCCGCGAAGGTAATACACTTGTTATTAAAGTGGCAGAAAAACCGATTATTGGCAAACTGGACATTGAAGGTAATAAAGCAGTTCCTAAAGATGCTTTAGAACAAAACTTAAAAGCAAATCTTATCAATCAAGGTGAAATTTTTGATGCAGCTAAATTAGAGGCTTTCAAACAAAGTTTACTTGACTATTACCGTTCTGCCGGACGTTATGAAGCAAAAATAGACACCGTTGTCACCAACAATAATGAGGGTGGCGTTAATGTAAAATTAGTGATTGATGAAGGTGAGGTTGCGAAAGCGAAGACAATCAAGTTTGAAGGTAATCAAGCTTTCTCTGAAAATGAGCTATTAGATCATTTATCTATCCAACCGGATGTGTCATGGTGGAATATTTTTGAAAGTAGCAAATTTGAACAAACTGCTCACCAAAAAGATTTAGAAACATTAAGAGATTTCTATTTAAATCGTGGTTATGCAAAATTTGCTCTCCAAGATACTGATGTACAATTCAATGATAATAAAACCGAAGTCTATTTAACCTATAAATTAAATGAAGGCTCACCATATCATGTCAGCGAAATGCGTATCGTTGGTAATACTGCCAATATGGATTCCGAAATGAATAAATTGCTCAAAGATTTTAAACCGGGGCAATTATTCCGTAAGTCCGACTTAACTCATATTGAAGAAGAAATTAAGCAAATTTTAGGTGACGCCGGCTATGGCTCTGCAAAAGTGGATATTTATCCGCAGTTTAATGATGCCGAAAACAGCGTTAAAATTAGCTTCGTGGTTGATGCCGGCCGTCGCATCTATGTACGTAAAATTCGCTTTGAAGGTAACGATGTAACCGCAGACTCTACTCTACGCCGTGAAATGCGTCAGCAAGAAGGTGCGTGGCTTTCTACCAATAAAGTCTCTTTAGGTAAAGCTCGTCTAGAGAGAACCGGCTTCTATGAAAGCGTTGAAATGTCAATGCCAAATGTAGAAAATACAACAGACCAAGTAGATGTTGTTTATAAAATCAAAGAACGTAACACAGGTAGCATTAACTTTGGTATTGGTTACGGCACCGAAAGTGGTATCAGCTACCAAGCAGGAATCAAACAAGAAAATTTCTTAGGTATGGGGTCTACTATTAGCTTAAACGGTACTCGAAATGACTACGGTACAAGTGTCAACCTAGGCTATACCGAGCCTTACTTCACAAAAGATGGTGTAAGTTTAGGCGGTAACATCTTCTATGAAGATTACGATAATTCTAAAAATGAAAATGTTGCTTCATATAAACGTCAAACCTATGGTATTAATGGTACACTTGGTTTCCCTGTGAATGAAAACAACTCCTATTATTTAGGTTTAGGTTATACACATGACAAAATTAAAAATGCGTCACGTGAATACACTCGAGAAAAATATGTAAAATCAATGAATTTCGAGATTGATCCTAATACTAACTATTACAAAAAAATCAAAGCAGATGATTTTGATTTTTCATTAGGCTGGAACTATAACAACTTAAATAGAGGTTATTTCCCAACAGAAGGCTCAACTGCAAGTATTAATGGTAAAATTACGATTCCGGGTTCTGACAATAAGTATTACCGAGTCAGTGCTGATTTCAGAAATTACTTCCCGTTAAACCGCGAGCATAAATGGGTAATTTCAAGTAAGGCCGGTATTGCCTACACTAACGGGTTCGGCGGTAAAGAAGTGCCATTCTATCAGCTTTACTCAGCAGGCGGTATCGGCACATTAAGAGGATTTGCTTACGGTGCGATTGGACCTCAAGCTATTTATTATAAAGATGGTTCATTCAGTAATAGAAATGGCGATGTCATCGGTGGTAATGCTTTAGCGACAGCAAGCTTAGAATTAATCACTCCAACTCCATTTGTGAGTGAAAAATATCAACATCACGTCAGAACATCTCTATTTGTTGATGCAGCAAGTGCTTGGAATACCAAATGGAAAAAAGATGAATATCCAATGCTTCCTAACTACGGTGATTTCAAACGTGTTAGAGCCTCTGCAGGTATAGCATTCCAATGGATGTCTCCAATTGGTCCGCTTTCTTTCTCTTACGCGAAACCAATTCGTAAATATGAAGGTGATGAAATTGAGCAATTCCAATTTAACATTGGTAGCTCATTCTAAATTAATCATAGCGGTTAAATTGTAAAATTTTGCCAAAATTTAACCGCTTCTATTAAAGGTAAATTAAGGAAAAAACATGAAGAAACTATTTAAAATTGCAACGTTAACTGCCGCTTTAAGCACTGCAACAGGTATGGCAACTGCAGCTGATACAATCGGCTTTGTTGACCCTGCATATGTATTACAAAACCACCCGGTATTATTAGATGCCTCTGCAAAATTTGATAAATTCATGAAAGAAAGCCAAGTAAAATTTGCTGAAGAAGATAAAAAATTAGCAGAAGAAAATAAAACCTTAACCGCAGAACGAGACAAAATCAATGCGGATGCACAAAAGCTACAAAATGAACAAAAAACAGTAGAAGCCTCTATCAAGAAAAAAGTAGCGGCATTGGAAAAAGAAGCCCCACGTTTACGCTCAAAAGAGATTCAAGCTCGTCAAACTGCTATCCAAAAAGAAGCAGATGCGTTCCAAAATAAAGTCTCTGCTATCCAAAAACGTGAAGCCGATTTCGCTAAAAAAGCGGAAGCATTCCAAAAGCGTGCTGATGAATTCCAAAAGAAAATTGAGCAAGCTAACAAAGAAAATGGTGGCGTAAATCCACAAGATGCGCAAAAACAAGCAGTAGATGAAGTTAATGCAACTATCAAAGAAATTGCAAAATCTAAAGGTTACACTTTAGTGCTTCAACCACAAGTAGCGTTATACGCTGAAGATGAAAGCAAAGACATCACCGAAGCGGTGCTTGACGCGATCGTTAAAAAACACCCTGAAATTAAAATCGAGAAACCGGCACCTGAAGCACAACCTGCAACAGAAAAACCGGCTGAAGCAAAGGCGGAAGAATCTAAACCAGAAGAAGTGAAAAAATAATGGCAAATTTCCGTTTAATTGATTTGGCGGAGCATATCGGCGGTACTCTTAAGGGTAACGCCGATTTGGCTATTCAAAGTATTGCTGCTTTAGATAAAGCTGGCAGCTCGCAAATTACCTTTATTTCAAATGTAAAATATCGGGAAAATTTGACCGCTTGTAATGCAGCAGCCATTATTGTAAGCCCGGCTGATGTTGAATTTTGCCGTGAAGATCAAAATCTGATTATTGTAGATAATCCTTATGTAGCTTATGCTAAACTAGCACAATATATGGATTCTACTCCTAAAGCTGCAAACGGAATTCATCCGAATGCTGTTATTTCTCCGGAGGCAAAATTAGGTAATAATGTCTCTATCGCTGCTAATGCTGTCATTGAAAGTGGGGTGGAATTAGGCGATGATGTTATCATTGGTGCAGGCTGCTTTGTTGGTAAAAACAGTAAAATTGGAGCAAGAACCCAACTTTGGGCAAATGTTTCTATCTACCACAACGTACAAATCGGTTCAGACTGTTTAATTCAATCTTCTGCAGTTATCGGTAGCGATGGTTTTGGTTACGCTAACGATAAAGGACAATGGATTAAAATACCACAAACAGGTGGTGTGATTATCGGTAATCGGGTGGAAATCGGCTCTTGTACCTGTATTGACCGCGGGGCATTAGATCCAACTGTAATCGAAGATAATGTAATTATTGATAATCTTTGCCAAATTGCACACAATGTTCACATCGGCTTTGGTACAGCTGTTGCCGGTGGTGTAATTATGGCAGGAAGTTTAAAAGTTGGTCGTTTCTGCCAAATTGGTGGTGCAAGTGTTATCAACGGACATATGGAGATCTGTGATGGAGCCATTATTACCGGCATGGGAATGGTGATGCGTCCAATTACAGAAAAAGGAATTTACTCATCAGGTATTCCATTACAAACCAATAAAGAATGGCGAAAAACAGCTGCTTTAGTAATGAATATTGATGAAATGAACAAACGCTTAAAATCGTTAGAAAAACGTTTTAACGATTAGTTTTTACTTAGAGGTCTTTAAAGTGACAGAAATTACAACCGAAAATCGTGAAGCAAGAATTATTGAAGTAACTGAAATTATGGATATGTTACCTCACCGTTATCCATTCCTATTAGTAGATCGTGTAACAGACTACGAACCGGGGAAATGGCTAAAAGCAATCAAAAACGTGAGTTTTAATGAGCCTTGCTTTACGGGTCACTTCCCACATGCACCGATTTTCCCGGGTGTATTAATTCTTGAGGCAATGGCACAAGCGACAGGAGTATTAGCCGTTGCAACTTACGGAAAATTAAGTGAAGATGAGCTTTATTATTTTGCTGCTATTGATAATGCCCGCTTTAAACGTCCGGTTGTACCGGGAGACAGACTAGAACTTGAAGTTGAGTTTTTAAAAGAAGTACGTGGCATTACTAAATTTACCGGTAAAGCATTTGTTGATGGCAAATTAGTTTGCGAAGCAGACTTAATGTGTGCTCGTCGTAAATAATTTATTTCAGCCTAAGGGAGCAAGCAAGCTATGCGTCTAATTGATTCAACTGCTAAAATCAGCCCATTTGCTATTGTTGAAGATGGTGCCCAAATTGGTGCTCAAGTTGAGATCGGTCCATTTTCTGTGATTGGCAAAGATGTCAAAATTGGAGCAAAAACGAAAATTCACTCACATGTAGTGATCAACGGTGTAACTGAAATTGGTGAAGATAACCATATTTTCCAATTCGCCAGCATTGGTGAAATTAATCAAGATTTAAAATACCAAGGTGAGCCGACCAAAGTGGTGATCGGAAATCGTAATCGTATCCGCGAGAGCGTAACCATCCACCGTGGTACCGTTCAAGGTGGTGGAGTGACTAAAATCGGGGATGATAACTTATTTATGATCAATACCCACATTGCTCACGACTGCTCTATCGGTAATCGTTGTATTATTGCCAATAACGGTACCCTTGCCGGTCATGTAACGCTAGATGATTTCGTCATTGTCGGTGGAATGTCTGCTATCCACCAATTCGTAGTGGTAGGTTCACACGTTATGCTTGGCGGTGGCTCAATGGTTAGTCAAGATGTACCACCCTATGTAATGGCACAGGGCAACCATGCCCGCCCATTTGGTATTAACCTTGAAGGCTTAAAACGCAGAGGGTTTGATAAACCAACGCTCCATGCTATTCGTAAAGCCTACAAACTGATTTATTCTAGCGGTAAAACATTAGAAGAGTGCTTGACAGAAATCGAGCAACTTGCTGCTACCGAGCCGGCAGTTGCGATTTTCTTGCAATTTTTCAAACGCTCAACACGTGGTATTATCCGCTAAAACGAAACCCCGATTATCTCGGGGTTCTTTTTAATCAACGTTTGATCCTTTCAGTAATTTTCTTAGCCAAGTACGATTCGGGCTTAAATTATGCCAAATCTCTTCACTTATTGGCACAGGCTCGTTAGCAATTAGACTTGCCAGCAATTCGCCTAATAATGGTGCTGTTGTTAACCCACGAGAAGCCAACCCATTGACCATATATAAATTTGCAAAAATTTCCGCATTTTCGACTGCTTGTTTTCGTCTTAATTGATTATACAAATTAGCATATTGTAATTTTTGCTGCTCAAAATGATGTACAACACCGACCATCGGCACACGGTCCCTCAATGATGCCCGGATACCAACTTTAGCTGAATGTTGAGATAAATCAATGCCTTGTGTCCATTCACAAGCGGTCAAATTTTGCTGAAGTTTTGCAATATTTTCCTGATGCTCCACCATACTAAAATGAGTTTCTGAATTATCACGCAAGTGGCTTGCTCCAATGCAATGGCTCCCTGCTTTCGACATAGGCGTTAGATAACCGTCATAGCAAATAACACATTTTAATTTTTGCAACCGGCTATTGGTTGGAATATGGCTTACCTGCCCTCGTACCGGATAGAGCGGAATACCGTTTGCTTGATTAAATTCATTTAAGGTATGCCCATTTGCCAAGACCAGCGTTTGATGGCAGAAATTTTCGCTATGGGTAGTCCAATGCCATTTACCTTCATCAAAGGTTAAATTTTCCACCTTGTGGTTTAATACAATCTTCAAGCCTCTTCTTGCTAATAAAGCAAAACCGGCACGCACAAATTGCACCGGCGATAACCAGCCGCCTTGAGGAATAAATGCCCCACCGTTTGGTACCGTTAAACCTAATTTTTCGCTCAGTTCTTCTGCAGTACACAATTTTAACAGTGTGTCATCTGCTGTCTGCTCAGCCATTTTTTCTAATTTTTTCGCGGTTTTCTCATTATAGGCATACAGCACCACACCAGTAAGATCATGCTCAAACTCAATCAAATTTTCTAATTGAGCTAATCGTTGCAAAGCATAATCAAAACTGTGGATATAAAAACGCACATTGCGTTCATCATCATCGCTTAACTGTGGATAAATCGCCCCTTGTAAATTTCCCGAAGCATTCATTGCCAAAGCTTCATCTTGACAATAAAGCGTTACCTTTTTGCCTTTTTCCAATAAAGACAATGCCACAAAAAAGCTCGCCACCCCACCACCAACAATGGCAATATCATTTTGCTCGCACTCATTTTTTCCATAAAAATAAGGATATTTGGGCGGAACGCTTACACTTTCCAGCGGTTTTTCGCCCCAAAGCATTTCCCGTTTTTTACCAAATCCTTTTCGCTTATAAACATGAAATCCAGCTGCTTGCAAGCCTTTCCGCACCGCACTTGCGGCAGTAAAAGTGGCAAAGCTGCCGCCGTTACAACTTAAACGAAACATCTGCTGATACAAATTTTCGCTCCACATTTCAGGGTTTTTATCCGGTGAGAAGCCGTCTAAAAACCAAGCATCAATACTATTGTTATAAAGATCACCTAATTGCGGTAAATTATCCGCCATATCGCCAAACCAAATATCCAGATAGATATGTTCAAAATGATAACGCTGACACCCAACTTGACGAGGCTGCCAGCAAGCGGTCAAAATTTGTGAATTTTTTGCAAATTGTGGGTAATTTTGATGAAGATGTTGCAATTGCACCGCTTTTAAAGGGTATTTTTCAAAAGAAATAAAATAAAGGCGTTGCAGGATACTGTGCGGAAACTCAGTTCTAAATTGTTGGAATTTCTCTGCCACCGCCAAAAAATTCAAGCCGGTGCCAAAACCGGTTTCAGCAATAACAAAGGCTTCTCTTGGATGGGTTTGCCACTTTTCCCAAAGTTGATTTCCTTGTTGGAATACATATTGACTCTCTGCCAATCCATCTTGGGTAGAAAAATAAATATCATCAAACTGCTCGGAAATCGGTGTATCAGTCCCATTAAAAGCAAGTGAAGCAAAAGTTAATTTAGTCATCATATCCCCCAAAACAAAACACGGAAAACCTGAAGATTTTCCGTGCTTTAAATCAATAACATAAATATTAGAAAATATTATAGGCAATGAATACGATCATACCGAGAGCGCCTACAACTGTCATCATTGAATAACCAAAAGTTCCCATACTTAATCCTCGTTTATTGTTAGTAAATGGTTTATGCCAACACAATTCTAGCATAAAGTAATTCAATTTGAAAAACTAGGCTCGAATAATTTTCTCAAAACAAGCGGTCAATTTTGTCAAATCTTTTACACCTTTGGCACTTTCTACACCGGAATTTAAATCCAGTCCTAAGCAGCCTTGTGCTAGTGCTGTTTCAATATTCTCTAGCTTAATTCCACCCGCTAATAACGCTTTTTGCTTGAGTTGTTGAGGGATAAGCGACCAATCAAAAGTTTTGCCTGTACCGCCTTGTTGCGAGCCATTTTTACTGTCTAACACATAACGGCTTACTTTAGCATTATCATTAAAAGCAAAAGTTTCAGCCTCAATATCTATCGATAGTGCTTTCCAGATTTGAATACCTTCGCCTAATTTTTCAGAAAGCGAAGCAATGTAAGACTCATCTTCCGAACCGTGTAATTGAACTGCAAATAAACCTAACTGTTTTGCAATTTTTTCAACAAATTCGACCGCTTGATCTTGGAAAACGCCCACATAACGCAGCGGTGCATTCACCACTAATTCCTGTGCTTGACGTAACGAAAGCTGGCGTGGTGAGCCTTCGGCAAAAATTAAACCACCATATAACGCCCCTTGTGCATAAGCAGCCTGAATATCTTGCACACGAGTTAAACCGCACACTTTATTTTCCCCGAAAATCACTGCACGCACCGCATTCTCTAAATCCGTATTGCTCATTAAGCTACTGCCGATCAAAAAGGCGTGGGCGTAAGGTTTGATTTTCTTCACTTGATAGTGATCGCTAATACCCGATTCGGAAATCAAACAAACATCGGACGGAATTTGGCTTTGATATTTTTCCACCAAACGAATAATGCGGTTCATATCAATGGTGAGCGTGTGCAAATCACGGTTATTCACGCCAATCACTTTCGCCCCCAATGCCAACGCCCGCTCAAATTCCGACTCGGTACTGGTTTCAGTCAATACGCCCATATCGAGAGAATGTGCCAGGTCTGCCAGTTCACGGTAAGTTTCATCATCTACCACCGAAAGCATTAATAAAATCGCATCCGCATTATAAAAACGAGCAAGATAGACTTGATAGGATGAAATCATAAAATCTTTACACAAAATCGGCTGCGTAGTCTGGCGTTTGACTTGGTCGATATAGCGGAAATCCCCTTGGAAATATTGCTCATCAGTCAGCACTGAAATTGCAGCGGCATATTTTGAATAAATCTGTGCGATGGGATCTAAATTGAAATCCGAACGGATTAAACCTTTCGATGGTGAGGCTTTTTTGCATTCTAAAATATAGGCCGGTACTTGGTGAGTTCCTTTCGCTAATGCGGCATAAAAATCTCGATCGCTTTGTGTAATTTTTTGTTGAAATTCAGTTAACGGAAAATCTCGCTGTTTTTGTGCGACCCAAATGGCTTTATCTTGTACGATTTTTTGTAGAATAGTCGGTTGGCTATCTTTTATGTTTTGCATATAAATTCCTAGAGAGAAATAAGATTGAGTGGTAGAATCCGCTCTTTTAAATAGCCATAGTTTTAACCCAAAAAACAAAATTTAACAAGACGAAACTAAGATGAAATCCCAAGTTAAACAATATTTATCTGATTTAGAGATTGCCATGCGTTTGCATAATCTATGGGAAAGTGCACCGCCAAGTTTAGAAGCGATGGCAAATCCGCAACCTTTCTGTGTAGAAACCTTAAGCCCTACCCAATGGCTACAATGGATTTTTATTCCAAGAATGCAAGCACTTTTAGATGCTAATGCCGAATTACCGCGTAATTTTGCGATAACGCCTTATTTGGAAGAAGCGTTGAAAAATGAAGCATATTTGCAAGCGATTTGTGGGCCTATATTAAAATTAGAAATATTGCTGAAAGATTAATTTATCCCTCACTTCGCCAATTTATTCTGCCAAATCTCCCCTTCCCCTCTTTGCTAAAGAGGGGAAGGGGAGATTTGATAAATTACGCTTATACTTAACATATTATGACATTAGAGATTTTATACCACGACAATGAACTGATCGCCATCAACAAGCCTGCAGGTATGTTAGTCCACCGCTCTTGGTTAGATAAACACGAAACGGTATTTGCGATGCAAACCTTGCGAGATCAAATCGGACAACATGTTTTCCCCGTTCATCGCTTAGATCGTCCCACCTCAGGCGTTCTGCTTTTTGCCTTAAACAGCGAAACTGCACGTTTAATGAGTGAGCAATTTGAGCAGCATAAAGTACAGAAAAGCTATTTAGCTATCGTACGGGGGTATTTGCAAGGCGAGGCTCGCATTGATTATCCGCTAAAGGTGATTTTAGATAAAATCGCAGATAAATTTTCGCAAGAAAAAGAAGCCCAAGAAGCAATTACCGATTACAAAGGCTTAGCCACCGTTGAAATGCCTTATCCGGCAGGAAAACATCAAACCGCTCGTTATAGCTTGGTGGCACTTTTCCCACAAACAGGGCGAAAACATCAGCTTCGTCGCCATCTGAAACATTTGTTCCACCCGATTATAGGGGATTCAAAATATGGAGACTTGCACCAAAATCGGGCCTTATCAGAAAAAGCGAATGTCAATCGCTTGATGTTGCATGCATACAGCTTGCACTTTCAGCATCCAAAAACTTTGCAAAAAATTGAGATAATTGCACCGCTTGATGAGCAATGGCAGCGACTCTTTACATTTTTTGACTGGAACTTTACGCAATACTATTAGACAAAAACGAGGATTGTATGGATAATTCACTTCTATCACTCACGCACGAACAGCAACAAGCTGCTGTGGAAGAAATTCAAAAACTGATGGCAGAAGGTGTAAGTGCCGGAGAGGCAATTCAGCTTATCGCCAATAAATTACGCCAACAGTATCAAACCCCGGAGACAAAAAATGAATAAATTATGGATAGCACTTACATTAGCGATTGCAGCTAATTACAGTACAGCCGCGGCAGAAAAAAAAGTAACCGAGCCTAAACCGTTTGAGGGTAAACCGAGTGTTGTATTACAAGTTTTCGATGTCAGCGGTCAAATTGCCAGACCAATTACCGGCAACACACTTTCTATCAGCAAAAAACAGAGTAGACTTTGTTGGAGTAGCGTCAATCTGCCTGTGCAAAATAAAACTATGGTAGTTGAAGCTTTCTATGCACCTAATACCTTAACTTTAGTTTCACCGGGCTCAAAAATTGACTCATCTCCAGATAAAAAGAATCACACTATTGTGACTGAAATCAATAATATGGGGAACCAAAACATAAACCGCTGCTGGGGTTTTGATAAAACTGACCCAATTGGTAAATATAAAATGGAAGTTCAAATTAATGACTACATTTTTAAAGGTCTAGAATTTGAAATTGTAAAATAAGACAAAGCCACAGACATCAATCTGTGGCTTTATGCTAAATTATAGTCTTTAAATCCGCTAAACCGGAAATCAGGTAGTTTTTACTTTTCACCCATTCTCTAGCATGCTTCCAAGAGATTAAATTTTGATGAGTACATTGATTAAAACGTTCAAGAATATCTGCTTTTTCATCCGCTATACGGATAAAATCAGCCAATAATTGTTCTAATTTCTTGCTATTTTCACCTTGTAAGGCTTTTGCCATTTCTTGCTCAAATTTAACCGCTTGTCCACTCAAATAGCCACGCTGGGCTTTGCTTAAATTACTTAGCCACATACCATCTGCTTTCGGTATTGCTTCCACCAAAGCAAAAAGATCCGCCAGTTCACCTTGTTTGATTTCAAACTCCAGTTCACAAATAGGCTCTTGTGCGGATTGATTTTGGATTAATCCTTGATCAAGAGCAACTTCAATTTGAGATGCGCCCACTTGGAATAACCAAGTTTGACGAGTGAAATCGGTACTAAAAATCGCTTGTAAGTTTTGAGCAATTTCATCTGCATTCTCAAACGGTAAATCAAACTTTTCAACCAATGCCAGAAAATCGGGCTGATTATTCGGCAAAGACAAATTATATTCCGGGCGAATGTGCAAGCCCCCCACAATATTTCCTTTAGTTTTTAGCGTTATCTCAAATTCACGATTTTGCGTTCGCACACGCAAGCCCATTTTCTGTGAGGCAAAAAACAGCTTCGGTGTATCATAGTAAGTATTGCCGAGTAAATCGGTTCTATGAGAAAGACACGGAAAGTCAGTTACCGTTTTCAGCCAATTTTCAATTAGCGGTACATTTTGCTGATCCAGCATGATTTTTAGCTCAATTTCAGCTTGATTTTGGTTTTTCATTTCACACCACATCACAACGTTGTATAATCAAGCGGTTATTTTATCAATAAATTTTGCAAAATGTTTTCTAAAATTCAACATAAACTCAATAACTTTGTCCAACGCGGGCTAGATAACCATTTACGCCTTGCGGTAACAGGTTTAAGCCGCAGTGGGAAAACCGCTTTTATTACCAGCTTTGTCGATCAACTTTTACATATCGGCAAAGACGGCACCCCGCATTTAAATCTGTTTGCTCCCGCTAGACAAGGACAGATTCTGTCTGTCAAACGAGTCGAACAGGGCGATTTAACCATTCCTCGCTTTGAGTACGATAAAAATCGTCAATGTTTAGAAAACCAACCTCCACGCTGGCCCGATTCCACCACAGGTATTAGCGAAATTCGCCTTGCCATTCGCTACCAACGCCAACATTCTCTACTTCGTCACATTAAAGAAACCGGTACGCTTTATTTAGATATTTTTGACTACCCCGGAGAATGGTTACTTGATTTACCACTGCTTTCGCTCTCATTTAAAGAGTGGTCGCAAACCCAACAAAGCGTGCATAAAGAGGAACGTGCAGAACTTGCTCAACCGTGGCTACAAGCGGTCAAAAATCTCGATCTTTTTGCAAAAGCCGATGAAAATCAGCTTGCTGAACTGAGCCAAGCCTACACCAGCTATTTGCTTGAATGCAAAGCCCGTGGAATGCAATATATTCAACCGGGGCGTTTTGTGCTGCCAACCGAACATGCCAAAGGAGCACCGGTATTCCAATTTTTTCCGCTGCTGAATTTAAACGAATCGGAATGGGAAAAATTAGAACAAAGCGATCGAAACAGCACATTCCACACCTTGAAAAAACGCTATCAACATTATCAGCAAAAAATTGTGAAACCTTTTTATGAGGACTATTTTTCACAATTTGACCGACAAGTGATTCTTGCCGATTGCTTAACCCCGTTAAACTATGGCTATCATGAATTTATGGAAATGAAACTAGGCTTACAGCAGCTTTTCAAACATTTTCATTACGGCAACCGCTCTCTGTTCCACCGTCTATTTTCATCCAATATAGATAAACTGCTCTTTATTGCAACCAAAGCAGACCACATTACGAGCGACCAACTACCGAATTTGGAAAGCCTGATGCGACAATTAGTGCAAGAAGGCGGTCGACACGCTGAATTTGATGGCATTGAAACCGGCTATTTAGCGATTTCCGCCATTCAAGCAACAGATGCAGTGAACGTGACTCAAAATGGTAAAACAATTAAAGCGATCCGAGGTATTCGTTCCAGCGATAAAAAACAAGTGACTCTCTACCCCGGCTCAGTACCAAGCCGCTTACCGGATAAAAACTACTGGCAATTTAACCGTTTTGAATTCGACCAATTTGAACCTAAACCGTTGGAATTTAATCAATCTATTCCCCATTTACGCATAGATTCGGTCTTACAATTTTTATTGGCAGATCGATTTGAATAGCAATTTTAGATGACAAGCGGTGAAGTTTTGCTAAAAATTTGCAAATCTTTCGCTAAAATCAACCGCTTGCAGTGGTTTTGTGGTTCACTGTTCAAGCGGTTTGAGGTAGAATCTAAAGAATTTTTCTGACAATTTTAAAGATTATGGCAAAAAAACCAAAAGTAGCATCCAATACGATTGCACTAAATAAGCGTGCCAGACACGAATATTTTATTGAAGATGAAATTGAAGCAGGACTTGAACTACAAGGCTGGGAAGTTAAAGCGATACGTGCAGGTAAAGTGAATATCGGCGATAGCTATGTCATTTTCCGCAACGGAGAAGCTTTTTTATTCGGGGCGATGATTACACCATTGAATATGGCATCTACCCATATTGTTTCAGATCCAACCCGGACCCGCAAACTGTTGCTCAATAAACGCGAATTAGACTCCCTATTCGGTAAAGTAAACCGTGAAGGCTATACCATAGTAGCAACATCGATGTATTGGAAAAATGCCTGGGTGAAAGTTAAAATCGGCTTAGCTAAAGGTAAAAAATTGCACGATAAACGCGAGGATATAAAAGACCGCGAATGGCAAGTCGCTAAACAACGTATTATGAAAAATGCAAATCGTGGGTAAATACCCTTCTTCCCTTTGTGGAAGAGTGTAAATAAAACCCAATTTTCTAAATTAAGGAACATAAAATGATCGACCAAAATCTGCTCCGTACAAACCTAGAAGAAGTTGCCCAAACTCTCAAAATTAAACGTAACTTTATTTTAGATGTAGAACGCGTAAAAAACCTTGAAGACCAACGTAAAATCTTGCAAGTGAAAACCGAAACATTGCAGGCAGAGCGTAATGCTCGTTCGAAAAATATCGGTGCGGCAAAAGCACGTGGTGAAGATATTTCAGCCCTATTAGCCGAAGTAGATTCAATGGGTAATGAGTTAGATAGTACCAAAGCTGAATTAGACAAAGTACAAAATGAAATCCGCGATTTGCTTTTATCTGTACCAAACTTACCGGCAGAGGAAGTGCCAATCGGCAAAGATGATAGCGAAAACTTAGAGGTTGCCCGCTGGGGTGAGCCTCGTCAATTTGATTTTGAAGTGAAAGATCATGTTGCTCTTGGCGAAAACTTAAACGGCTTAGATTTTGCTGCCGGCGTAAAATTAACCGCTAGCCGTTTTGTGGTGATGAAAGGTAAATTAGCTCGCTTACACCGTGCATTATCCCAATTTATGTTAGATCTACACACCGAGCAACACGGTTATGTAGAAACTAACGTGCCGTTTTTAGTCAATCACGACACCCTTTACGGCACAGGTCAATTACCAAAATTTGGTGAAGACTTATTCCATACACAACCATTAACCGGACAAGATCCAAACGAAGTGCAACGCCCATTTGGTTTAATTCCAACCGCTGAAGTACCGGTAACGAACTTAGTGCGTGATGAAATTATTGATGAAGACACATTGCCACTACGCTACACCGCCCACACGCCGTGCTTCCGAGCAGAAGCCGGTTCTTACGGACGTGATACACGTGGTTTAATCCGTATGCACCAATTTGAAAAAGTGGAACTAGTGCAAATTGTAGCTCCTGAAAAATCAATGGAAGCATTGGAAGAATTAACCGGCCACGCTGAAAAAGTGTTACAACTTTTAGGCTTACCATACCGCAAAATGCTACTCTGCTCTGGTGATATGAGCTTTGGTTCAACTAAAACCTACGATTTAGAAGTTTGGTTACCGGCGCAAAACACTTACCGTGAAATTTCTTCTTGCTCAAATATGTGGGATTTCCAAGCCCGCCGAATGTCCGCCCGCAGCAAAGCTAAAGGCGATAAGAAAACCCGCTTAGTGCATACTTTAAACGGTTCAGGTTTAGCGGTAGGACGTACACTTGTGGCAGTTTTAGAAAACTACCAAAATGCTGATGGTTCAATTACTGTGCCAGAGGTGTTAAGACCATATATGGGTGGTTTGGAAGTGATTGCGGCTTAATTAAATAATTGCAAATAAATTACCATAAAAAAGCGAATCCTAATGGATTCGCTTTTTCTATAAATTAATGCTGAGCAATATAATCTTCCAACACCTTATTCATTCTACTTTGCCAGCCCTTACCTGTTGCTTTAAAAGCATCAATAACATTTGATGAATAACGAATCGTCACACTCACCTTTTTATTTTGGCTTAACGGTCTGCCTCTTTTTTTGATTTGTGATTGTATTACCAATGCTTGCAAATCGGCCAGCATTTCTTGAAAGGTCAGAGAATTATCAATATCAACCTGTGTCCATTGTGGATTTTCATTATCTATAATCTGGTTTTCTGTTTTTCTCATAAATTGCGCTCTCTATTGAATTTGCTTTTCTAAAACTAATGACTCTAACAACAATCATTTCTCAAACAAAACACTAATGCGTACAATCAAGTTCCAATTAACCCTAAAGCTTGGTATCTGATCTCACTATATTCATTGCGTAAATCTTGTTTAATAAATGCCGTATCAAATTCAAAATCCTTCACCATTGAAAAAGGCAGCTCTCTTTCTAAAGCATTTTTATACTTTTTTGCTCATCATATTCCAATTTCATTTGTGATGAACCTCGTCACTTATAGCATCATCATTCAACCAAATCAATATTTTTTGTTGTTACAAAAATACTTCAAACTATGATAACTAAAGTTCCATTCTTTCTCATTTATCATTCATTGATTTTTCGAAGCAGATCGCAAAAATATGCAAAAAACCTTGTAAATTCGACCGCTTACCATTCAAAAAAACACGTTTTTGCGGTATCATCACAGCAATTTTTTAACTAATTCAAAGCAAGGTTAGATTTTATGCAACAACAATACAACCCAAGTGAAATTGAATCGAAAGTTCAGCACTATTGGGCAGAAAACAAAGTTTTTAAAGCAGTCAAAGACGTAAACAAAGAGAAATATTATTGCCTTTCTATGTTGCCGTATCCGTCAGGTAAATTACATATGGGACACGTGCGTAACTATACGATTGGTGATGTAGTGTCTCGCTATCAGCGTATGATCGGCAAAAACGTTTTACAACCAATGGGTTGGGATGCGTTCGGCTTACCGGCAGAAGGGGCTGCGGTGAAAAACAATACCGCACCGGCAAAATGGACGTATGAAAATATCGAATATATGAAAGGTCAGCTCAAAATGTTGGGCTTTTCGTACGATTGGGATCGTGAAGTCACTACCTGCCGCCCCGGATACTACAAATGGGAGCAGTGGTTCTTCACCGAACTTTATAAAAAAGGTTTAGTGTATAAAAAAACCTCAACGGTAAACTGGTGTCCGAACGATGAAACCGTGCTTGCAAACGAGCAGGTTCACGAAGGCTGTTGCTGGCGTTGTGATACGCCTGTGGAACAGCGTGAAATTCCGCAATGGTTTATCAAAATCACCGACTACGCTGAAGAATTATTAAATTGTTTAGATAACCTACCGCAATGGCCGGATCAAGTTAAAACTATGCAACGCAACTGGATCGGGCGTTCTGAGGGGGTAGAAATCACCTTTAAAATCGCAGGTTCAAATGCAACTCTACCTGTTTACACCACTCGTCCAGACACCTTCTTTGGCGTGAGCTATGTAGCTGTAGCAGCGGCTCACCCATTAGCAGAACTGGCAGCGGAGAACAATCCTGAATTAGCCGAATTTATTCGTGATGCGAAAAATACCAAAGTGGCAGAAGCTGAACTTGCCACCATGGAGAAAAAAGGCATGGCGACCGGCTTGTTCGCTATCCATCCATTAACCGGTAAAGAAGTCCCGGTTTGGGTGGCTAACTTTGTGTTAATGCACTACGGAACAGGTGCGGTAATGGCGGTGCCGGCTCACGATGAACGTGACTTTGAGTTCGCTCAAAAATACAATTTGCAAATTAATCAAGTAATTCGACCGCTTGATGGCTCAGAATGGGACTTTAGCAAAGCTGCCTTTACCGAACATGGTAAATTAGTCAATTCTGCTGAATTTGACGGTTTAGAATTTGATGCGGCATTCAATGCAATTGCCGATAAATTAGAAGCAATGGGTGTGGGCAAACGCCAAGTCAACTTCCGTTTGCGTGATTGGGGCGTTTCTCGCCAACGTTATTGGGGCGCACCAATCCCAATGATGACGACCGAAGAGGGTGAAGTCGTCACTGTTCCACTACAAGATTTACCGGTAATTCTGCCGGAAGATGTGGTGATGAACGGCGTACAAAGCCCGATTAAAGCTGATCCACAATGGGCGAAAACCACTTATAACGGCAAACCTGCGTTAAAAGAAACCGATACTTTCGACACCTTTATGGAATCTTCTTGGTATTATGCACGCTACACTTGCCCGCAATATCATGAAGGAATGTTAGATTCAGATGAAGCGAACTATTGGTTGCCGGTCGATCAATATATCGGCGGTATTGAGCATGCGACTATGCACTTGCTCTACTTCCGTTTCTTCCACAAATTATTGCGTGATGCAGGTATTTTAAATTCTGACGAACCGGCAACCAAGCTGCTTTGCCAAGGTATGGTGCTTGCCGATGCGTTCTACTACACTAGCCCAACGAACGAGCGTATTTGGGTAAGCCCAACGCAAGTAACTTTAGAGCGTGATGAGAAAGGACGCATTATTAAAGCAACTGATCCGGAAGGCCGTGAATTAGTTCATAGCGGCATGACGAAGATGTCAAAATCGAAAAATAACGGTATTGACCCACAAGAAATGGTGGAAAAATACGGTGCTGATACAGTTCGCTTATTTATGATGTTCGCTTCTCCTGCAGAAATGACGCTTGAATGGCAAGAGTCTGGTGTGGAAGGTGCAAAACGTTTCCTAGGGCGTGTTTGGAATTTAGTGTATGAATACACTCAAAATCCGGCAACTGCTGCATTGGATGTAAATGCGTTAAGCAAAACACAAAAAGAGCTACGCCGTGATGTGCATAAAACCATTGCTAAAGTGTCTGATGATATTGGTCGCCGCCAAACATTCAACACAGCTATTGCTGCAGTGATGGAATTAATGAACAAGCTAACTAAAGCACCTCTTGAATCAGATCAAGATAAAGCGGTAATGTCAGAAGCTTTAAGTGCGGTTGTGCGTATGCTCTATCCAATTACACCACATATCTGTTTTGAACTATGGCAAGCACTTGGTAACGAAAAAACCATTGACTTCGCTCCTTGGGTTCAAGCGGATGAAGCTGCAATGATTGAAGATGAAAAACTCGTTGTAGTGCAAGTAAACGGCAAAGTACGCGGTAAGATTACCGTTTCTGCTACTGCAACCGAAGATGAAGTCAAAGCAATCGCAAAAGCCGATGCGAATGTGGCAAAATTCTTAGACGGTCAAGAAATCGTGAAAGAAATCTACATTCCATTTAAAATGTTAAGCTTTGCGGTTAAAGCATAATAAATCTCCTCTCCCTTTATGGGAGAGAAGATTGATAAAAGGGAAACCCTATGTTTAAAAAACTTATTCTTGTATCCGCTTTAGCACTAAGTGCCTGCGGATGGCATTTCAAAAATAATGAAGTGTTACCTGAATCGCTCAGAACACTGACATTTGAAAGTGCCGACCAGCATAGCGAAATGTCTCGTATTTTACGCACGCAGCTCCAGCTCAGTGATGTAAAATTAGTGCCAAGTAATGCCAACATTACAAAGCTCCGTCTTGTTTCAACATCAACAGACAGCAAAGTGGTCTCTGTGTTTAAACAAGCTCGTGAAGCGGAAAAAATCTTGACTCTAAATGTCGAAGCCATTGCGGATATTCCAAATAAAGGGCAATACCCACTAGAAGTTTCTGTGCATCGTACATTCTTTGATGACTCTCGAGCAGCGCTGGCAAAATCAGCAGAAAAAGAGATGATTATGAAAGACATGTATGAACAAGCCTCTCGCCAATTGATCATCAAAATGGCGAGCTTAAAAAAAGCACTTTCACAAGCGAGATAATTTTATCCCCTCTTCAAGAAAGAGGGGTTCTTTAGAGCCTGTCATGCAAAAGATTTTCCCGGAAACTATTCAATTCACACTAGAGAAAGGATTACAGCCCTTTTATTTACTTACAGGCAGTGATCTCCTTTTAGTCAATGAATCAAAAGATCTCATCGTACACGCCGCTCGCGCTCAAGGGTTTGATGAAAAACAAGAAGTTAGCATTAATAATGAAACTAACTGGGAAACTCTTTTTGAATCAGCACAATCTATCGGGCTATTTTTTACACGTCAAATCATCGTATTTAATTTCCCGGAATCTCCTACTTCCACACAATTTAAACAACTTGCGGAGTTCTGTGCTTTAAGCCATAGTGATCTAATTTTGATCATTCATTTACCTAAATTTTCCAAAACAATGGAAAAGCAGGCTTGGTTTAGCCAAATTGAGCCACAGCTAATCCAGATAAACTGCCAAACACCGGAAATCGGAAAATTACCTCAATGGCTCTCTAACCGCTCAAAAGCAATGAATTTAAGCCTCGAAAATGAAGCTAATCAACTTCTTTGCTACAGCTATGAGGGGAATTTACTAGCCTTAAAGCAAGCATTGCAACTGCTTCAATTACGCTTTCCAGATGGGAAAATCAGCCTAAACCGCGCGCAAGAAATTGTTGAACACTCAGCACAATTTACCCCGTTTCAATGGATAGATGCTTTATTTGAAGGAAAAATCGGGAGAGCTCAACGCATCTTGCAACATCTCCAAAATGAAGATGTGCAAGCAGTGGTTTTATTAAGAATTGTGCAAAAAGAGCTAATGATTTTACTTGAAATCACACGCTCTCCAACACCAATAAGCTCAAGCAATCAGCCGTTATTTAGTGGTAATTTACGCCAAGAATTTGACCGCTTGAAAATTTGGCAAAACCGCCGCCCTTTCTACACTCAAGTTGTCCAACGCTTAAGCTATAAAAAACTTTACGCCCTTATCCAACAATTAGCTGAACTTGAGCGTAAAGTAAAACAAGAATTTAGTGATGAAATTTGGCAAGAATTAGCCCGTTTTTCTGCTAACTTTGCTTAGCCTAGTAACGTTCCAATTCCTCACTAAATACCTCATTTTCAACACTGGCAATAGAGTGTTTTTCCGCTGCCCAATCACCCAAATCAATGAGTTGGCAACGCTCACTACAAAACGGGCGGTATTTACTTTCTTTATTCCATACTACTTCTTTTTCACAAGTTGGGCAATTTACGATAGTTTCTGACATTGAGGTTCCTTATTTTTAGCGAATTCTAAATATTGCTGATGTAATGCATTAACTTTTTGCTGAATTTTTGCTAAACCTTGTTCGAGTGATTCATTATTTTCAATAATATCATCGGCATAGCTTAATCGTTCTTCTCGACTAACTTGGGCTGCAATAATTTTTTGAATGGTCTCTACCTTATTTTGATCGCGCTTGGCTGCTCGCTCTAACTGAATTTTAGGAAGTACATCGACAACTAAAATACGGTCGCAAAATTCAGTAAGTTTGTTTTCAATTAAAAGTGGCACAACCCAAATCACATAACAAGCGGTCGATTCTGCCAATTTTTTTACCATTTCTTCTCGAATAGCTGGATGAAGCAAATTATTCAGCCAATCTTTTTCCACTTCATTGTTAAATACAATTTGGCGAAGTGCATTGCGGTCTAGCTCTTTTTCAGCAGTTAAAATGGACTCTCCAAAACGCTCAGCGATTTTTTCTAATAGTGGCGAGCCTTTTTCTACCACTTGGCGGGCGACAATATCCGCATCAATAATTTCCACACCTAGCTCGGCAAAGAGATTAGAAACTGTAGTTTTACCACTGCCGATTCCACCTGTTAGCCCTACAACATAAGTCATCGCTTGTCCTTAAATTCTGAAAATTCGGCTGTTACCTGTCGGCATTTGCACCGCAAGGCTTAACTTGCCACCCATTGCTTCCACATAACGCTTTAAGGTAGAAAGTTTAATATCATTACCTCGCTGTTCCATCTGAACAACTGCAGGCTGAGAAACGCCCAATGCTTTAGCCAGCTCTTTTTGGGAAATGTCCAGATCTTCACGCAGCATAGAAAGTCCGGCTTCTAAAATTAGTTCTTCAGTCATTTGATGAATTTTGTCTTGCCTTTCTTTTGGTAATTCGGCAATAAATCCATCTAAAGTTGTTAGTTTACTCATTTTCACTCTCCAACTTATTCACATAAGTTTTAAATTCTTACTCAGCTAAGAGAAGCATTAACCCCTCAATTTTATAAGTCATAAATTATATTTTCAAGTTAAATATACAATCGCTGTTGCAATACTTATAAAAGGAATAAAAGGCAGTTTTTCGAGTTTTCTCTTATGCCATCGCCAATAAAGCCCATAAGTAAAAATCCCAAGCAGGCTTGCAATTAGCATCAGTAATAGCATTTTTTCCGACTCAAACAGGGGAGATAACGCACATAACAGTAGCATATCACCTGAGCCGAAGGTTTCTTTTTTAAACATAATTTGCGAAAAAATGGTGATAAAGATGCAAAATAAGAGGGTAAAAAGCAGGGTTTCATTATGAAAGTTAGTTAGCGTTTCTACTAAAACCAGTAGGAAGATCAAAATAATCGCGCGCAGATCGGCAAGGTAATAGCAGATATCCAGTAGCGATAAAAAACAAAGCAAAATAAAAATGCCAACCACCATCGGGCTTTCGGAAAACAAAGTTATCAACGGGAAAAGCACAAAAAAGAGATTCGCCCATTGGCTTTGTTTGGGCCGAAGCTTTGATTTTGCTAAAAAGTGCTGTTCTGAAAAATCAAGATTAACTAACGAAGCGGTATCTTGATAAATCTGTTGATTGGTTCGCTTTGTAAATTTGGGAATTTCCGCTTTCAGATAAAATGCGGCAAAAATTGAGAAAATCACCCACATTTTCTACTCCATCAGGTTGCCCATATCAAAAATTGGTAGATACAGACCAATAATAATAGTGCCAACAATTATTCCCATAATTAACATCAGCACAGGCTCTAACAATTGGGAGAGAATATCTATTTGGTAATCTAGTTTATGCTGATAAATCTCGCTAATATGCTCGCCCATTTTTGCTAAATTACCGCTTTTCTCACCAATATCCATCATTTGAACCAAATCCGAGCCAAACACTGTTGGGTTTATACCTTCTGAAAATCGATAACCTTGCTTTAATAAATCCAGCATACATTGAACTTCATATTGTAAAATCGGATCATCACTCTTTTCAGATAAAAATGAATTTAATGCCATTTCCAACGGAATATGAGCATTGAGCATTAGAGAGAGATTTTGGCTGAAAAATACAATGCGGGAATGCGCAATAATCTTGCTAAATACAGGCATATTAGACAGTAATCGCATTTTTAGCAGCCGCAAGAATTTAAGTTTATTTGCAAAAAACAGGAAAAAAATAACCGCTAGTAGCAGCAGAACCAGTAAACTTATTTTCTGTTCCAGCAAAAAACGGGAAAGCCCAAATAGCACATCTGTAATAAAAGGTAAGCTTTTTGCTTTTGAGCCGTAAAGCTCGGCAAATTGAGGAACGATAAACACCAATAAACCGATAGAAAGTGCGAGTGAAATCAATAATACAATCACAGGATAAAATAAAATTTTCTTCACTTTTTTCGCAAGCTTTTCTGATTTCATTCGGCTTTTAGCTAAATTTGTCAAAATTATACCTAGCTTCCCACTCTGTTCCCCCATTCTTATCAATTGGATTTCTTGATTCGTAATAAATTTATCCAACTTTTGCAGCGATTGTGAAAAAGTATAGCCATGTTCAATCAATTGAATTAGCTCAGCCAGCCATTGATAAAGTCGAATATTATGGCAATTTTGTAAAATCATCGATAACGCTTGTTTAAACGGAATTGCTGAATTAACCAATAAGGCAAGTTGCGATAGAAACTGATTTACCTCTTCCTTTTTTGGATTTTGCGACAGCACAAAATTACGACTGATACGAATTTGATGATATCCCTTAGCAATCAGGCTATTTTCTAGTGCTATCCGACTACCTGCCAGCTGCTTGCCGTAACGTTTTTGCTGAAAACGATCAACGGCTTTCCAGTGGTATTCATAAATTTTAAGCATTCCCTAATACCCTTAAAATTTCAGCTTGATTGGTCTTTCCTGCTGCTAATTTCTCCTTTGCACTTTCCTGCAAACTTTCGAAATCTAAACAAGCGGTCATTTTTTCAAAATTTTTTGCTGTTCGACTAAATAGTTGATAAACGCCAATTCTGCCTTTATATCCTTGATAACAATGCTCACAGCCCGCTCCGCCACATTTCACACAAAGTCGCCGTAATAAACGTTGTGCCACCACTAACAAAAGTGAATTTTCTAATTCATACTCTTTTATACCTAATTGCAATAAACGCTCAAAGGCAGAAGGAGCATCATTGGTATGTAAGGTTGAAAGCACTAAATGCCCCGTTTGTGCTGCTCTGAGAGCAATTTCTGCACTCTCCTCATCTCGAATTTCTCCTAACATAATGACATCCGGATCTTGCCGGAGAAATGTGCGTAAAAGCTGGCTGAAATCCAGCTCAATCCCACGATTAACTTGGGTCTGAATAATCCCCTCGATTTCAATTTCAATCGGATCTTCTGCCGTTAAAATATGTTTTTCATTACTGTTTAAATAGCTCAACGCACTATAAAGTGTGATACTTTTACCACTCCCCGTTGGGCCGGTAACTAAAATTAAGCCTTGTGGCTGCTGCAATGCGTTCAGTAAGGTGTTTTTTTGACTTTCGCTAAAACCGAGATCCAGAAAATCAAAATGAGTAGGTTGATTTTTCTGTAATCTGAGTACGATTTTTTCACCCCAATGAGTAGGTAGTGTGGAAACACGAAAATCTAAGGTTTCTGCCAACTGTGTTTTAAAATGAAATTGTCCGTCTTGTGGCAGTCTGCTTTCACTGATATCTAATTTTGCCAATAATTTAATACGTGAAATAATGCGGCTGGATAAACTTTGTGAAAAAGTCTTATACAGATGCAAAACTCCATCAATACGCAGTCGTACACGTAATTTCTCTTTTTGTGGCTCTAAATGAATATCTGAGGCATTTTTCTGTAAACAGAATTTAAAAAGGGTATCTAAAATTTGGATGATCGGGTCATGAATATCGTGTTGCTCATTTTCATTTGAGCTGTAATACCCTGCTTTTTCCTCATACATTTCTCCGTGTTGCATATTCTGCTCAGGAGAAAGCGCATTAAGTAAAAATTTTAATTCATCAGAGGAAATCAAAACAGGTTCAATTTGTTTATGTGCAATAAAAGCGAAGATCTCACAAGCGCTAAGATTTTGCATATCATCAATTGCCAGCCATAATATATTTTCATCTTCCCGCAAAGGCACAGCTAAATATCGCAATAAAATTTGCTTATCATTGCAGTTTTTCTGCCATTGTTCTGCTGAGATTTCAAATAACACTTGGCTATTTAAATCGGTTACAACATATTCCATCTCAATTTCCTCAATGATTCAACTAGCCATTTGGTGTAGTTTGTGGCTTAGCAGAACAGAAATTAGCAGGAAATAAGCCGGTATCTTTACCCGAACAACTTGCAGACCAACTAATCGTATTATTACTGTAACTCGGCGTTAAACTATAACCATATCCATTTACTGCTCCTTTTCCTGTTACTGTAATGACTCCATTAGTTACACTAATAGAATTCAAATATTTAGTTTCACTGATGGCAGTTTTATTCGCTTGAATACCATTTGAACCGCCCGAGCAGTTAGTCAATGCTCCTGTGTTATAAATACAGAATTCAACATCAGATTTATATGAAGCTGAAGCCTGCAATAATTCAGATAACGCGGCCTTTTGTGTATATGAATTGTATGACGGAATGGCAATAGTTGCTAACATGGCAATAATCACAATGACGATCATCAATTCAATTAAAGTAAACGCAGGTTGAAGCGGTCGAAAAAATGTCATTTTTTGCATAATAAGTTCCCTATTAATCGAACCAACATATTGTGGCAACCAGAGTGTGCAAACTTTTCTCATCAGTTTCGAGTAGCAAAATTTAATTTTTCGATGCAGATCGAAAAAATAATATTTCCTTCTGTTTATCCATACAGTTTTATTTGCTAGAATTTTGGAAAATTTGAAAGATTGAGGATTAAAAAATGGCAAAAGCACCTAAAACGGCTTATGTATGTAATGATTGCGGTGCAGAGTACTCTCGTTGGATGGGACAATGTCGAGAGTGTAAATCTTGGAATACAATCAGCGAAGTCCGCTTAATTTCGAGCAAAGAATCAACTAAATCTGACCGCTTTAGCGGATATGCAGGTGAAACCTCAGGTAAAGTACAAACCCTTGCCGATATTAGTTTACAAGAAGTACCACGTTTTAGCAGTGGCTTTAATGAACTTGACCGAGTGTTAGGAGGAGGAATTGTTCCCGGCTCTGCTATTCTTATCGGTGGTCATCCGGGTGCAGGGAAAAGTACCCTTTTACTGCAAATGATGTGTGGATTAGCACAACAAATCCCGACTCTTTATGTAACAGGGGAAGAATCTCTACAGCAGGTCGCTATGCGGGCTAATCGTTTAGGTTTGCCGACAGCAAATCTTAAAATGTTATCTGAAACCTCTGTTGAGCATATTTGTAATATTGCCGATCAAGAAAAGCCAAAGATTATGGTAATTGACTCAATTCAAGTTATGCACCTTGCCGATATTCAATCCTCTCCCGGTAGCGTTTCTCAAGTACGTGAATGCGCCGCCTTTCTGACTCGTTATGCGAAAACCCGCCAAGTTGCTATTATTATGGTAGGTCATGTGACAAAAGACGGCACACTTGCCGGTCCAAAAGTGTTGGAGCATGCAATTGATGCCTCTTTGCTATTAGAAGGTGAAGCTGATTCCCGATTCCGTACTTTGCGTAGCCAAAAAAACCGTTTTGGCGCAGTTAATGAACTTGGTGTTTTTGCGATGACAGAACAAGGCTTACGAGAAGTAAAAAACCCCTCTGCTATTTTCTTAAGCCGCAGCGAAGAACAGACTCCGGGCAGCTCGGTCATGGTATTATGGGAAGGTACTCGACCATTGTTAGTGGAAATTCAAGCACTTGTTGATCACTCAATGCTGGCTAACCCTCGACGCGTGGCAGTTGGGTTAGATCATAACCGCCTATCACTTTTACTTGCCGTTTTACACCGCCACGGCGGGTTGCAAATGTCGGATCAAGATGTGTTTGTCAATGTGGTTGGAGGTGTGAAAGTAACAGAAACCAGTGCAGATCTGGCATTGATCTTAGCTTTAATCTCCAGCTTCCGCAATCGCCCGTTGCCCCAAGATTTAGTTATATTTGGTGAAGTGGGGCTGGCTGGGGAAATTCGTCCGGTTACCAGCGGACAAGAACGAATCAGCGAAGCAGCCAAACACGGTTTTAGACGAGCAATTATTCCTTACGGCAATGCCCCAAAAAAACCGATTAAAGATATGGAAGTATTCACCGTGAAAAAACTTAGTGATGCATTAGATATTTTAGGCAATCTCTAAAAAGCATAAAAAATACCGCTTACCCTAGATTTACAAGGTACAAGCGGTATTTTTTTATAGAAAATTTACGAATTTACAATGCTATTTGAGCGACTGCTTTTGAAAATATAGTATAGATTGATACAAACGACTAACGCATTTAATCCTGTAACCGGAATAGAGCCAATTAATAATCCATAAATTACAAAGCAGGCACAACCGAGGGAATTAACCAAACGTAGCTTAATCACATCCTTTAATAAAAAGGAAATCGCCACTAATACCATTGCAACGTAACCTAAAATTTCAACATAATCCATAGGGTCTCCTTAAATTATAAAATTAAACTCTCTATATTTTAAAGATTCCTTCTCAGTTTGTATCTAGGCTAAAAAATAGCAAAGGTTTGCGTTCACATTTTTGTTTTTAATTGCTGAGTAATTGAACACTATTTCCTTTTTAACAACATAAAATGGCAACGATAAGGGTTATTTTCATCTACTTCTGACCATATTTCTTTAACCGGTTGCCAATTTTCTTCATCAAATTCAAAGAAGGTATCACCCTCAATCTCTGCTTGAATTTCAGTCAAATAAAGGGTGTCTGCCGTTGGCATTGCTTGTTTGAACAATTCGCCGCCGCCGATAATCACAATTTCTTCACTATTTGCAAAACTTTTTGCTAATTCGACCGCTTGTTCAATAGACTTTGCCGTATAAGCACCTTCTACTGCAAAATCTGAACGGGAAAGAATAATATTCGGGCGTTTCGGCAATAAACGTCCAATAGACTCATAAGTTTTTCTCCCCATAATCACCGGCTTACCGACTGTATTTTGACGAAACCATGCTAAATCTACCGGTAAATGCCACGGCATTTGGTTATCTTTACCAATAACCTTATTTTGCGTTCTTGCCACAATAACACTAATTTTCATTTTATCTCCATTTTATGGCGTATTGGCTTCATTTTATATCAAATTAAACGTGATTTTACACCTTAAAAATGATAATTTTGATAGCATTATTTTTTTAGATGAAAGTGAATGGATTATGTCAAAAACGATTGTGATTAAATTTGGAACCAGCACACTTACCCACGGCACAAAAAGTTTAAGCCGTCCGTATATGTTAGAATTAGTGAAACAGATTGCCGAACTACACAAATACCACCGAGTGATCGTAGTAACATCGGGAGCCGCCGCCGCTGGTCGTGATTATTTAGGGCACCCTGAATTGCCTAAAACACTTGCCTCAAAGCAAATGTTAGCGGCTGTTGGGCAAAGTCAGTTAATTCGAGTTTGGGAAAATTTATTTGATATTTATAATATTCACATTGGGCAGATGTTGCTCACCCGAGCAGATCTGGACGATCGTGAGCGTTTTTTAAATGCCCGCGATACACTAGACGCCCTACTCGCTCAAAAAATTATCCCTGTGATTAATGAAAACGATGCGGTCGCTACCGAAGAGTTTAAAGTTGGCGATAACGACAACCTCTCCGCCCTTGTTGCGATTCTGGCACAAGCAGATCAACTCTATTTATTAACTGACCAAGAAGGCTTATTTAGTGCCGACCCCCGCTCTAATCCTGATGCAAAATTGCTCTCGGTGGTTGAAAAAATCACCCCTGAAATCCGCCAAATTGCCGGAGGTAGTTCAACAGGCTTAGGTACTGGAGGAATGAGTACCAAAATTACCGCTGCCGATATAGCCACCCGCTCAGGGGTTGAAACAATTATTGCCTCAGGTTCTAGAGCGAATGTTTTAGTAGATTTGGCTAAAGGTGAAGCTATCGGTAGTAAATTTTTAGTGCAATCTGACCGCTTGGAAGGCAGAAAACGTTGGTTATTTGCCGCTCCACAAGTAGGCGAAATCGTAGTCGATCTTGGAGCAGAAAAAGCACTACTTGCCCACAAATCACTACTGCCTGTTGGGGTTTCGGAAATCAAAGGAGAATTTACCCGAGGTGAGGTAATCAAAATTTTTAATCAAGAAGGAAAAGCAATTGCTTTAGGCATTGCCCGCTATAGCAGCGAAGCCTTGCTGCGAATTAAAGGCAAGAAATCGAAAGAGATCGAATCTCTGCTTGGTTACGAATTTGGTTCGGTTGCTGTGCATAGTGACGAAATGGTGGTGTACTAATGGAATTAGGAATGGATATTTTAGCCATCTTATTTGCTGTAGGTATGCTAGCCGGCTTTATTGATGCTATTGCCGGTGGCGGTGGCTTACTGACTATTCCGGCATTAATGGCTGCCGGTCTTCCTCCTGCAATGGCTTTAGGCACAAATAAACTACAAGCCTGTGGAGGTTCTTTTTCCTCCTCTTTTTATTTTATTCGTAAGAAAGCGGTCAATTTAAAGCAAATTTGGTATCTCATTTTATTTACTTTTATAGGTTCAGCTGCCGGCACAATTTTCGTACAGCATATTGATGTGGAATTTTTAAAAAAATTACTGCCTTTTTTAATTTTAATTATCGGAATCTATTTTTTATTTAGCCCGACTATTGGCGATGAAGATCGAAAACAAAGAATAAGTTTTTCGATGTTTGCTTTTGTGGCTGCGGCACTTGGCTTTTATGATGGAATGTTTGGGCCCGCAGCTGGCTCTTTTATGACACTTGCCTTTATTTTGCTGCTTGGTTTTAACCTATCAAAATCGGTTGCCCATGCAAAAGTAATTAATTTTACCTCTAATTTTGCATCGCTGATTTTCTTTACTCTTGGTGGTGCAGTCGTTTGGAAAGTCGGCTTAATTATGATGGCAGGTCAATTTATCGGCGGCACCTTAGGGGCTAAAATGGTGATGACCAAAGGTAAACAGTTAATCCGCCCAATGCTAGTGACGATGTCGTTTGCGATGGTGGCAAAAATGCTCTACGAACAAGGAATTTTTAACTAAATGAATAAAGCAAAACGTGTTGAAATTTTAACTCGCTTACGCAATGAAAACCCACACCCAACAACGGAATTAAACTATAGCAATCCATTTGAATTGTTGATTGCCGTGATTCTTTCTGCTCAAGCAACAGACAAAGGAGTAAATAAAGCCACCGACAAATTATTCCCTGTAGCAAATACACCGCAAGCAATTTTAGATCTAGGCTTAGACGGCTTAAAAGAGTACATAAAAACTATCGGGCTATTTAACAACAAGGCAGAAAATATCATCAAAACCTGCCGAGATTTAATTGAAAAGCATAACGGCGAAGTGCCGGAAGACCGAGAAGCTCTTGAAGCCCTTGCCGGTGTGGGCAGAAAAACCGCCAATGTGGTGATGAATACCGCTTTCGGGCATCCAACTATTGCGGTGGATACTCATATTTTCCGTGTTGCCAACCGCACTAATTTCGCTCCCGGCAAAAATGTAGTGCAGGTGGAAGAAAAACTACTTAAAGTCGTCCCCGATGAATTTAAGGTGGATGTTCATCATTGGTTGATTTTACACGGTCGCTACACCTGTGTTGCCCGTAAGCCCCGCTGCGGCTCGTGCATTATTGAAGATTTATGTGAATTTAAAGAAAAAACCGATATGTAAGCGGTCATATTTTTAGAGAATTTTGCAAATGGATATCTATTTAGTCGGCGGTGCGGTTCGAGACCAACTGCTTGGTCTGGATGTGAAAGACCGTGATTTTCTGGTAGTTGGGGCAACTGCCGAGCAATTAACCGCTCAAGGGTTTCAACAAGTCGGGGCAGATTTCCCGGTCTTTTTGCACCCTGAAACCAAAGAAGAATACGCCCTTGCCCGCCAAGAACGAAAAAACGGCAATGGCTACAACGGCTTTATTTGCGATTTCTCGCCTGAGGTCACCCTTGAGCAGGATTTAATCCGCCGCGATCTCACCATCAATGCGATAGCAAAAGATCAACAAGGCACGCTTCACGACCCTTACGGCGGTGTTGCTGATTTAGAAAACCGCATTTTACGCCATATTTCTCCGGCATTTGCTGAAGATCCGCTACGCGTTTTAAGGGTCGCACGTTTTGCCGCCTGCTTCCACCCTTTTGGCTTTAAAATTGCCGAGGAAACGGTAAAATTAATGCAAAAAATGACCGCTTGTGGCGAGCTGGCACACCTCACCGCCGAACGCGTCTGGCTTGAAACCGAAAAAGCGTTTACTACCCCTGCCCCGCATATCTATTTCGAAATCTTGCGTGAAGTGGGAGCATTACAAGTGCTATTTCCTGAAGTGGATAGACTCTTTGGCGTGCCACAACCACCTCAACATCACCCTGAAATTGACTCCGGCATTCACACCTTAATGGTGGTGAAGCAAGCAAAACAACTTGCAAAAAAAGCAGAAAATCCGACCGCTTTACTCTTTGCCGCCCTTTGCCACGACCTCGGCAAAGGCCTAACTCCACAGGAGATTTTGCCTCATCACTACGGACACGAAACCAAAGGCATTAAACCCACCCGCGATCTCGCTAACCGCTTAAAAACCCCAAGTGAAATCAAAGAGTTTGCCTCCTTAGTAACGGAATATCACTCTCACTGCCATAAAATCGCAGAGCTTCGCCCAGAAACGGTGATAAAACTATTCAATGCACTTGATGTTTGGCGAAAACCTAAACGCTTTTTTGATTTCTTATTAGCTTGTGAGGCCGATGCCCGAGGCAGACTCGGCTTTGAAAACCGCGACTACCCCCAAGCCAAACTCGCCCAAACTTACTACCAAGCCGCTCTTAGCATTGATGTACAACAAGTTATTCAAGACGGCTTTGAAAAGCAAGCAATTCGAGAGGAACTCAACAAACGGCGAGCTTATGTAGTTAAAGAACTAAAATATCAGTTCAAACAATAACGACTCTTGATAGTAAATCTTCTATTAAAAAATTTTAAAGTGAATTTTTATGTTAAAATATTGCATAAAAATTCACTTTATTGTATTTTATAAATATGACTTGCACGCAAACGATTGCCAAATTAAAATTAGCCGCCTACTTCTAGCAAAGGTTAATGGCGACTCATAAGTACCAACCCATATTTATTTTAGGAGTAAAATATGTTTCAACCTGCCATTTTGGTTCTTGCTGATGGATCTGTGTTTTACGGAAAATCCATTGGTTATCAAGGTCATACGATTGGTGAAGTGGTGTTTAACACTGCGATGACCGGCTATCAAGAAATTCTGACTGACCCATCTTACACCCACCAAATCGTCACGCTCACTTACCCCCACATAGGTAACACAGGGGCAAACTTGGAAGATTTGGAATCGCCCAAGGTGTGCGCTGCCGGCCTCATTATTCGAGATCTCCCTCTGCTGCATAGCAATTTTCGCTCTCATCTTTCCCTTTCCGATTACTTAATTCAACACAAAATTGTTGCCATTGCTGACATCGACACCCGCCGCTTAACCCGTATTTTGCGTAATAAAGGTGCGCAGGCCGGCTGTATTTTGGTTGGCAAGCATACGGCGGAAAATGTCGAAAAAGCGCGTGAGTCTGCGAACAGTTTCGGCTCAATGGCAGGCAAAGATCTCGCCAAAGAAGTCACTTGCAACGAACTCTACCAATGGACGCAAGGCGAATGGCAACTTGGCGCAGGTTACCAGCCACAAAAAGCTACCGAATTTCACGTGGTTGCCTATGACTACGGTGTAAAACACAACATTTTGCGGATGCTTGCCGAACGGGGCTGTCGTTTGACTGTTGTGCCAGCCAAAACCTCAGCGGATGCGGTGTTGGCGTTAAATCCGGACGGGATTTTCCTTTCCAACGGCCCGGGCGACCCTGAGCCGTGTGACTACGCCATTACTGCTATCCGCAAACTATTAGAAACCAACAAACCGATTTTCGGTATCTGTTTAGGGCATCAACTGTTAGGCTTAGCCGCGGGGGCGAAAACCAAAAAAATGGCGTTCGGCCACCATGGTGCAAACCACCCCGTGCAAGATCTTGATACTCAAAAAGTGCTGATTACCAGCCAAAACCACGGTTTTGAAGTGGACGAAGCGAGCTTGCCATCAAACGTGCGTGTGACCCACCGTTCATTATTTGACGGCACGGTGCAAGGTATCACACTAACCGACCGTTCCGCCTTCTCCTTCCAAGGCCACCCCGAAGCCAGCCCCGGCCCGAATGACGTGGCGTATCTGTTTGATCGGTTTATTGATGAGATGAGAAAAGCGAAGGGGTAACAAGTGGTTGGATTTTGTAAAAAACCTACAAGAAATCACCGCTTGTAAAATGTAGGGTGCAACTTGTTGCACCGATAACGATATTGAATTTTATGGTGCAACAAGTTGCACCCTACCAGAGATAGATACCAAAATGCCAAAACGTACAGACATAAACACAATTTTAATCATCGGTGCCGGCCCGATTGTCATTGGGCAGGCGTGTGAATTTGACTATTCCGGAGCGCAAGCGTGCAAGGCCTTGCGTGAAGAGGGCTATAAAGTGGTGTTGGTCAATTCCAACCCAGCCACGATTATGACCGATCCGAATATGGCGGACGTGACCTATATTGAGCCGATTGAGTGGCAAACGGTGGCGAAAATTATTGAAAAAGAACGCCCAGACGCGATTTTGCCAACGATGGGCGGGCAGACGGCGTTGAACTGCGCCTTGGCACTTTCCAAACACGGCGTGTTGAAACAATACGGCGTGGAGCTGATCGGTGCGAGCGAAGATGCGATTGATAAAGCCGAAGACCGAGGGCGTTTTAAAGCGGCGATGGAAAAAATCGGCTTGCACTGCCCAAAATCCTTTATCGCCCACAGTTTTGAAGAAGCCCTTGCGGCGCAAGAGAAAGTTGGCTTCCCGACCTTAATTCGCCCGTCTTTCACCATGGGCGGTTCAGGCGGGGGGATTGCCTATAACCGTGATGAATTTATGGCGATTTGCGAGCGTGGTTTTGAAGCCTCTCCAACCCACGAGCTATTAATTGAGCAATCAGTACTGGGCTGGAAAGAGTACGAAATGGAAGTGGTGCGCGACAAGGCGGACAACTGCATTATCGTCTGTTCGATTGAGAACTTCGACCCAATGGGTGTGCATACGGGCGATTCGATCACCGTTGCTCCGGCGCAAACGCTAACCGATAAAGAGTACCAGATTATGCGTAACGCCTCGCTGGCGGTGTTGCGTGAAATCGGCGTAGATACCGGCGGTTCGAACGTGCAGTTTGCGATCAACCCTGAAAACGGTGAGATGATCGTGATTGAAATGAATCCGCGTGTAAGCCGCTCGTCTGCCCTCGCTTCCAAAGCGACCGGCTTCCCGATTACCAAAGTGGCGGCTAAATTGGCGGTGGGCTATACGCTTAATGAATTGCGTAATGACATCACTGGCGGCTTAATTCCTGCTTCGTTCGAGCCGACGCTTGACTATGTGGTCACCAAAATCCCCCGTTTCGCTTTTGAAAAATTTGCCAACGCAGATGACCGATTGACGACTCAAATGAAATCAGTGGGTGAAGTGATGGCGATGGGTAGAACTTTCCAAGAAAGCTTGCAGAAAGCCTTGCGTGGCTTGGAAACGGGCATTTGCGGGTTTAATCTGCTCTCCGAAGAACCTGAAAAAATCCGTCGTGAACTGGCTAATCCCGGCCCGAACCGCATTTTGTATGTGGCGGACGCATTCGGCGCGGGCTTTTCTCTGGACGAGGTACATCACTATTCCAAAATCGATCCGTGGTTTTTGGTGCAAATTCAAGATCTGGTGCAAGAAGAGCTGGCTCTTGAGAAAAAACAGTTTAGTGATTTAGACAAAGAGGAAATCCGCCGTTTAAAACGTAAAGGCTTCTCGGATAAACGGATTGCCCAGCTCACCAAAGTGAGTGAAAAATTGGTGCGTGATTATCGCCATACTCATGGCGTGTTGCCGGTGTATAAACGGGTTGATACCTGCGCGGCGGAATTTGCCAGCGACACCGCTTATCTCTATTCCACTTATGAAGAAGAGTGCGAAGCCAGCCCAAGTGATCGCAAAAAAGTGATGATTTTAGGCGGTGGCCCGAACCGTATCGGGCAGGGAATTGAGTTCGACTACTGCTGCGTCCACGCCAGCCTTGCTCTGCGTGAAGCCGGTTTTGAAACGATTATGGTGAACTGTAACCCGGAAACCGTTTCGACCGATTTTGACACCTCCGACCGCTTATATTTCGAGCCGCTGACGCTCGAAGATGTGCTGGAAATCGTGCGTGTGGAGAAACCGTGGGGCGTGATAGTACACTACGGCGGTCAAACCCCGCTCAAACTGGCAAATGCGTTGCATGAGAACAGTGTGAACATCATCGGCACCTCTGCCGACAGCATTGATGCCGCCGAAGACCGTGAGCGTTTCCAACAAATTCTGCATGAACTCGGCTTAAAACAGCCGGCAAACCGCACCGCGCGCAATGCGTTGGAAGCGGTGGAACTGGCGAATGAAGTGGGCTATCCGCTGGTAGTGCGTCCGTCTTATGTACTGGGTGGCCGTGCGATGCAGATCGTCTATAACGATGAAGAGCTGAACAAATATATGCGCGAAGCAGTGTCTGTCTCTAATGACAGCCCGATTTTGCTCGATCATTTCTTAAATAATGCGATTGAAGTCGATGTGGACTGCATTTGCGATGGCGAAAATGTGCTGATCGGTGGCATTATGCAACACGTTGAACAAGCCGGCATTCACAGCGGCGACAGTGCTTGTTCGCTGCCAGCATACTCGTTAAACAGTGAGATTCTGGACGAAATTCGCCGCCAAACCCGTGAAATGGCATTTGCACTCGGCGTAAAAGGCTTGATGAACGTGCAATTTGCGGTACAAAATGATGTTGTTTATGTTCTCGAAGTAAACCCACGCGCCAGCCGTACTGTGCCATTTGTGAGTAAAGCGACAGGGAGACCTTTAGCAAAAATCGCTGCTCGTGTAATGGCAGGTGAAACTCTCACCGAGTTAGGGGCAACCGAAGAGATCATTCCAAGTAAATTCTTTGTGAAAGAAGCGGTCTTCCCATTCATTAAATTCCCGGGCGTGGACACCATTTTAGGGCCGGAAATGCGCTCAACGGGCGAAGTGATGGGCGTGGGGCAAACTTTTGCCGAAGCCTTCTTCAAAGCGCAGCTCGGCGCAGGCGAACGTATCCCGAAAGTTGGCAAAGTGTTTATTTCTGTGGTTGAGCAGGACAAAAACGCGGTTCTGGATATCGCCAAACGCTTCCAAGAACAGGGCTACGGCTTGTGCGCCACTTTCGGCACGGCAAAATTCCTACGCGAACACGGCATTGCGGTGCAAACCGTCAATAAAGTCCGCGAAGGGCGGCCACATATTGTTGATGCGATTAAAAATGGGGAAATTGCGCTACTGGTGAACACTGTTAATGGTGAGTCGGAAGTAATTACAGATAGTCATGAGATTCGTCGTACTGCATTACAGCAACGCGTACCCGTCTATACAACAATAGCTGCTGCTGATGCAATAGTAGAAGGCATTAAACATATTCAGCAATTTAATGTCTATTCACTACAAGGGATCTATTCTCTGTAGTTTTCCATATTAAAAATTAAGGAAGGATTCATTTCTTAATGAATCCTCCCTTATTTAGATAGCAAAAAACCTAAAGTTTTTACTTTAGGTTTTTCGTTATTTACTCGTACTCTTCTAACCAAATGGTTAAAATCGCTTCTAAAATATGTTCGTTTGATGCTTCCGGATCATCATCGAAATCTTCCATTTCACAAATCCATTTGTGCATATCGGTAAAACGTACCGTAGTTGGATCTAAATCCGGATTCATATCATACAGATTTTCTGCGATCATTCGCGTATCAGTCCATTTCATTAGTGTGCAGCCTCATTTGCATGATTTAAGTTATATTTTGGAATTTCAACAACCAAGTCTTCAGTGCCTACAATACATTGGCAGCTTAAACGGCTGTCCATTTCTAAACCCCAAGCTTTGTCTAGCATATCTTCTTCTTGGTCGGTAGTGTCATTTAAAGAGTCAAATCCTTCACGAATTACAACGTGACAAGTGGTACAAGCACAAGAGCAGTCGCAAGCATGATGGATCTCTACTCCAGCTTCGTGTGCAACTTCTAATAAGTTATCACCTGCGTTAGCTTCAACAACCATACCTTCCGGGCAAAACTCTTCGTGTGGAAGAAAAACAATCTTTGGCATTTTAAGTTTCCTTTTACTAATCCCATTCAATATTCTCTAGATGTTCACCGATGAAGTTTAAAATTTCATCCTCATGCTCAACTAGATAAACAATAATATTTTTTAGCTCACGAGCTTTCTCTTTGCTTTTCTCTGAAAGCGGGTAAGTGGCATAATAACATCCTGCTTCAGGATCTTCTTCTAATAACTCCAATAGGCTTGGACAATAAATACTAAGGTAAGCTCTTAAAAATGCTGTCCAATTATAACCGTTCATATAAGCGACTTCATATTCAGCATTAATCCGCTCACCAAGTTCAAAAATACGGTTATCTTCTAAATCAAACTCCACCGCAACCGTTCTAAATTGCTCTGAAAGTTTAGTTTTTACATAATTAGACATAAAAATTCCTTATGCAAAATCATCCATTTTTTTACCAGATAATGCCTTTTGAATAGATAAATTCATTCTGCGTGCAGCAAACTCTTGGGTAGCTAAGTCTAAATCTTTGATACCTTGCTGAATAGCAAAGCGATCTGTGCCGGCTTTTAGCTCAATTAAACGAGCTAATTCTGCCTCAATTGCTTTAAATTCTTCAATACTGAGTACTTGCGAACCATCTTCTTTCAATGCAACCATCACACTATCAATAACACGATCTGCTTCAACTCGCTGTTCTACCAGCTGACGCGACTCCATATCGTCTTTCGCATTAAGCATAGACGATTTAATCATTTGAGTGATTTCTTCATCTGTTAGCCCATAAGACGGTTTAATTTGAATCGAAGCCTGCACTTTCGTAGATTTCTCCATAGCAGTTACATTCAACAAACCATCTGCATCTACTTGGTAAGTGACACGAACTTGTGCCACACCTGCCGCCATTGCCGGAATTCCTCGCAATGAAATCTTGCCTAATGAGCGACAATCTTCTACTAATTCACGTTCACCTTGTAGCACGTGGATAGTCATTGCTGTTTGCCCATCTTTTCCGGTAGTGAACTCTTGTGCTCGAGCAACCGGAATTGTGGTATTTCGTGGAATAATTTTTTCTACTAAACCACCCATTGTTTCAATACCTAATGAAAGTGGCACTACATCCAGCAACAACATATCCGCATCCGGCTTATTACCTACTAAAATATCAGCTTGTATTGCAGCCCCAATAGCTACCACTTTATCAGGATCAATAGATGTTAATGGCGTTTTACCAAAAAACTCACCAACACTTTCACGTACAAATGGAACGCGGGTTGATCCGCCTACCATTACTACTTCGCTTACTTCTTCAACTTCCACTCCGGCATCTTTTAATGCGCGACGGCAAGTGATTATAGAGCGTTTTACAAGCGGTTGAATTAACTCATTAAATTGCAAACGGCTGACTGTACCTGCCCAATTTGCAAAATTTACTTCAATTTCGACCGCTTGAGAAAGAGCTGTTTTTGTTTGAGTTGCAAGGGTCAATAACTCTCGCTGTTCATTCGCCGTTTGCGGTTTATAATTTGCTTGTTCGGCAATCCACTCAGCTAATAGATGGTCGAAATCATCCCCACCAAGTGCAGTATCGCCTGCAGTTGCAAGCACCTCAAACACACCTTTACGTAAGCGTAAAATGGATAAATCAAAAGTGCCGCCGCCTAAATCGTAAACGGCAATCACCCCTTCTTGTCCGCTGTCTAATCCATAAGCAATAGCTGCAGCTGTCGGTTCATTTAATAAACGTAATACATTTAACCCGGCTAGGCGTGCTGCGTCTTTTGTGCTTTGGCGTTGTGCATCATCAAAATAAGCCGGCACAGTAATCACTACACCAGATAGCTCACCACCTAAACGCTGTTCAGCAAACTGAGTCAAATAGCTTAAAATATCTGCAGAAACCTCAACCGGACTTTTATTACCTTGATTGGTTTTAATTAATGGCAAGCCATTTTCACTTGCAATAAATTGATAAGGAAGATTGCTATAACGTTGCTCTACATCCGCAAGTGAACGTCCGATTAAGCGTTTAGCTGAAATCACCGTATTTTGTGGGTCTAGTGCTGCTTTTGCAAAAGCATCAACTCCAACCGTTTTTTCTATTTCAGCATAATGCACCACAGACGGCACTAATGCTCTTTCTTTTTCATCTAGCAACACTTGAGGTTGTCCGCTACGAACCGTTGCCACTAATGAATTTGTTGTTCCTAAATCAATACCCACCGCTAATCTATGTTGATGTGGTGCTGTAGTTTGACCCGGTTCAGCAATTTGAAGTAATGCCATTGTATTTTTATCTCTCTAATTATAGCTCTCTCCCCTTGTGGGAGAGAGCAACCTACAAACAGCAGTTTATAGTATAAAAACTAAGCCACCGAATATCCCATATTCTCAGGGGCAAATACACCTTGGTAGTGGCGTTCTATCGGCACTGCAATTTTACTTTCTAAATCTAATATTTGATGACCTTGCAGTTTTGTAATATCAGCTTGCCAGTTTTCCCAGCGTAGTGCTTGGTAAAAAGCATTTAAATCACCCGATAATGCCCAGCCTAAAAATTCGGAATAACCTAAACTTAAACATTCCCATTGCTGCTTTTTGGGATGATGATAATAAATCTGCCCGACTTTATCACCAATGCCACCCGCATTAATCGCGAAATAGCCACCGATAGCATCATCTGCTACTAATAAGTGACTAGGTTGCTCACCTGACTGTTTAAAGGTTTTACCAAAATTCCAATCAAATAAACCACGTGGCAATTTTTCATTTCCCGAGCCTAAAATGCGTAACCAGCCATGGTCAATAAAAATCCCTCCGGTTTCATAAACAATTGCACCAAGAGGAGAACGGGTAGAAAGTTGCATGCCGATTAAAGCACTTCCCGCATATTCAGGATAACTTACTAAAATTTCGTAATGATTTTTCGCCTGTGCGAACCAATCTCTTAAAATTAACCAAGCGGATTGCTTATCTAATAATTCTTCTAAGCTTTTCATTGCATTCCAATCCTATCATAGGATACATAATATTATTAAGAAATGTGGCATTGAGTAATTTCAGACCAATCTAAAGAGTAATATTCCCAATACAATTCTCTTAATGGTAGCCCATATATTGGCTTCCAAGGTTTATTAGCTGTATTATAATGCACAATCAAAGGGATCTCGTTGTCTTTACGACGAATCAACTCTGTTTGATTTTGGTTTATATAATAAACTTCTGTACCGACTAAATAGTTAAAATTATTATCCAATTCTAGCCATCTGTCTTTAAAAAGCAGATTCAGAATACTTTGATCAGCATCCGGCACTTTATGAATTATTTCTTTTGAAAGTGATAGTGCCTGCCCAGATATTCCATATTCTTTCCACAAAGGCACATTAATTACCATAACACCGGCATTAAAACATTTTCCTCTGCCACCTATCTGAAGGCCAAGTTCATCAACACTTGCAGCAATATAGTTTTCACCAAGCTCTAAGTTAAAATATGGTTCAAGGGAGCCATTAACGACCAAATCATAATCCAGATATAAAGCTTTTTCTGACTTAACTATATCTGCAATAAAATAGCGGTAGAAAGTCGCCCCCGATTGAATATGTTGAAAAATTGGGAATTCTTTTAAAACATCCAAATCGACTTTTACATCTCTTATGCTACAACTACATTTTGATAATTTCTCATTGAGAGATGAAAACCACTCTTTAGGGAAATCCGGGTTCAATAAATAGAACTCAATATCTTGATTATAATAACAAATTGATTTAATCACACAAAGCAATTGGGATTCAACACGATAATCAGCAGCTAGAACGATTGTTTTTTGTTGCTTATTCATAATCCCTACTTAATGGTAATTTAATTATAAGCCTAAAAGTTTCTCTTCGACTCGCTCAATTTCCGTTAACAATTTTTTAGTGAAACGAAGCTTATCGCAAATGTCAAAGGCTTTTTGCCATTCTTGATTTGAAAGTGCAGTATCTAACTGTACCAAAATCTGTTTGTGTGTATTTTCAATTTCACTTTGGAAAGTGATCAGTTTTGTCTCATTTTTTGCAGATTCAATACTCTCCAAACTCTCACGCCATTCAAGTTGCTGCATTAAAAATGCCATATCCTTGGCACTTTGTTTTTCTAAATCTTTCTGCTCACCAGTATGGATATGAATAATTGCTTCAGCACGTAAAATCGGGTCTTTTAAGATATACAAAGCTTCATTAACATCTGCCGATTTTTGTACTGCAGCAAGCTGTTCTGCTTGAGAACAACTTGCAAAATTGTCTGGATGAAGCTGTTTTTGTAAAGCAAGATAACGCTCCGAAAGCCGGGCGTTATCAAGCTGAAACTGAACAGGCAAATCAAAAAGTGTAAATGGATTAAGCATTTTCATTCCTATACGCTGAAACTTTCACCACAACCACATTCATTTTTTACATTTGGGTTGTTGTATTTAAATCCTTCGTTTAAGCCTTCTTTTACATAGTCCAATTCAGTCCCACTTAAATAGACAAGACTTTTTTCATCCACAATCACTTTAACGCCATGTTGTTCGAATACTTTATCGTCTTCATTTAATGCATCTACAAATTCAAGTACATATGCCAATCCAGAGCAACCGGAGGTTTTTACTCCAAGCCTTAAACCAATCCCCTTCCCACGATTTTCAAGAAAAGTACGTACTCGGTTTGCAGCAGATTCAGTTAAGCTTATGCTCATTATTGTGTCCTTTATGAATGAATTAAATCAAGATAGAAAAACGAATGCAAGCGGTCTTTTTTGCTAAAAATTTTGCAAAATCGACCGCTTGCAAAGCATCAATTACTTCGCTTGCTTCTCTTTATAATCCGCAATCGCCGCTTTGATAGCATCTTCTGCTAAAATTGAGCAGTGTACTTTTACCGGCGGTAATTCCAGTTCTTCTGCAATATCGCTGTTTTTGATTGCACCGGCTTCATCTAAAGACTTACCTTTTACCCATTCGGTAATTAAAGAGCTTGATGCAATTGCAGAACCACAGCCATACGCTTTAAAGCGAGCATCTTCAATAATACCTTGCTCGTTCACTTTAATTTGTAAACGTAAGATATCACCACAAGCTGGTGCACCCACCATGCCTGTACCGATGTCTGAGGCTTCCTTGTCAAAGGTACCTACGTTACGAGGATTTTCGTAATGATCGATTACTTTCTCACTATATGCCATTTTTGTATTCCTTCTTAATATAATTCATTAATCCGTTCAGGGAAATTTTGCTTGTGATTACAAGACGTTTCGTTGAAAACAGTGTAAATGCACAGCGAAACAAAACAACACAGCAAGCACATAACAAAATTTTTCTGAATTAGTGGTGGTTCCACTCGATTTTAGATAAATCCACACCTTCCTTGAACATTTCCCAAAGTGGCGAAAGTTCGCGTAATTTCACAATCGCTTTTTTCACGATCTCAATTGTGTGATCAATTTCTTCTTCCGTTGTCCAACGACCTAATGTAAAACGAATTGAGCTGTGAGCTAATTCATCATCACGACCGATAGCGCGTAACACGTAAGATGGCTCTAAACTTGCCGAAGTACAAGCAGAACCGGATGAAACTGCGATATCACGCAATGACATCATTAAAGATTCACCTTCAACAAAGTTAAAGCTGATATTTAAGTTTGAACCCACGCGTTTACCTTCTTCCATTGAACCGTTCACATAAACTTCTTCAATATCTTTAAAGCCATTGTATAAACGGTCACGTAATACGGTTAAACGAGCCATCTCGCTTGCCATTTCTTCTTTCGCAATACGGTATGCTTCACCCATCCCCACAATTTGGTGAACAGGTAATGTACCTGAACGCATACCACGCTCATGACCACCACCGTGAATAATCGCTTCTAAACGCACACGTGGTTTACGGCAAACATATAAGCCACCGATACCTTTCGGTCCGTATAATTTATGGCTAGAGAAAGACATTAAATCTACATTTAATTCTTGTACATTTACCGGAATTTTACCTACAGATTGAGTTGCATCAACGTGGAAAATAATTTTTTTCGCACGGCAAATGGCACCAATCTCTTTAATCGGTTGAATCACACCCATTTCATTATTCACGTGCATGACAGAAATAACGATAGTATCTGGACGAATTGCCGCTTCTAATTTTGCCAGATCTAATAAACCATCTTCTTCAGGATCTAAGTAAGTTACCTCAAAACCTTCACGCTCTAACTGACGGCAAGTATCTAATACTGCTTTATGTTCGGTTTTAACGGTAATGATATGTTTACCTTTTGTTTGGTAGAAATGTGCAGCACCTTTAATAGCAAGATTGTCAGATTCAGTTGCACCTGAAGTGAATACGATTTCACGACTGTCTGCGCCGATAAGATCTGCAATTTGGTTACGAGCAACATCTACCGCTTCCTCTGCTTCCCAGCCAAATTTATGGGAACGAGAAGCCGGATTACCAAAGATGCCATCTTTGGTCATATATTCCATCATTTTTTTTGCAACACGCTCGTCCATTGGCGTAGTTGCTGCATAATCCAAATAAATTGGTAATTTCATTTTTACTCCTGATTAAAATAACCCAAGCGGTTATCTTTAATAAAAAATTTGCAATTAGTGATGATGAGGATGATCGTGACAATGCTCTTTTTCACAATCATGGTCAGCATGTTCCGCTGCCAAATCAGCAAGAGAAATCGTGCCTAAAAACTGTTCAATTTGCTCTTCTAATCGCTCCCACAAAGAATGAGTTAAACATTGAGAATCTTTACGGCAATTACCACTACCTTTACATTTAGTGACATCAATATTCTCATTAACAGCAGCAATAATCATTCCCACGCTAATGTCTTCAGGCTTCTTGCCTAATTGATAGCCACCACCTGGTCCTCGAACACTTTGCACAATACCATCACGGCGAAGCTGTGCAAAAAGTTGTTCTAAGTACGAAAGCGAAATAGCTTGACGATCCGAAATATCAGCTAAACTCACCGGCTCTGATTTTCCATGTAAAGCAATATCTAAAATGGCAGTTACTGCATAACGCCCTTTTGAGGTAAGTTTCATAAAATCTCCTCGTTGATTTTGTCCAGAAAATCGTCTGGAAGATGTGTTAAATTTTGATATACCCCACTAATTTAGTCAATCATTTACAACTAATTAGTGTGAAAGGTTTTATATATTAAAAAAGTCTGCATAAATTGTTATCAATTATACGAAATAAATAATAGAAATACCAAAATAAACTCTCATCCGATATAACAATTTGTTCATTTTTCACTCAACACTGATCGGAGCAGTAAGCTTTTTATTAAAATTTAATTGATAGCCTCACTCCATACCCCTAGAATCTGTGGGTTATTTTTTAACGTCTAATATTTTATATTAAAACTATTATTAATTATATTTGAGAGATTATTATGACAAAATTTTCTAAAACATTAGTGGCCTCATTAGTTGCATTAAGTTCTGTCGGTGCTCACGCGGCAGCATTCCAATTAGCTGAAATTTCGACTTCAGGCTTAGGTATGGCTTATGCAGGTAACGCAGCAGTAGCTGATAATGCTTCTGTAGTAGCAACTAACCCGGCATTAATGACTCTATTCAAACAAACCGAATTTTCTGCAGGCGGTATTGTAGTAAATGCAGATGTTGATGTTGATGGTAACTTAGGTGGCATATTTAAAGCTTCGCAAAAAAATATTATTCCAACCGCATTAGTTCCTAATTTATATATCGTTTCACCGGTTAACGATCGCTTTGCAGTGGGTGGTGGCATCAACGTAAACTACGGTTTAAAATCTCGTTTCAATCCGGATTTTAACGCTGGTATGTATGGTGGTAACACGCAACTACAATCAATTAACTTTAACGTAAGCGGAGCATATAAATTAGGTTACGGTTTCAGCGTGGGGGCAGGCTTAAATGCCATTTACTCTAAAGCGGAATTAATTCGTCATTTAGGGGTAGGCGGAAAAGTTTTAGCAAACCGCTTAAGCACTGTTGCACCAACAGCTGCAGCAACATTAGCACAATTGAAAAACGGCACCGAAATTGCTCGTTTAAGCGGTGATGAATGGAGCTTAGGTTGGAATGCCGGCTTACTTTATGAAATCAATGAAAGAAACCGTTTAGGTTTTGCTTATCACTCTGCCGTAAATGTGAAATTTAAAGGCCAATATTCTAATGCTTTCCCAGCTGTGTTCAATGCTTTATTAAGTAATCCTGTAATTGCAGCTCAATCCCCGATCAGTCAAGCAACCGGAGGAAAAGAAATTCCGGGACGTTTAAGCTTACACTTACCTGCTTACTGGGAAATCTCAGGTTATCATAAATTAACCGATAAATTAGCAATGCAATATAGCTATAAACGTACCGAATGGGAAAAATTCAAAGCCTTAACCGCTTATGGTGAGTCTGGCAATGTTCTACTTCACAAAGAAGAGAACTATAATGACTCTTCACGCGTAGCATTAGGTTTCTCTTATGATGTAAACGAAGCATTAACCTTACGTACAGGTATTGCTTATGACGAGACTGCAAGTGTAACCAGTCCGTCAATCTCAATTCCGGATACCGATCGTACTTGGTATAGCGTAGGTGCAACCTATCGTTTCAACCCGAACCTTTCTGCTGATTTTGGTTATGCTCACTTAAGAGGCTCAAAAAACCAATTTAAAGAAGGTAGCGCGGTATTTAATGTGAAATCACGTGCTAACCTATACGGTTTAAATGTAAATTATAAATTCTAATGTGAATGGAAACTAAAAGACGTGTAAACTTAGCTTACACGTCTTTTTTATAGGTATTTCAGATGACATCACAAATTTACTATGACTACTATCAAAGCCCTGTGGGCAGATTGCTTTTGCTTGCTCAAGCAGAGGGTTTAATTTATATTGAATTTGAACAAGAGCAACAAACTACCTCGTTGCAAAATTTCATCAAGGCAAGTGCTACAAGCGGTCAAATTTTTGAAATTTTTTGCAAAACTCATGAAATTTTAGACCGCTATTTTGCCGGAGAAAAACTGAATTTCAGCCAACTGGACTTTCTACATTTTATCGGGACCGATTTTCAAAAATCGGTGTGGACAATCTTAAGAACGATCCCCTACGGGCAAACCACCACTTATGGTGAAATTGCCGCCCAACTCGGCAAACCTAATGCAATGCGTGCTGTAGGTGGTGCGGTTGGACGTAACCCGATATCTATTTTAGTACCTTGCCACCGCGTGTTAGGGAGAAATCAATCTCTCACCGGCTTTGGAGGAGGTCTGCCGAATAAGCGTTTCTTGCTTAGGTTGGAAGGAATTAGTTATAAAAATCAAGGGATTGAATTTGTAAAACCTAAAACGAAGAAATGGGAAAAGCGATAAAAAAGCCTGATTAATTGCAATTAATCAGGCTTTGTTTTTAGTGACTACTCACAAATTCTTTCGCCTCTTGCAAATCTGCTTGCCATTGTGCATAAATTTGCTCGGCCCATCTCTCAATATGGGCTTCCCACATATCTCCATTATCGGTTTGAGCCAGCTGTGCTACTTGTTGTAGCTTATGCAAACCAACCGAAGCTAACGCACCTTTGATTTTATGAGCTTCTTCAGCGGCTAATTTACGATATTCGGCTGAAGGAGCCATCTTCCAATCTGCAATATAGCGACGTAAATTTTCCTGATAGCTTGGCATTAGGTTCGCAAACAGCTCCATATTTGCCAGCACAGCCTCCTTGCCCATTACCTCAATTAATTCCTTTAATATTCGGGTGCTATAACATAAATCGGGATTTTCATCGCTTACAAGCGGTCGTTTTTCATCAGAATCTTGCATAAAGCTATGATCAAAATAGTGATTCAAACAATTTGCCAGCTCCTCCAAAGAGAGCGGTTTGCGTAGCACATCATCCATTCCCTGCATTTGGTAATCTTTTTTGGTTTGAATCACGTTGGCAGTCAAAGCAATCAAGATCGGTAAATAATCAATTTCTTCATTTTCATAGCGATTTCTAAGAGTTTGAGCTATCTCAAATCCACTAATATCAGGCAGTTGAATGTCTAATAAAATCAGGTCATAACTGTGTTGCTCAAAGAGTTCAAAGGCTTCTTCGCCCGTCATCGCCACATCTACATCACAACCAAACTTTTGCAACATTACTCGTGCGATCACCACATTCATTTCAATATCTTCAACCAGCAATACCTTCAAGGCATGGTTTTGAATTTCCAAAGTTGGTTTAGTTTCCGCACTATCTGCATGAACGGTTAGGGTGAAAGTCGAACCTTGATGCTCTTTACTTGCCACAACCAAATCACCTCCCATTAATTTCGCGATCCGCTTAGCAACCGACAGCCCAATGCCGCTACCTTGCGCTTTTTTCTCTTTAGAGTTTTCCGCTTGATAGAACATATCAAAAATTTTGCGTTGATCTTTTTCAGGGATACCAATGCCGGAATCCGTTAAACTAAAACTAAACTGCTCTTTGCCTAATTGGCAAATTTCTAAGGAAATTTGACCGCTTGTTGGCGTAAACTTCACTGCATTGCTGATTAAATTCCACAAAATTTGATTAAGACGGGCGTGGTCGATGTAGATATATTTCGGTAAATTCGGTGGATAATTCAGCTCAAACTGAATATTTTTCTCACCCGCCATAAACTCGGCAAAGTTAGCAATATCATTAATTAGCTGCTGAAATTCCACCTCTTTGCGGAAAAGCTCAATACGGCTGCTGTCGATTTTTTCCAAATCAATAATATCGCCAAAAATATGGGCAAGTGCGATGGCACTCATATTAATGGTTTTTAGATATTCATACTGTTTTTCGTTTGGTTCATCATCCAGCAAAATTTGGCTTAAGCCGATAATACCGTTAAGCGGCGTGCGTAATTCGTGGCTAATAGTTGCCATTAAAATGGTTTTATCACGGTTATTTTTTTCTAATTTCGCATTCAAATAGGCATCCTGCTCACGAAGTTCTTCTAAATCAAGCACAACTTTTTCCAACTTCAAGCGAGAGCGCTCTAATTTCTCCACCAACAAGGTAAAGAAATACAACACAAATGGAGCAGAAATCAACCCAAAAGCAATGGAACGTAAAATATCCATCACCACAATTTGTCCGATAAACAAATAAGTTAGCGCACTTTGAATTAAAATGGCAGAAATTGCCACTACAAAAAAGCCTAAAATAGTTGCTTTCAGCCGTCCTAATCTGAGTACCCAGTTCACATATCTTTGACTAAATTTTTTAACTTGCATACATTCATTCCATCTATAAAAAAGGCAGATCTCGTGTTATCTGCCTTATTTTAACCTACTCTTTTTTGCCTTTGATAATTCCATCTGCCCATTGGAACAGTTCGTTTAAATCATAATCACCTTTATGCCCTATACCCCACGGAGTTTCATAACTCACATTTTTACCTGCCATTTGCAATTTAATTGCTAAAATGGCAGAAATGGCGTGGGAAGTGTCCCTGTCTTCCATGCCAACACGAATGCGCCAATGCTCTGCCGCATTTGGGTTATCCAGATAGTGCATTGGGTTCATTAGCTTTACAATTTGTGGCTCGGCAATATTCGCCTCCTTATTTGTACCGTTTTCCTGCCCGAATAAGGTGAAATGGCGATTATTTTCCGTTACCGAACCAAATAAATTATTTTCCGCTGAACCGGCATTTAACGCATCAAATGCAGTGGGGGATTTCATACGTTTTGCCGAAAAAATATAGCCGAACCAATCCAAATCAGTGATTTTTCCTTTTTCAAAAGATAACCAATTGATTTCCTGAAAGGCTTTCTGTGCTTCATTGTTTTCTGATAATTGAGCATAAGCCTGATTTGCAGATTTCTTCATTATATCCGCCAAATAATCCTTAAACGTGCCTTTCCCTTGTGAATCTAAGGTAAGCGGATTACCCTTTTCATCGGTTAAATGCAAGCTGTTTAAATAAGTAGGGAAACGTGTCGCCAATTCATTGGAGAGTTTAATCTCCTGTTCATTCAACGCACCTTCTATTTTTGGCAGTGGTTTTGAACGATCATTGTATTCTGCTGAATTCAACTTGCTCAAGTCAATCCGGCTATACTCATTTACGCCGTTAAATTGCCACTCATAGGCAATATCCGCATTTTCAAGATTGGTAATCGGGCAATACGCAGATACGGCAAAAATTTTATCGCTTGCCTTTAACGCCCCGATTTCTTGGAAATAAGGCTCATAATCGAAATGATCCGCTGAAGCCCCTAATAAAGCCGACACCGCTCCACCGGCACTGGTGCCGTTTGAGATAATTTTATTGGCATCACCCGGCATTTGCTCATCATTGGCGTGCAAATAACGCACCGCTGATTTTAAATCTACAATCACTGCCGGGGCTTTACCGATATATTTGCCGTCTTTTTGCAGCGTTCTGCCTCTCGCCCCAACACTTGCAACCACATACCCCTTAGACAGCGCAACCAAAATTGCACTTTCCTCATCATTACGCCCTTTCTGTTCATAAGTTGCCGCTTTTGCCGGCATATAACCACCTATAGAATTGGGTAAGAAAATCGGGGCGGTATCAGCCTTATAGCCATTAATTTCACCATTGTTAAAATAGGCCTCCGGCACATAAAAGTTAATGGTTTGATATTCCGGCTCAAGCGGCTTAGCCACATATACAATATGCTCAAAGGCACGGAACCGAATTTTCTCACCTTTAACTTCAGACTCAACCGAGCGATAATTTTGATCGTTAAACACTAAATCATAACCTGATTCGATTTGGTTATAAAAAGGCGGCTTTTCGGTCGGTGTTTGCGCAACAGTTTGAGTAGCAAAAGTGGTCGCCAAAATGGCGATGGATAAGGCTTTCAGTTTCATTATTTGATCCTTGATTGAATATCGTCCCGATAAAGGTTACAAGCGGTAAGATTTTTTCCGAATTTTACACTATTTTTATATAAAGGGGAGATGATGTTGAGAAGAGATATAAAATAAAGGCATTTGCCAAAGACAAATGCCGGTTAAATTAACGCCAGTAGAATAGACAGATAATGGCAATAATCGCAATCGCTACCCCGAGGTAATTCACGCGGTGGATTTTTTCTTTAAAGAAAAATGCGCCAATAAAAGTGCCTAAGCAAATCACGCCTAAGTTCATGCCGGTAAAGACCAGAGTTGGGTCGTCTTTCATCGCTTGGTGGGCTTGAATGTAGAATAAAATATTACCGAAATTCAGCACTCCCAGTAATAATCCTGTTAAAACACTCGGCACGTGCCATTGGGTGCGTTTTAGCAGTAAATAGATAAACATAAAGCAGCCGGCGCCGATAAAGGCAATCGCTAATGTGACCGGAAACGCTGAGCCGGATTTCGCTATTTGTTTAAATAAAATATCGTTCACGCCATAGCCAACCCAAACCAGAGCAAGGCTGATAATCGCAATTTTACCGCCTTTTTCCATGCCTTGATTACCCTTCCATAATAAGCAGCCTAAGGCAATAAAGGCTAATAGTAACGCAATTAATTTATTATGGGTAACTTGTTCGCCAAAAATGGTAAAAGCAGCCAAAATCGGTAGGAATAATGATAAACGTTGTGCCGCATCAGTACGGATAATACCCGCAAATTCTAGGGCTTTTGCTTGTACCAAGAAAATAGTCGGCAAAGTAATACTTAAAATCACAAAAATATAGGCAGAAGGGTTATTCGCCATAATATCTGTAATTGATTGTCCTTGAAAATCTGGCTTGAGTAGTAAAAAAGTAAGGGTTGTTGTGATGATATAATTCACCGCAATACTTTGGTCAATTCTAATCCCTCTTTGACGGGCAAATTTAATCAACACACCGACAGTTACGCTACATAAAATAGCGAAAACAAGTTGTAACATTTCATTTCTCCTTTTGAAAATGGAGTGCGTATTCTATAAACATGCCTAAAACTTGGCTAGTAGCAAGCGGTAAAATTTTGTGGAAAATTTGCAATTAAATCCGCTGATCCGACCGCTTGTACTTAAAAAATGCTAGAATAGCTGGAATTTTTACCTCAATATTCGGAATCCGACTCCTCTTGAGTAAAAGAGGAAGATCTTACTGCACGAGCATAAAAATGGAAAAATTATTCGATATTAACGAACAAGGGTTTAGTGTTCGTTGTAAATTATTTTATGAAAAAGACTTGAATGCCATTGATAATATAGTGGTTATTCTACACGGTTTCGGCTCATCAAAAGAGTTAAAATCAAACACTAAATTCGGTGAGCGTTTAACTTCAAAATATAAAGGTTATGCGGCAATTGCCTTTGATTTCCCTTGCCACGGGGCGGACGCCCGAAAAAAATTATCGGTGGCGGAGTGTCAGGCTTATCTTCAACTTGTGATCGATTACGTACACAATACCCTCAATGTCCAAAATATCTATGCCTACGGCACCAGTTTCGGTGGTTATTTAACGTTAAAATATATCGCTGAGAACGGCAATCCGTTTCGTAAAATCGTGTTGCGTTCGCCTGCGGTGCAAATTTACTATTCATTGATGAACAGAATGAGTGAAGAGGAGCGTCAAAAACTGGCAAAAGGTAAAGAAATTTTGTGGGGGTTTGATCGCCAAATGAAAATCAGCAAAGCATTTTTTGATGAGTTGAAAGCAGGCGATATTTTCCAAAATGATTATCTGGATGTGGCAGATAACATTCTTATTTTGCACGGTACGGAAGATGAAATGGTACCGTTAAGCGTTTCACAGCAGTTTGCAGAAAATAATGTGATCGAATTACTGCCTGTTGAAGGAGCAGATCACGCTTTTTCTAATCCGAAATTAATGGATGTCGCGATTGGTAAAATTGTAGAATTTTTAGCACCATAAAAAACCTCATACACGCTGGTATGAGGGATTCATTTAAGATTTCGCAAATTTCACTAATGTGGGATTAACAATGCTTTTATAGTCTTCGGTACTCAAGATAATCGAACGTTCCAAAGTGCCGCCATTAAAAGCAAGCTCATCATAACGCTCCAGTAAACTAGGATCGGCAACTAACATTAAGTCTGCATGAAAACTAAAAGGCGGAATAGCGCCAAATACACAGTCTGTCAATTCTGCTACCTCTGCCGGGCTTGCCAATGAAGCTCTAAGCCCGCCAAGATGTTCAGCCACTTTGCTTAAATCTGCTTGGTAATCTGCCGGTAATATAGCAAGTACAGCTTGTTTTACACCATTACCTTTCACTTTACAAACTAACGCTTTTGCACCTTGCCCAAGTTCAGTTCCTCGAATTTTTGCCACTTCTTCCGACTTACCGGCAGAAGAATGCTCAACCACTCGGTAACGAGCTTGGTGTGAATCTAATAATGCAGATAGGGTTTGAAACGTTTTTTCTGACATCACTTATCCTTTCTCAATAAAAATAACTCCAAGCGGTCATTTTTTATGAAAATTTTACACTTTTTCTCACAAAATTACCGTCCAAACATTTTTTCCGGATTTTCCGGCTGCTCTACTAAAATAAGAATGGCGGCATCTCCGCCCCACTCTTTCGGAGCTTGGTGTAAGGCAATAATTTTCGGATGCTGCACTAACCAGCGAGGAATTTGATCTTTTAGCGTACGCGTACCAAAGCCGGTCATAATACTGGCACAATAAACTTTCTCTCTCTCACAAGCCAAAATCAAAGCAGCTAATTCTTTCTTCGCTTTTTCTCGGCTCAAACCGTGTAAATCTAAAAACAGTTCCGGTTGGAAATCACCACGGCGAAGCTGTTTAAGGATATAAGGATCTATATCTTCACGCAGATATTTGACCTTCTCATTTTCCTCTTTTAACAGTGGTTCATATTCATCAGAAAAATAAAATTCAGTATCGGCTTTTTCTTTCAGCTCTCTTAACTCATTTAATTTTTTGCGGGGCTCACTTTTCGGCACAAAGGTATCTTGTTTGATTTTTTTCGTGCCTTTTGCTGCCTCTCTAAATAAGGCAAATTCATCATCTAGCATTTTATTAGTCATAATCTTGTCCTTTTCATTCACTTTTACATTCTAACATAAAGCGAAATATGGTATAAAACAGCAATTTCACAAATCCCAAAATCTAACCAAAGATAAGGCAACAAAAATGTTTAAATACAATACCGAACTTCTTGATGAAATTTCTTCTCTACCGGTAGCTGATGATCTAGCTACTATTCAAGATATGATGCGTTGGATCTATAGCTATTTTAACGCTTCCGATCTCTATTATGGACACGGTTACGATAACGCTTGGGATGAAGCTCAACAGCTTGTGCTTGCTGCTGTTCATTTGCCTATTGATGTGCCTGAAGCACTCTACTCCTCTCGCTTAACCCAAGTAGAAAAAGAACGCATAATTAACTTAGTATTTGAACGTTTAGGATCTCGCAAACCGGTTGCTTATTTAACCAACTCTGCCTGGTTCTGTGGTGCTGAATATTATGTGGATGAGCGTGTGATTGCGCCACGTTCACCAATTGGTGAACTGATTAAAAAAGGCTTTAAAGGCATTATTAAAAATGAACCGCACCGTATTTTAGATATGTGTACCGGTAGCGGCTGTATTGCGATTGCCTGTGCAGAGCGATTTCCTGAGGCAGAGGTTGATGCAGTAGATTTATCCCTTGATGCCTTAGATGTTGCTCAAATTAATATTGAACGTCACCAAGTTTCACACCGAGTATTTCCAATTAGCTCTGATTTATTTAATGATATTCCGCAAGATAAATACGATCTCATTGTTACCAACCCACCTTATGTGGATGCTGAAGATTTAGGCGATATGCCTCAAGAATTTCACCATGAGCCGGAATTGGCATTAGGTTCCGGGGCAGATGGTTTGGATATAACCAAACGAATTCTTGCCGAAGCAGCTGATTATCTAAACGATAACGGTCTGCTTGTGTGTGAAGTAGGTAACAGTATGGTGCATTTAATCGAACAATTTCCAACTGTGCCGTTTAATTGGCTTGAATTTGAACATGGTGGATTAGGGGTGTTTAGTTTAACTAAAGAAGAGTTAATAAAACATCGACATTTATTTGCTTAATAAGCTCATTTGTAGAGATGTGCCGAGTGCATCCGCAAGCGGTCAAAATTAGATTATTTTTTGCAAATAAAATTGGGACGCACATGGTGCGTCCTTACAATCAAACGGCGAGTGCTTTTTGCAACCTTCCTTGATTTTGTGCTAATAAACTTTCGGCCTCTTGCTTATCTAAATTACCTAAAATCATCATAATTGCTAATTTAGCGTTATTTTCTGCTACTTGTAACGTAAATTCAGCCTGCTCAGGTTGGCAATCTGTAGCTTGCATCACAATACGAATTGCTCGAGCTTTCAGTTTTTCGTTAGTAGCCTGCACATCCACCATCAAATTTTGGTAGCATTTGCCGATTAAAATCATCGAAGTTGTCGTCAACATATTCAGCACTAATTTTTGTGCCGTACCCGATTTCATTCGGCTGGAACCTGTCAGCACTTCTGCTCCTACAACAGTATCGATTGCAATATCAGCCATTTGCGCCATTACAGAATCAGGGTTACTGGCGATCGAAACGGTAGTCGCCCCAAGACTATTGGCATACTCTATCGCCCCAAGGACATAAGGCGTTCGCCCACTTGCTGCAATACCGACTAATACATCTTTTTCACAAAAATTGACCGCTTGTAAATCTATTTTCCCCTGCTCACGGTTATCTTCTGCCCCTTCAACCGGGAAGCGTAAAGCTCTCTCGCCACCGGCAATTAACCCCACCACCATTTCAGGTTTTACGCCATAAGTGGGCGGACATTCTGAAGCATCTAACACACCTAGGCGACCGCTTGTCCCTGCCCCGATATAAATCAATCGCCCATCTTGCTGAAATGCTGCTACAATTTTTTCTACTGCCAAGGCAATTTGCGGTAAACATTTTTCCACTGCAAGCGGCACTTGCTTATCTTCATTATTGATAACCTGCAGAATCTCTAATGCTGAAAGCTCATCAATTTTCATTGAATTCGGGTTACGCTGCTCGGTAATCATCTGCCCTAGGGCGTTCAGTAAATTTTTTTCGCTCATTTTAGCTTTTACTCTCTTTTGCATTTATTCGGCAGGATAAATCACGCCTAAGCTAACCGCCTGTTTTGCCCCTGTCACGCTTGGCATATTACTAGGCAAATTGTGTATACGTTGATAAGCAAGCCAAGCAAATGCAGCTGCTTCTACATAATCAATATCTAAGTCGTAGTCATTTGTTATTGTCACGTTCCAGTTTGGTAGTAAGGCGGATAAACGTGCCATTAATAACGGGTTTCTCGCTCCGCCCCCACAGACTAACAGCAAGCAAGGCAGTGTATTTTCTAATCGAACTAATTCATTAGCAATGCTTTGTGCGGTAAATTCAGCTAAGGTGCGTTGCACATCTTCGGGCTTACAAGCGGTAAAATTTTGTAATTTTTTTGCAAGCCAGCTTAAATTAAACAGCTCTCGCCCGGTGCTTTTCGGCGGTGCTTTGGCAAAAAACGGCTCATTTAGTAATTCCGCAAGCAGAGCTTCATCCACCTCGCCACTCATCGCCCATTCACCGTTTTTATCGTACCTTTTGCCTTGATGTTTTTCTATCCAACTATCCATCAGCGTATTACCTGCCCCCACATCATAACCAATGGTGGGTTGATGAGGGTTTAACACCGAAATATTGCTGATGCCCCCAATGTTCAGCACCACCGTTAAACGGTTTGAGGAACCGAAAATTGCTTGGTGAAATGCCGGCACAAGTGGTGCCCCTTGCCCACCAAACGCCATATCTTTTCGGCGAAAATCGGCAATAGTAGTAATGCCCGTTTGAGCGGCAACTAGATTCATATTGCCAATTTGGGTAGTAAATGGGTAATCAGAATTTGGCGAATGCCAGACTGTTTGCCCATGGCAGCCAATGGCAGTAATATCTTCTGCTTTAAGTTGATTTTTTGCTAAAAAAGCATTAATGCTTTCGGCATAAAGCAAGCCCAAACGGTGGTCAATTTCACCGAATTTTTGCAACGTGGTTTCGCCTCTTTTCAGCAACGCAGAAATATCTGAACGTAAATCTTCCGGCATTGGGATGAAATCACAAGCGGCCATTTTGGGGGGATTTTTTGCAAAATCCATTAAGGCAATATCCACGCCATCAAGGCTGGTGCCGGACATTACGCCGATGTAATAGTCTTTCATCATTCTCTAATTGTTGCTCCCTTGTCCCGTCTGAGCTGCCTGAGCGACTTTGAATTTGTAGAAAAAATTTAGTGTCTGAGCTTGCAAAGCAAGCGAGTTTTAAATTTTTTCGTCAAGCAAATTCAAACAAAGCGAAGAAAGCAGCGAAGTTCGGGTCGCCTTTCTTTGGTTACTTTCTTTGGCGAAGCAAAGAAAGTAACAAATGATTTACTGCCTTGCCATTCGTAAATTTTCCGGCACACTTTCAAAATTGGAACGAAACGGATTAATATCCAAACCACCCCGTCTTGTGTAGCGTGCGTAAACAGTCAGTTTTTCCGGTTTGGCGAACTGCATTAAATCACAGAAAATCCGCTCCACACACTGCTCGTGGAATTCATTGTGCTCACGGAAAGAAACCAGATAGCGCAATAGTTTTTCACGATCTAATTTTTTACCTTGGTAGCAAATTTGTACGCTGCCCCAGTCAGGTTGAGAAGTAATTAAGCAGTTTGATTTCAGCAAATGGCTGACTAACGTTTCTTCCACCGCTTCACCGCTTGCCACATTTTCCAAATAATCGGTAGAAAAGGCATAGCTATCAATTTGAATATCCTGCTCGTCAATGCATTCGCCTTCAAAATCTACAATCGGCTGCTGAGTGTAGTGGCCTAATTTGTAAATTTTTACTGAAACTTGACCGCTTGCACAATGAGCAAGATCAGCTTGGATAGTCTTTTCTACAGCTTCTATTGAATCAAATTTTGATTGATTAAAACTATTTAAGTAGAGCTTAAAGCTTTTCGATTCAATTAAGTTTTCACTTTGGAAATCAATCGCTACATCAGCAATCGCCACCTGTGGTAAACCGTTTCGGTTCAACCAAGAAAGTTCGTAGCAAGTCCAAATATCAGCACCTTGATTAAAGGGCTGAGTTTCAGTAATACCTAAACCGTCACGATTGAGTTTGCGAGGGACTGTTTGTAGTAAAGTTGGATCATATTCGCTTTTATATTCTGTTTTTTGCCCTAGTTTTAAGGCATCAAGAGATTTGTCGTTGTAGTTCATTTATTTCCTTACTCCTCCTTTTGTGGGAGGATTAATTTATCTCACAATAAAAATTACTTAATATATCTGATTATATCTACCAAACTGTCTAGCACTAAATCCGCTTTGGCTTCACCTTCTGGGGTTATTGCTTTACCGGTACGTACTAACACTTTTGTTTTCACGCCTGCGTTTTCAGCAGCAAGCATATCTTCTAATTTATCGCCTACCATATAAGATTGTGCAGGCTCAATGTTTAAATCTTTGATCGCCTGCAAAAACATGCCTGCTTTTGGCTTGCGGCAATCACAATCTTCTCGGTATTCACCTTTGCCCTCAGGGTGATGCGGGCAGTAATAGATGCCGTCTAGCACCACGCCGTAATCTTCATCCAGCGACCAGTCCATCCATTCGGTTAATTGCATAAATTGATCTTCGCTAAAATAGCCACGTGCAATCCCTGATTGGTTAGTGACCAGCACCAGCAAATAGCCTTTATCTTGCAGCTGTTTGAGCGTTTTGCCGACACCTTCGATAAATTGAAAATCATCAATTTTATGCACATAGCCGTGATCGATATTCAGTGTGCCGTCACGGTCTAAAAAAATCGCTTTTTTACCCATTATTGACCTCGCACATAATCTACGATCATTTGGTGATGCTCGCCGGTTTTGAATTTATCGAAAACTTGCTCAATCACGCCTTGCTCATTGACTAAAAAGCTAATGCGGTGAATACCATCATAAGTTTTACCTAAGAATTTTTTCTCACCCCACACGCCAAAGGCTTCAGCAATTTTGTGTTCAGGATCAGATAATAAAGTAAAATTCAGTTCCTTTTTCTCAACAAATTGAGCCAATTTTTTCGGTAAATCCGGGCTAATACCAAGCACCACTACATTCAATTCATCTAGCTCTGATTTACTATCACGCAAGCCGCACGCTTGTGTGGTGCAGCCGGGTGTAAGAGCTTTCGGGTAGAAATAAACCAACACTTTTTTGCCTCGAAATTGGTTTAAGGAAATGCTATTTTCGTTTTGATCGAGCAATGTAAATTCAGGAGCTTTATCGCCTGTTTGTAATCTGTTCATTTGTAAAAAATTCCTAAAAAAAGACCGCTTGCATTATACACGGCAAGCGGTCAGACTTGGCAAAAAATTTGCACCTTATAGCCGTTTTCTCTTATAACTTCGGGCAATACTGATTTTCAGTGAGTAAGGCTTCCTTTAATACTTTGTCAAAATCACTTTCAAACAGTCTATCTTGCACTATCCGATATTTTTCAAATTCACTTTCAGCGTGTAATTTGGCTGACTCAAGACTGATTTTTCCTTTATTTGCCAAAAGTGGCAAATCATCAGCATTCAAGAAAATATCCAATCGTTTCGCCCAATCTTCCATTGTCATTGGAATTTTACGTCTCGCTCGTCTTTCGGCTAAATCTAAAAAGGCATTCACAATCAGTCCTAATTCTTTGAGCTCTTCCGCAGTTAAATAATTTTTTGCAACCGCCACATCACTTTTTAAGATCTTGCCATCGGGTGATTTTGCCCAATTAGTCAGCCCCATATTCGGTTTTTCACTATCTGCTCGTTCATAAATCAATTCAGCGGCAGTATGTTGGTGAATCGCAAAATGTAATTTATTTTGTACTGTTGCAAAAAATTGCTTAGTCGTTGGTGTATCTTTGTTGTAATCCACAGCAGTGGCGTAAATATCAGTAATTTTTTGGTAAAAACGCCGCTCTGATAAACGAATTTCCCTAATCTCAGCCAGTAACTGTTCAAAATAGTCTTCGTTTAGAAAAGTACCGTTTTCCATTCTTTGGCGATCAATCACATAACCTTTTTGAGCAAAATCCCGCAGAATTTTCGTTGCCCATTGGCGAAATTGAGTTGCCCGAATAGAGTTCACTCGATAGCCGACTGAAATCACCGCATCAAGATTGTAATGTTTGGTCTTGTAGTTTTTGCCATCTGCGGCAGTTACCGAGAAATCCTCGGTAACTGAATTAACATCAAGCTCACCACTATTAAAAATATTTTTCAAATGTAGAGAAACATTGTCAGTTGAACAGTCAAAAAGCTGTGCAATCAACTTTTGCGTGAGCCAAATTTCATTATTTTCATAGCGAACGGTGATATTTTCTTCGCTATTTTGTTGAGTAAAAATCAAAAATTCAGCGGTGCTATTGCGGATTTGTTTGCTGGTCATAAACTCTCCTTATTCGTGAGAGGTATCCTACTGAATACTGTTTTTTTGTCTAGTAAAAAATCAGATTTTTTCGAGCGAGATCACAAAAAATCGCTTGTCATTTTCATGACAAGCGGTTGAATTTTGCTATTTTCTTGCAAACTATTCCAAAAAACCTTCCAATAGTTCATTTAAAAACAGTTTTCCGTGTTGAGTAATTTGCCAATGGGTTGGGGTTTCAGAAATATAGTTTTGGCTTAGCGCCCATTCCATTGTTGGACGAACGACTTCTCGGTCTAATCCCGTAAACCATTCAAACTCTTGCTTGGGCGTAGCTTCAAGTAAGCGGAAGCGGTTCATAAAAAACTCAAAGGGGCGATCCTCGAGCTCAACCAAATCTTGGCTGTAGCGGTATTCCCCCCGCATATATCCCTTGGGGTGCTTAGTTTTGGAAAAACGGTAAATTTCACCATTAGGGTAGCTGATTTTACCATGTGCACCACAACCAATAGCGAGGTAATCGCCAAATCGCCAATAATTTAAATTGTGTCGGCATTGAAAGCCTTTTTTCGCATAGGCTGAAGTTTCATATTGCTCATAGCCGGCAGCGGTTAAAAGTTGATGCCCTTGCTCGAAAATATCCCACAATTGGTCATCATCGGGCAAAGTCGGCTTGCGGTAGTAGAACATCGTGTTTGGCTCAATAGTAAGTTGATACCACGATAAATGCGGAGGATTGAGCGAAATGCCGGTTTCTAAATCCGCCAAGGCTTGCTTAACCGATTGATTCGGCAAACCGTGCATTAAATCAATATTGAAACTTTGTAAGCCTGATTTTGCAGAATTTTGAGCAAAAATAACCGCTTGTTTTGCCTCGTTCGCATCGTGAATTCGCCCTAATTTAAGTAATTTTTCCTGCTCGAAACTTTGAATCCCCATTGAAATACGAGTCACTCCACCGTGAGCGTAACCTAAAAAACGTTCGGCTTCAGCAGTACCGGGGTTGGCTTCTAATGTAATTTCAATATTGGGTTCGAAAGCAATGCGTTTTTCTACTTCATTTAATAGGTGGCTAATTCCCTCAGCAGAAAAAAGACTTGGTGTGCCGCCGCCAATAAAAATAGAATGTAGTTTGCGATCGCCAATAGCTGCCTGGTAAGCGGTCAAATCTTGCGATAAATCTGCAAGTAGATGCTGAATATATTCCTGTTCGGGAATCAATCCTTTTTGGGCATGAGAATTAAAATCGCAATAAGGGCATTTTTGCACACACCAAGGAATATGGATATAAAGGCTTAAAGGGGGTAGAATTAGTGTCACTGTGAATATTTCGTTATATTTCTATATGGTGCTAAATAATAGCGAAAAGCAGGCTAGGTGGAAAGTAAAGATTTTTCGTGAACTAGATCACAAATTCAAACATTGCCGCTTTACCACTTCACAGTTAATGATATGATAAATTTGATTCAAAATAATCGTGAGTTTTGACAAATTCACTTCAATAAAATGATACGACCTCAAAGGAGCGTTACTATGACAAAACATTTTGAACACAACGAATCTCGTCGTGGTTTTATGAAATTAATGGCTGGTGTTGGCGCCGGTATGGCATTTAGTGGGACTTTAGGTACTTTTACCTCTAAAGCGGTTGCCGCACCCAGTGCCGGCTCAGCTATTGAAGCGGGAATCGCTTATCCTATCTCAACCGGATTCGACCCTCTTACCTCAAGTGGTGCTTCATCAATGGCGGCAAACCTCCATATTTTTGAAGGCCTCGTGGACTTGCACCCAGCCACTCGTAAGCCATATTTAGCATTAGCTGCGGCAGAACCTGAAAAAGTAGATGATGTTACTTATCGTATCACATTACGCGACGGAGCAAAATTCCATAACGGTAACCCGGTAACTACAGAAGACGTAGTTTACTCATTTGAGCGAGTATTAGATCCGGCAAAAGCATCACTTTTCGCACAGTTCATTCCATTTATTGATACGGTGAAAAAAGTTGATGAAAAAGTCGTTGAATTCAAATTGAAATATCCATTTGCGTTATTCAAAGAGCGTTTAACTATCGTTAAAATCGTACCAAAAGCATTAGTGGAAGCAGGCCAAGCTGCATTTGACGCAAGCCCGGTTGGTACCGGTCCATATAAATTTGTTTCTGCGACTAAAGATGACCGTATCGTGTTTGAAGCATTCGCAGACTACAATGGTCAATATCCGGCTCAAGTAGAAAAAATGACTTGGTTCTTATTATCTGATGATGCAGCGCGTGTAACCGCACAAGAATCAGGTCGTGTACAAGCAATTGAATCTGTACCTTACTTAGATGCAGAGCGTTTAAAACGTAAAGGTAAAGTGGAGTCAGTACAATCATTTGGCTTATTATTCTTAATGTTTAACTGTGAAAAAGCACCGTTTAACAATCCGAAAGTTCGCCAAGCATTACACTATGGTTTAGACACACAAAAATTAATCGATGTGGTATTCTTAGGCAATGCAAAAGCAGCCAGTTCTTATGTTCAAGATACTCACCCGGATTACGTAAAAGCAACATCGCAATATGATTTTGATAAAGCAAAAGCAGAAGCGTTATTAGCCGAAGCTGGTGTAAAAGAGTTGAAGTTTGAATTATTAGCAACAGACCACTCTTGGGTAAAAGAGTGTGCGCCATTAATTCTTGAGTCTTGGAACGCATTAAAAGGCGTTAAAGTATCACTTAAACACTTACAATCAGGTGCATTATATGGCACTCATGTAGATAAAGGTGCCTATGAAGTAGTTGTTGCCCCGGGTGACCCATCTGTATTCGGTAATGACTTAGACTTATTATTAAGCTGGTGGTATCGTGGTGATGTATGGCCGAAACGCCGCTTCCGTTGGTCTGAAACAGCTGAATATGCAGAAGTTCAAAAACTACTTGATGAAGCTGCAAAAAATCCTGCGGCATCTAAAGAGGCTTGGACAAAAGCGATTAATATCATTGCTGAACAAGTTCCACTTTATCCGATTATTCACCGTAAATTACCAACTGCTTGGAATGACAAAGTATTAACCGGTTTCCAACCGTTACCAACAACAGGTATGTCATTCATTGGTGTTGGTCTGGCTAAATAATCGTAAAGACTAATAAAGCAAGCGAAAGCAAGCGGTAAAATTCTCTCAAAATTTTACCGCTTGCATAAAACTTAAAAGATGTAATTTTAAGCTATATTGCTTATATCACTCAAAATTCTTATCACCTCTGTCTATATTTTCATTTATAATCCTACATGCTGATTATTTTATTGTGTAGGTAAACTTAGAATTATTTTTGGAGTGTAACTACACTCAAGGAGAAGAAAATGGAAATTATACTCCGATTATTATGGCGTCGCCTTATGGCTCTGCCGGTAATGATCTTAGGCGTAACTGCCCTTGTATTTATCGTTCTACAATTTACCCCCGGTGATCCGGCAACGGTCGCACTTGGTGAAAGCGCTAGCGAAGCAGCAAAAGAAATTTACCGTGAGCAACACGGGTTAAACGATCCTCTCATTGTTCAATATCTTCGCTTTTTAGGTAATCTATTCGTACTTGATTTCGGGATGACAACACCACCGGAACAGCCTATTGTGGATATGATTGCCAAAGCATTCCCACTTACATTACAGTTGACTTTTATCGGTGTATTTTTAGCTGCTATTGTCTCTTTCACTTTAGGTGTAACTGCTGCACTTTACCGTGATACTTGGGTAGACCAACTCATCCGTTTAATTTCTGTCGCTGCGGTTGCAACACCTTCTTTCTGGTTGGGTATTTTATTAATCCAATACTTCTCTCTTAAGTTAGACTGGTTACCTTCAGGCGGCTTTGTGCCGTTTAGTGAAGATCCGAAAGGCTATGTAAACTCAATGATTCTCCCATCACTTGCCCTTGCTGTACCGGTATGTGCCTCATTAATTCGTGTTGTGCGTACAACAATGGTAGAAGAAATGGATAAAGACTATGTACGTACTGCAATCGGTAATGGCGTGCCTTACCCAACTGTTATCCGCCATAACGTATTACGTAATGCATTAATTACTCCTGTTACCGTATTAGGTTTACGTGTAGGATACTTATTAGGTGGTGCGGTGGTTATTGAACAAATCTTCGACTTACCGGGCATGGGTAAATTAATTTTTAATGGTATTGTTAACCACGACTTAAACCTTGTGCAAGGTGTGGTTTTAACCATTGCATTTACTTTCGTGTTGGTGAATATCATTGTTGATATTCTCTACTTGCTCATTAATCCAAAAATTCGGAGTTTATAATATGTTTCGCCAAGGATTAGCTGCTCGACTTGCTTCAGGCGGTGCAAGATTTAGAGCATTATCAACAAGTTCAAAAATCGCCCTATTCTTTATTGTATTTGTCGCATTAGTTGCCGTATTTGCCCCTTGGGTTGCAACTTACGACCCGCTACAAACAATTCGCCCTGTGCAAGCTCCAAGCAGCGAATATTTATTCGGTACAGACCGCTTAGGACGTGATATTTTCTCGCGTATGGTATGGGGTGCAAGAACATCACTATTTATCGGTTTAGGCGCGGTAGGCGTTGCCATTATCTTTGGTAGTATCTTAGGTGCAACCGCGGCAACCGCAGACAAATTCGGTAACGAAGTGATTATGCGATTTATGGATATCTTAATGGCATTTCCGGGTATCGCATTAGCGGCTGTATTACTTGCTACCTTTGGTAACTCTGTCCCTGTAATTATCGTAACCATTGCGATAGTTTATACGCCACAGCTCGCTCGTGTTGTACGTGCAAACGTGGTGGCTCAGTGGGAAGAAGATTATGTGCGTGCAGAGCGTGTAATCGGTGGTAGCCGTACTTATATTCTTTTAAAACACGTAGTACGTAATACCGCAGCCCCTGTATTGGTATTCGCAACAGTAATGGTTGCCGATGCAATTGTATTTGAGGCTTCACTTTCATTCTTAGGTGCCGGTGTACAACCTCCGTTCCCATCTTGGGGTAATATCTTATCTGAAGGTCGTAACTTAGTATTAAGTGGTTTCTGGTGGGCAACAACCTTTGCCGGTATTATGATTTTATTAACTGTATTGGCATTAAACATTCTTGCTGAAGGTTTAACTGATGCATTAGTGAATCCAAAACTTAAACGTTCTACCCAAAGCAAAGAAGATGTAGCTAAACCGTTAGCAACAGATGTTCAAGAAGCAATGTCTGAAACACTTGCGTTAAAACGTTACTTACTCAAATTAAATGAAAAAGAAACAACGCGTACTGACCGTATGCAATTAAACCCGAATGCAAAACCAATTCTACAAGTGAAAAACTTATCCATTCGCTTCCCAAATCGTTACGGTGAAACTCCGCTTGTAGATAACATCAGCTTTACCGTTCATGAAGGTGAAACAATGGGATTAGTAGGTGAATCAGGTTGTGGTAAATCTATTACAGCATTCTCTATTATGGGATTATTACCGAAAACGGCAAAAATTACCGGTGAAATTCTGTTCACCGACCGTTCAGGCAAACAACATAACTTATTGGAATCTGCAGATTTGAATGCTCTACGTGGTCATGAAATCTCAATGATTTACCAAGATGCGTTGAGTGCGTTAAACCCATCAATGCGTATTAAAGACCAAATGGCACAATTAATTAGCCGTGGTGGTAAACAATCTGCCGAGACTTTATTAAAATGGGTGAAATTAGATCCTGAAAAAACGCTTAACCGCTATCCACATGAGCTTTCCGGGGGGCAACGTCAACGTGTGTTAATTGCAATGGCATTAGCCCGTGAGCCGAAACTGTTAATTGCCGATGAGCCGACAACAGCATTAGACGTAACTGTTCAAGCCGAAGTGATTAAACTATTAAATGAATTACGTGAAAAGCTTGGTTTTGCAATGGTATTCGTAAGCCACGACTTAGCGTTAGTGGCACAAATTGCACACCACATTACGGTAATGTATGCAGGTCAAGTGATTGAAACCGCTCCAACAACTCCATTGTTGGCAAACCCGACTCACGAATATACCCGTGGCCTATTAGGCTCTGTGCTTTCAACCGAACTTCGTGCTGAACGCTTATATCAAATTCCGGGCAGTGTACCTTCACCGTTCGATTTTGCCAAAGGTGACCGTTTTGCAAGCCGTTCATTAAGACCGGATGCAAACCCTGAGCAACGGTTGAAACTTGTACCGACAGGTGATCATCCACAACACTTCTGGGCATCACACTTAGAAGATAAACAAGCCGCTAAAGAAGTATAGAGGAGGGCAATACTATGAGTATGAAATTCGTCAAAGAACAACCGATTATTGAACTATCCAATATTGTTGTCCAATTTGCCTCCCGTGATGGTACATTATTTAACCCGAAAAAATTCACCGCGGTTAATGATGTCAGCCTTGCTATCCACGCAGGTGAAACAGTTGGCTTAGTAGGTCAATCTGGCTGTGGCAAATCAACCCTTGCGAATGTGATTATCGGCTTGCAAAAGCCGACTTCCGGCACAGTAAAATTCAACGGTTTGGAAATGAAATATGGTAGTGCACAAGCACGTAAATATTTCGGCAGCCAAGTGTCTGTAATTTTCCAAGACCCGGCAACAGCACTGAATCCTCGTATGAGAGTGTTGGATATTTTAAAAGATCCAATGGATATTCATAATATTTTACAACCGCAAGAGCGTGAAAAACGCGTTTACGACTTACTTTCTCGTGTAGGTTTACCACGCTCAGCTGCACTGGTTGAGCCAACCCGTTTATCGGGCGGTCAAAAACAACGGGTTGCAATTGCTCGTGCATTAGCATTAAATCCAAAACTGATTGTAGCTGATGAACCAACCTCAGCCCTTGATGTATCAGTTCGTGCACAGGTACTTAACCTGTTAGCCGATTTGAAAAAAGAGCTAAATCTTGCGATGGTATTTATTTCACATGACTTACAAACTGTTCACCAAGTTTCCGACCGAATCGTGGTAATGAATGGCGGACAAATTGTGGAAATGGGAAATGCGGTAGATGTATTTGAAAATCCGACGAAAGAATACACTCGCACCTTAATTGAGGCGGCGCCTTCTCTACTCTAATTCAGCTTTAGGTTGAGCTTTGATTATACAAGCGGTAAAATTTCAACAGAATTTTACCGCTTGTTTTTTAGAAATCGAATATGATTAAAATTACTCAAACTATAGAAACCGATTTACTCATTGTAGGATCCGGCATTGCCGGGCTTTCAGCGGCTGTTGAGGCAAAAAACAAGGGCCTCAATGCGCTGCTTATCAGCAAATCGACCATTGGCTCAGGAGCGAGCTATTTTCCGCTTAAAGCAACCCTTGGGATTCAAGTAACAGGTGATGAAAGCGATCACGCCCATTTTCGAGAAGATATTGAGCGTATCGGTCAAGGCAAAATTAATCCTAATGTGGTGCAAGCCTATATTGAAGATTCTCCTCAAGCAATTGAATTATTAAATCGAATTGGTTTCAAGCCTTGGAAACGTAACGACAATCGCCCGGCTTGCTTTGCTAAATATCCAAGACCGATTTATCTGATTAAAGATTGGCGAGAGTCTGCAATTCGTGCCAAACAAATTTTAGAAGAGCAGCAAATTCCTTTTTATGAAAATGCTACCCTGTTACATATTGTCAGCGAGAATAATCAAGTAGAAGGTGCGGTGTTCTCGCTTAATACAAGCGGTCAAATTTCGTATATTTTTTGCAAAACCCCCTATATTATTTTGGCAGCTGGCGGCATTGCAGGGTTGTATAAAGATAATCTTTACCCTGTAGATGTCATTGGCTCTTTGCACTCCATCGCTCAAAAAGCCGGGGCAAAATTGGTCAATTTACCCTTTATCCAATTTATTCCTGCCTTTGTTGAACCTAAATATAAAGTTTTATTTGGTGAACATACCCTAAAATATGTGAACGAAATTACCGACTCTCATGGCAATAATCTGTTTCCACATTTAAGCACAGAACAATTTGCTAAAATGATGCTTGAAAGAAGCCACTATGCCCCATTTAGCCTTGACTTTGACTGTGTGGAATTTGATTTAGTCATGATGAAACATTTATTAGAAAATCCGTCTGAAAAAGGAGTTTATCTTAAATACAGCCCTAAACTCTATGAAGATAAAGAAGAATTTTATACAGTCTATCTAAGCTGGCTGAAAAATGAGGTAGGAATTGATTTAGTCAAAAATAAAATTGCAATTAAGCCTTTTGCTCACAGCTGTAATGGTGGAATTCAGATTGATGAATGGGGGGAAAGCCATGTTCAAGGTTTATTTGCTATTGGTGAAATTGCTCATTGTATCGAAGGGGCAAATCGTATGGGGGGTAATTCAGTAGGCGGTGGTTTGGTGTTTGCCAAACGTTCAATCGCTAAAATTAAACATTCGCTTGCAACTCATTTGCAAAAAAATCACAAAATATTACCGCTTGCAGAGGTAGAAAATTCATTAAATCAGCTTACACCGCCTAATGCACAGCTAACACTTACCTCCAGTGAAGTGCTTTCAACTATTCGCGAAAAAATGGCATTATATGCAAATATTTATCGTACCGTTGAAAATCTCACCCTATTATTAAATGAATTAGCGCAATTGGAACAAAGATTCGACCCGATTTATCACGCACAATTTCAAGGAATTGAAATTTACAACGCATTAAAAACCGCTCAGTTAGTAGTTAATCAAATGTTGAATGAGAAGAGTTTAGGCGCACACTACTTAGTTAAGTAAAATTAGTCTATAATGCAAACCTTGTTTTAGGCATCAAAAATTAAAATTACCTTAGGAGTACAAATGAATAGCTACCTGCTTAAGCTAAAACCGAGTACCGCAGTGTTATTGTCTATTATCACTGTTTTTATTTTAGGGGTAACCATGATCAAACTAGGTTGGGTTCCTCAAATTTCTATTTTATTGGTTGTCATTACCTTATTACTTTTCGGCTTAGTCAATAAAATTCCTTTTAAAGATATGCAAGAAGGTATGGCTAAAGGCTTAATGTCGGGCATTGGCGCTATTTATTTATTCTTTTTCATCGGGTTATTAGTTTCTGCATTAATGATGTCCGGCGCAATTCCAACTTTAATGTATTACGGCTTAACCAGTATTTCACCTGAATTTTTCTATATCTCAGCTTTTGCATTAAGCTCTATTACAGGTGTTGCATTAGGGAGTAGTTTAACTACAACAGCTACTATCGGCGTTGCCTTTATTGGAATGGGTTCAGCTTTCGGAGCTGATCCTGCAATTGTTGCCGGTGCCGTAGTATCAGGGGCATTCTTTGGCGATAAAATGTCACCACTTTCAGATACCACAGCTATCGCAGCTTCAACGGTAAGTATTGATATGTTTGCGCATATCCGCAACATGATGTACACCACTATTCCTGCATGGATCTTAACTGCTATTTTCCTTTGGTTATTGACCGAACCTGCTGATGTATACGATTTCGCTAATATTGAAAACTTAAAAACGAATTTACAAGCCACTGGGTTAATTCATGGTTATTCATTACTACCTTTCGCCACCTTAATTTTAATGGCGATAAAACGTGTAAATTCAATCTATATTATCGTTACTACTGTTGTATTATCACTTATTATTACTTACACACATAGCTCTCCTAGCCTAGAACAACTCGGTTCTTACTTTTTCACAGGATACAAACCTGCAGAAAACTTAAACTTAGGTGAAGTTGCCTCACTCATTTCTCGTGGTGGCATTAGCAGCATGTTCTTTACCATCAGTATTGTGGTATTAGCACTAAGTTTAGGTGGATTATTGCAAGCTCTTGGCGTATTACCGGCTTTACTCGAAGGTATCAAAGGTTTCTTAACCAGTACAGGGCGAGTTACGCTTGTAGTAGCAAGCACTGCGGTGGGAATTAATGTCTTAATCGGAGAACAATATTTGAGCCTATTATTATCAGGCAATACTTTCCGCTCCACTTACGAACGTTTAGGCTTAGAGCCGAAAAACCTCTCACGTACTTTAGAAGATGCAGGTACAGTAATCAACCCTCTGGTGCCATGGAGCGTTTGTGGTGTATTTATCAGTAGCGTACTCAATGTCTCTGTAATTGATTATTTGCCTTATGCTTTCTTCTGCTATCTCTGCTTAATCCTAACCCTTATCTTTGGATTTACCGGTGTAACTATCAGCAAAAAAGCAAACTAACTCATAAAAAAATGCCTACAGATTTGTAGGCATTTTTTATCTCTGCGTTTAAAATTATAGCTGCATCACCGCTTGTTTAGCCAATTCTCTTGCCAACTTATCAATATGTAGCACATCGGCAATTTCTTTAACTTGAATTGGTGCGATATTTTCAACTACAGTCCGGTTTATGTTCACAATATCAATAAAACGAATTTGTTCATGTAAAAATGCCTCAACCGCAATTTCATTTGCCGCATTCATTGCAGTTGTTGCATACTGCCCTTCGGCAAAGGCTTGAATAGCTAATTTTAAGTTCGGATAACGAGAAAAATCCGGTTCAATAAAAGTCAATTCTTTTAACTTAAAGAAATCTAATGGCGCCACACCAGCATCAATACGATTTGGATATGCCATTGTGTGAGCAATTGGAGTACACATATCCGGATTTCCCATTTGAGCAATCACTGAACCATCAATATAACGTACCATCGAGTGAATAATAGATTGTGGATGGATAATAATTTCCATCTCATCGGCACTAGCATTGAACAACCAACGAGCTTCGATATATTCTAAGCCTTTGTTCATCATCGTTGCCGAATCTACCGAAATCTTTTTACCCATAGACCAATTTGGATGAGCCACCGCTTGAGCCGGGGTAATGTTCTCAAACTCAGTCAATGGCTTGGTTCTAAACGGCCCACCCGAACCGGTTAAGATAATTTTGCTCACCCCCAATTCAGATAACGGACAAAAACCAACTTTCTGTTGTGCTTCTGGTGGTAAGGCTTGGAAAATTGCATTATGTTCGCTATCGACAGGCAGTAATTTTGCGCCGGACCGACTGGCCTCATCAATAAAAAGCTGACCACAAGTTACCAGCGATTCTTTATTTGCCAATAAAACCTTTTTACCCGCTTTAACAGCTGAAAGCGTCGGCAATAAACCGGCTGCGCCTACAATTGCCGCCATCACCATATCCACCTGTGGATGCGCAGAAAGATCACAAATCGCTTGTTGTCCGGCTAATACTTCTGTTTTTAGCTTTAATTTCGATAGCTCGCTTTTAAGTGCTAAAGCAGCATCTTCATCATCTAATGCTGCAAACTGAGGTTGATATTGTTGACATTGTTCCGCCATCAACGCTACATTTCGTCCCCCTACTAAAGCAAAAACCTCATATTTTTCTTTATTTTTGTCTACAACCGATAAGGTACTTTTCCCAATAGATCCGGTTGAGCCTAAAATCACTAATTTTTCCATTATTGTTCTCTTTTTAATCCGACAAGCGGTCGTTTTTTATCAAATTTTTACAAATTCCACGTGCTTAACTGGATAGACGTTTTGCCTCAATCACATCATCTAATTGGGCTACTCTGGCTAATAATTTATTTAAAATTTCTACATTATTGAGCTGAATTTCCATATCAATGGTAGCAATGCTACGTTTGACATCAGTACGGCTGGATACCCCAAGCACATTGACTTTCTCATTTGCCATGATTGCACTTACATCTCGTAATAAACCGTTACGGTCATTAGCAATTACGCGAATAGTCAAACTTAGTCCCGAAGCATAGCCTTCTCCCCAATCGGCTTCAACAACCCGCTCAGGGTTAATACTGAGCAACTCATATAGTTGTTCACAATCGGCTCGATGAATGGAGATTCCTCGCCCTTGAGTAATATAACCGACTATTTCATCGCCCGGAATCGGCTGACAACAGCGGGCAATGGAGTGCATTAAATTCCCTACACCTTCAACAATCACATAGCCTTTGCTTTGCTTTGGTTGATTACTGTTTTTGTTTACCTGCTTTAACACCGCTTCATCTTCTTGCTCAGCAGTTGGTTTGATTAATTTAGATTGCAGGTAGTGCATCAGTTGATTTAAGCGAATATCGCCACCACCAATGCCAGCATATAGATCATCAAACTGTTTGAGGTTGTAACGAGGTAAAGCGTATTCTTCAATCTGTTTAAGGGTAAAGCCATATTTCGCCATCTCTGCTTCAAGCGCTTCTTTACCAATTGGAATATGCTTTTCTCTATCTAATTTTTTAAACCAAGCGATGATTTTCGAGCGAGCCTTGCCTGTATTTACAAACCCCGCATTTGGATTGAGCCAATCTCGGCTTGGATTTGGTTGTTTTTGAGTGATGATCTCAACTTGATCACCCATTTGTAAATGGTAAGTAAAGGGTACAATTCGCCCGGCTACTTTTGCCCCAATACAACGATGTCCGATTTCACTATGAATCGCATAAGCAAAATCAAGTGGTGTGGCTTTTTGTGGTAAATCAATTACCTCACCTCTTGGCGTAAAGACATAAACACGATCATCAAATATTTGTGAACGCATTTCTGCCACCATATCACCGGAATCGGCAAGATCATTTTGCCATTCAAGTAATTTACGTAACCAAACAATTTTTTCCTCATAACCCGAACGCCCTGCTGTCGCCCCTTCTTTATACTTCCAGTGAGCAGCGACACCAAGCTCTGCATCATCGTGCATTTGTTGAGTACGAATTTGGACTTCAATCGCTTTATCTCCCTCACCTAACACAACAGTATGCAGAGATTGATAGCCGTTCGGTTTCGGGTTTGCGATATAATCATCAAAATGTTCCGGCAGATGTTGGTATTTGGTATGAATAATACCCAAAGCGGTATAACAATCTTCCAAGGTAGGAACAATGACGCGGACCGCACGAATATCAAATAACTGATTGAACTTCAAACTCTTTTTCTGCATTTTTTTCCAAATGCTGTAAATATGCTTCGGACGGCCGTAAATCTGCACGCTCTCAATTTCAGGCGATAAACAAGCGGTCAAATCTGCCACAAAATTTGCAATATAGCGTTCACGATCTAATCTGCGTTCAGCTAAATCAAATTTGGCAATTTGGGTATAAGAGACAGGGTGAAGAATACGGAAGCAATAATCTTCCAGCTCCCATTTAAGCTGACCAATGCCTAAACGGTTAGCAAGGGGGGCATAAACATGTGAACACTCTTTAGCAGCTAGAACCGTATCTTCTTCCGAGTGGTGGCGACCTTCACGCAAATAGGCGATCCGCTCGGCTAATTTGATAACCACACAGCGGAAATCATCAACCATTGCAAGCAACATTCGACGAATATTATCAATTTGCAGATCCGAGACATTGTTAGCACTTAATTGGCGAATATTCTCCATTTCGAGAACACCTTTCACCAAATTCTTAATTTGATTGCTAAAATCGTCTTTTAATTGAACCAAATCAATAATATTGTGCTTAACGAGAGGAAATAGTAAGGCTGCAACGAGGCTGTCATCATCCATATTCAGTCCGTGTAGCACCTCCACCATTTCGATGCCATACCACATCAAACTATAATCGGTATCCAGCTTTTCTTGAGCATACAACCAAGCCTGTTGAATTTTTTCAAAGGTAACCGGCGACATATTCAAGCTCTCACTCCAACTCGCCAATTCAAAATTATTCGGGTCAAGTTGGTGGGAATAACGAATTGCAACCATTCAGCCTCCTTGTAAAATTTCACGAAAAAATAACCGCTTGTAACAGCTCGGAATGAAGGCTAATTATACGTGGAATTTCAAAAAAAATTTACCCTTTTATGAAAATTTAATGCCAACCTTGAAATCACATTACTCATTAAGAGGTAATAACATTGTGATAAATCAAACCTATTGGCACAATCATTTGCACAGAGTTACGCTCTTGATTACAATATTGGCGTTTTTATTTTTAAATCGAATATTTACGCTTGTGAGTAGTAATGACAATTTTAGCCTTAGGTATTAATCATAAAACCGCCTCTGTCGGATTGAGGGAAAAAGTCGCGTTTGTAGATAACAAACGTGAGCTGGCTCTTGAGCAAATCCAACAAAACGGCTTAGCTGATAGTGTTGTTATTCTTTCAACTTGCAATCGTACCGAACTCTATTTTCATCAACCAAATATTTCGCCTCAAGAAAACAGCCTTGAAAATATTCAATGGCGTGAACAATGCTTACGATGGTTTGCGCATATCCATCAGCTAAATGAAGCCGAACTGCAGGAATGTCTATATTTCAAGCAGAACCTAGAAGCGGCTAACCATCTTATGAAAGTAGCAAGTGGTTTAGATTCGCTGATTTTAGGTGAACCGCAAATTCTCGGGCAAGTTAAGCAAGCTTATCAATATAGCGAAAATTTCTATCAACAACATCAGCGGACTATTTCTACTAAACTTTCCCGCTTATTCCAACGGACTTTTGCCACTGCAAAACGAGTGCGTTCTGAAACAGAAATCGGTAGTCAAGCAGTATCGGTTGCTTATGCTGCTTGTGGCTTGGCTCGCCAAATTTTTGATAATTTCAGTAAATTGCGTTTCTTGCTTGTTGGAGCCGGTGAAACCATTGAACTGGTCGCTCGCTATTTAATCCAACACGGTGCCCAAAATATTATGGTAGCTAACCGTACTCATATTCGAGCAGAAATGTTGGCGGAAAAATTAAATTCACCCTTGCAAATTATCTCCCTCAGTGCATTACAATTGGGCTTAAACCAGGCAGACGTAGTCATTAGCTCTACCGGCAGTCCTGATACCTTAATTACCCAAGAGATGGTAAGTATTGCCCAAAAACAGCGTCAATTTGACCCATTGCTACTCATTGATATTGCCGTACCACGTGATATTGATGAGAAAGCCGGAGAGTTAGACGGTGTCTATGCTTACAGCGTAGATGATTTGCAAAATATTATTCAGCGTAATATGGCCCAGCGAGAGGAAGCCGCTAAACAAGCAGCAGAGATTGTTAAAGAAGAGAGCAAAGCTTTTTTTGAATGGCTTAAACAGCAACAATCGAGCGATTTAATCAAACGCTACCGCCAAGATGCAGAACAAATCCGTCAAGAATTGCTGGAAAAAGCACTGCAAGCAATAAGCCAAGGACAGGATAGCGAAAAAGTACTACATGAGTTAAGTTATAAACTGACTAACCAACTTTTACATGCTCCCACTCAGGCCTTACAAGCGATGGCAAAAAATGGGAACTCCACTGGCTTGCAAAGTTTCTCAAAAGCCCTAAGATTTGAAAATTGATAAATAAAAAAATACCTTTAAATAGGCAACTATTAAAGGTATTTATTTTTAATCGTTTTTTAAGTTATCTTTCCTGTAAAGCCTGCTTCATTCTGGTGATCGGCTTAATTAAATATTGGAAAATTGTTTTTTCACCGGTTTTGATATCCACAGTTGCCGTCATTCCGGGAGAAATATCTAATTTATTCCCTGCTTTATCAGTAATATAGCTGCCTGAAGTTTCTACTAAAACACGATAATAAGATTGCTCGGCATTTAATTTTAACTCACTTGGTCGTCTTTCATCTTGTAAGGTATCAGGACTAATTAAAATAACTTTCCCTTCTAATCCTCCATAAATTGAGTAATCGTAGGCACTTACTTTAATCAAAGCATCTTGTCCTGTGCGAATAAAAGCGACATCTTTAGGGCTAATATAGGCCTGAACAATCAACTTATCATCAAGCGGTACAATTTCTAGAATATCTTGCCCTGCTTGAACTACTCCACCAACAGTATTGATTCTAATATTTTTCACCACACCACGTAACGGGGCTTTAATTTGCGATCTTTCTACAGGATCTGCCCGCATAACCATATTTTCACGCGCCTGTGCCAATTCTGATTCCGATTGAACTAATTCATTACTTGCATCTGCAGCATATTTATTTTTTCGTTCGGTGATCTGCTGGGCAATATCCGAAGATTGGCGTTGCATTCTTAAGAGTTCAACTTCTGACATTACTCCTTTTTTCACCATAGGTTGCACGATAGCAATCTCTTTATCTAATAACGCCTTGCTTTTAGATAAGCCGGCAATACTATCCTGCATTGCTCTGCGGCGAGCATTATAAGCGGCAAGCTCTCTTTCCTTCACTTCTTTGGCAATATCATCCGGAAATTTCAAGGCAATTCCATAAGCCTCTGCTTGTAAACGGCTAACTATCGCCTCTAAGTTTTGTACTTTCGCTTCACTTTCGCGCAAAATTGCAGAACTACGGGTATCGTCTAAGGTAAGTAAGATTTGATCTTTTTCAACAATATCTCCTTCTTTTACCTTCATTTCTCTGATAATACCCGGATCTAAACTCTGCACAATTTGCTCTCGGCTACTTGGAATCACGCTTCCCTGACCACGGGTAACCTCTTCAAGCGGACTCAAATAAGCCCAAATGACAAATACTGCCAAAAAAATGGAAAAAAGAATAATGACCGCAAAAGATTTATGATGTTTTTCTACCTGCAATGCCGCATTTAAATCGTTAATCAGAGATAAATCCGACTTTTTCACTTTTTCAATTGAATGATTGTTACTCATTATACTTCCTTAGGTTCTGTAGTAGCAGGTTCCTGTTTTTTAGCTTGTGGCTGTTTTTGTAAACGGGCTAAGATTTCATCTCTCGGGCCATCCATAACAATTTTGCCATTATCCATCACAATAATTCGATTAACCAACTTCAATACCTGAGGACGATGAGTCACCACCACCAAGGTTCTATTAGCCAACCAATGTGTCAATGCATTTAACACCATCTCTTCTGAAGATTGATCTAAATCACTGGTAGGTTCATCTAACAAAACAACTTTTGGATCTTTAATTGTCATACGAGCTAACGCTATTAACTGTTTCTGCCCGCCGGATAAACCCATGCCATTCTCTCCTAACGGCATATCCAGTCCTTTAGGGTGTTTTTGTATTAGAGGTAATAATCCAAAACGTTGTAAAGCCGAAATCAATACTCTATCGTCAGATAAATTATCCATTCGAGCCATCTCAAGATTCTCACGTAAAGTACCTAAAAATAATCTCTCAGATTGTCCTAATAAAGCTACTTTACTACGCAAATAATTTGGATCGAGTTGGCGAATATCCACATCATCTAAACTCACACCGCCTTTTATCGGCTCATATAAACCTGAGGCCAGCTTAAGCAAAGTACTTTTTCCACTGCCGATTTTGCCTAAAATCGCCACTTTTTCACCCGCTTGTATGGTTAAATTTAGCTCGCTGACAACATCCGCAACCTCTTTATTGTATTGAAAAGAGACATTTTGGAATCCGATTTTACCAAATACTTGTTTAAGCGTGATATATTGACGGGCAACATCACGTTCAATCGGGCGTTCAATAATCGCATCAATACCTTTTAATGCCAATTTTGCCTGCTGAAAACGAATAGCCAATGAAGCAATTTGCCCAACTGGTGATAACGCACGCCCGGAAAGTAACACTGATGCAATAATTGCACCAATTGTAATACGATTAGCCTCTGATTCAGCATGTACCATATAGGCACCTAAGACCACTAAACAAACCGTATTAAGTTGCTGGATTTTCGTAGCAAAGCTCGTGACAAAGTTACTTAAATCCTTAACCTTAATCTGGGAAGCGGAAACTTTTGCCGTATAATTATCCCAACGCTGCTGAGCCCAATTTACTGCGTTGTTTGACTTAAGTGTTTCAATACCATCAAGTGCTTCAACAATCAAACCTTGACGCTGAGAAGATTCACGCATAGATTCATTTAGAAAGGCTGATAGTTTAGGTTGTACCGCAAAGCCGACTACTAAAACCAGCACAATCATTACCATTGGTACAAACGCCAAGATGCCGCCCACCAAATAAATCACAAAAATGAACAAAAATAGGAAAGGTAAATCCACCAATGCCAATAAGCTCGCACTGGTCATAAATTCGCGAACCGATTCAAATTCACGTAAATTATTGGCATAAGAGCCAGACGAAACCGGCTTATCAATTAACCGCAACGCCATTATTCGCCTAAATAGCGCCGAACTAATAATCAGATCCGCTTTCTTTCCTGCTACATCAGTTAAATGACCTCGAATTATTCTTGCGATAAACTCAAAGAAAATAGCGATTACTACCCCGATACTCAGCGCCCATAATGTTTCGTAAGTTTGATTTGGAATAACACGATCGTAAACATTCATTACATACAATGAACTAACCAAAGCCAAAAAATTAATAATAAAACTGGCAAGGATAACTTGATAATAATAGCTTTTAAAACGCCAAATCACTTTCCAAAACCATGACTTAGGCATATGGTATTCAGGCAGTTCCGAACGCACATCAGATACCATTTTAGGCTTAATAAACCAGCAGTAGCCCAAATAATTTTCCTCCAATGTACGATGTTCTAAAATTTGCTCCCCATCACCAGATTGTCGAATGGTGTAACGTCGATCTAACCCTTTCCCTTCAATTTTAGTGATAACAACCGCTTCTTCATTTTTTAAAATAGCCACAACAGGTACAGAAAGGCTGGGAATCTCTTGTAATGGACGAGCTGAAATCGAATTTTCAAACCCGTAACTACGTAAAACTTCAACCACCGAATAAAAATTCACTTTATTAGAAGCACCCCTTACTACTTGAGCAGCCAATGCTTCTTGAGCAATCGGGTTACCATATATTTGGGTTACTAATGAAATATGTTCAATTACTGATTTCATTCTTTTTTACTCTTTATTTTAGAGAAAGGGAAGTTACACCGGCCCAAGCCGAAACTCGAGATTGTGAAACTAAATAAAGCAATGCCGCATCACGGAAATCATTACGAGCCGAAACTTCCGTAGCTTGCACCGCCGTTAATTCTTGATAAGCATCCAACACATCAATCAGTGATTTCATAGCAATCTCAAATTGAAGCTCAGTATCCTTTACCACGTTCTTCTGTAAACTAATTTGCTTATTCGCAACCTGTGCCAATTTCTGGTTACGAACCATATCAATTTCAGCTGTTCTCCCCTGTTGCGAGACTTCTAGCTCAATTTCCTGTAATTTTGCCTCAGCCGCTTTTTGAGAATAATAACTTTGCTGCTCTTGATATTTGCTGGCAGGGTTATAGATATCCCATGACACATTCACATAAACCTCACGCTCAAGCCGGCTGGCAGAACCTTCTAAATTAATCGTAGGTTTACGACGGGCTTTAGCTGCTTCAACCCCTGCCTTAGCACTTTCAAACTCTTTTTGCTGTGCCAAAAAAGTCGGATTTGTGTCAATATTTGAGTTATGATATTGGGCAATAAATTGCTCAGCAGACACCTTAGCAAATGGATCCATTAAATCTTGTTCCGTTAGCATTTTACTTGTATAACGACTCAAACGACTTAAAGCATTGTGCATAGTTCGCTCAAACTGCAAAAGCATCGCCTCTGTCTGATTACGCCGTGATAAAGCTTCATTTAACTCCGAAACACGGCCACCGTCATAGCTCACAATCACTTTTAGATCTCTGATTAACTTATCGTGTCGTTTTAAACTCTCTTTATAAATGGCAATATTTTCTTTTGCACGCAATGCTGTTAAATATAGCTCACCAATCTGACGCCCGACTTGCTCTCTGGTTTCAGTAAATTTATGTTGGAAATAATCCTGTTTATGCTGATCACGTTCAATTTCAGCCTCAACTGCTCCCCAAGAGTAAAGGTTAAGCTTACCGTTAATTGCCGGACCGGAACGTCTTTCACTAGAATAAGTACGTTTTTGAGCAATTACTCCCGTATTGGAAACCGACACAATCGGATGATGCCCCGCTTCAGAAATTTTCCTCTGACTTTCTGCCGCCCCAATATTAGCTCGCGCCTCATCTAAAGTAGGATCTGTGACTAACGCAACCTGTAAAATGTCTTTCAAAGGTGTCTGGGCATTTACCATATTCGCTAAAGGTAAGGAACACAGTGAAACCAACACCATTTTTTTGAAAATAAATGATTTCTTCATCAAATAATTCCCTCAATATCCCTAACCTATCTTAAATCAAATTAAGGAAATAACTTGGATAAACTGAATATAAAACTCTGCTTATTATACACCAATCCATCTGACTTTCTGCTCAATATTTGCTATTGAAGAACAAAGTTTACCTATAGCATTAATCGTTCAAATAAGAGGATACAAGCGGTTATTTTTCGCGAATTTTTTACAATTATTCACGCCTGCAAAAAATTGATAAAAAACGACCGCTTGTGCATTCTCGCTTTCTCGCAATTTCATATTACTCAAATTTCAGCTATAATGAGCCAATTTTTGCAAAGCAATTGCAAATGATTGAATATTAGAAGGATATAAAATGACTCCTGTTGTTGCCCTTGTCGGCAGACCAAATGTTGGTAAATCAACCCTATTTAACCGTTTAACCCGCACCCGTGATGCCTTAGTAGCCGATTTCCCCGGCTTAACCCGTGACCGTAAATATGGCCACGCTAATATTGGTGGCTATGATTTTATCGTGATCGACACCGGCGGTATTGATGGAACGGAAGAAGGTGTGGAAGAAAAAATGGCAGAACAGTCGCTACTGGCGATTGAAGAAGCCGATGTAGTACTATTTTTAGTCGATGCCCGTGCAGGCTTATTGCCTGCGGATATTGGCATTGCTCAATATTTACGCCAACGTGAAAAAACGACTGTAGTAGTGGCAAACAAAACAGACGGTATTGATGCTGATTCCCACTGTGCTGAATTCTATCAACTTGGCTTAGGCGAAGTAGAACAAATCGCTGCCGCTCAAGGGCGTGGTGTTACTCAACTTATCGAGCAAGTTTTAGCCCCTCTTGGCGAACAGCTCAATGCCGATCAAGCGGTCGATTCCGATGAAAATTTTGCAAATGATGAAGACGATGAATGGGATACCGACTTCGACTTTGAGAATGAAGAAGATACCGCATTATTAGATGAAGCCTTAGAAGAAGCTGAAGAATCCATTGAAGATAAGAACATCAAAATTGCGATTGTCGGCAGACCAAATGTAGGAAAATCAACCCTCACCAACCGTATTTTAGGTGAAGAACGTGTGGTGGTTTACGACATGCCCGGCACCACTCGTGACTCTATCTATATTCCAATGGAACGTGATGGTCAGCAATATACTATTATTGACACCGCGGGCGTACGTAAGCGTGGTAAAGTCAATTTAGCGGTTGAAAAATTCTCGGTAATTAAAACCTTACAAGCTATCCAAGATGCTAACGTGGTGCTTTTAACCATTGATGCTCGTGAAGGAATTTCAGACCAAGATTTATCGCTATTAGGCTTTATCTTAAATGCCGGTCGCTCTTTAGTGATTGTGGTAAATAAGTGGGACGGTTTATCGCAAGATATTAAAGATCAAGTGAAATCTGAATTAGATCGCCGTTTAGATTTTATTGACTTTGCCCGTGTGCATTTTATTTCTGCATTACACGGTTCAGGCGTTGGTAATTTATTTGATTCTGTTAAAGAAGCTTATGCTTGTGCAACCCAAAAAACTTCAACCTCAATGCTCACCCGAATCTTGCGCATGGCGGCAGATGAGCATCAGCCTCCATTGGTTAATGGTCGTCGAGTCAAATTAAAATACGCCCACCCGGGTGGTTATAATCCACCAATTATCGTGATTCACGGTAACCAAGTGGAAAAATTAGCAGACTCTTACAAACGCTATTTGAGCAACTATTTCCGTAAGAGTTTAAAAATTATCGGCTCGCCAATTCGTATTCTGTTCCAAGAAGGGAATAACCCATTTGCCGGTAAGAAAAATAAACTCACACCAAACCAATTACGTAAACGCAAGCGTTTGATGAAGTTTATTAAAAAAAGTAAGAAATAATTAAACAAATCTCCCTTTCAAATTGTAGAAAAAAAGAAAGGGAAATTTGATAAAGGAGCAAAACTATGATGATGCAATATTCTCCGAAATTTAATAATGCCAAAGTGTTAGTGCTTGGTGATGTTATGTTAGACCGCTACTGGTTTGGTGCAACTAATCGTATTTCGCCTGAAGCCCCGGTTCCGGTAGTAAAAGTACAAGATATTGAAGAGCGTGCAGGCGGTGCGGCAAACGTAGCAATGAATATCGCAAGCCTTGGTGTGCCTGTGGCATTGCACGGTTTGATTGGACAAGATGATGCCGGCAATGCGTTAGATAAATTGCTCAATTCATATAATATCCAAAACCACTGTGTAGCAATTGATTCCCATCCAACTATTACAAAATTGCGGATTTTATCGCGTCATCAACAATTATTACGCTTGGATTTTGAAGAGGGTTTCCATAATGTAGACTCTAGTGCTCTACTTGCAAAACTTTCTCAAGAAATTACCGCTTACGGTGCCTTGATTTTATCTGATTACGGCAAAGGTACATTAGAATCGGTACAGCAAATGATTCAAATTGCCCGCCAAGCGAATGTGCCTGTGCTAATCGATCCAAAAGGCACAGATTTTGAACGCTATCGTGGGGCAACGCTTCTAACACCAAATATGTCAGAATTTGAAGCAGTAGTCGGACATTGTAAAGATGAAGAGGATATTGTAGCAAAAGGCTTAAAAATGATTGCAGACTTTGAGCTTTCAGCCTTGTTAGTCACTCGTTCCGAAAAAGGAATGACCTTGCTACGTGCCGGTAAAGAACCTTACCACTTACCAACTCAAGCTAAAGAAGTTTATGATGTAACCGGTGCCGGTGATACTGTTATCAGCGTACTTGCAACAGCCATTGCAGATGGCCGCCCTTATGAAGAGGCTTGCTATTTAGCTAATGCGGCAGCAGGTGTAGTAGTCGGTAAACTAGGTACATCAACTGTAAGCCCTGTTGAGCTTGAAAATGCAGTGCATCAGCGTGCGGAAACCGGGTTTGGAATCGTTTCTGAAGCAGAATTAAAAGTTATTACCGATGAAGCTAAAAAACGTGGTGAGAAAATCGTAATGACCAATGGCTGCTTTGATATCCTTCATCCGGGGCATGTTTCCTACTTAGAGAATGCCCGTAAATTAGGTGATCGTTTAATTGTGGCTGTGAATACGGATAACTCGGTTAAACGTTTAAAAGGTGAATCTCGCCCAATTAACAATTTAGATGCTCGTATGGCAGTACTAGCGGGCTTAGCCTCTGTGGATTGGGTTGTGCCTTTTGATGAAGATACGCCACAACGTTTAATCGGTGAAATTCTCCCTGATCTTTTAGTCAAAGGGGGAGACTATAAGCCAGAAGAGATTGCAGGCAGTCAAGAAGTTTGGGCAAACGGCGGAGAAGTTAAAGTATTAAACTTTGAGAACGGTTGCTCTACTACCAATGTAATTAAGAAAATTCAAGCATTATAATGACTATGAAAAAAATCATAATTGATACTGAGCAATTTCAGCGAACGATATCTCGTATTTCGCATCAAATTATCGAAAAACACGGGGATATGCAAAATGTGGTTATTGTAGGTATTAAGCGTCGAGGAGCTGAAATTGCTGAGTTAATTCAAAAACGTATAGCTGAGTTATCTGATATCCATTTACCTAGTATGGCATTAGATATTACTTTCTATCGTGATGATTTAGATTTAATTTATCAGGATCCGGTCTTTACCGGTGCCGATAATCAGCTCAATCTCAATGGTAAAAAAGTAATTTTGGTTGATGATGTGCTATTTACCGGCAGAACCATTCGGGCTGCATTAGATGCTTTATTAGATTTTGGGCGGGCTGCTCGTATTGAGTTGGTAATATTTGTCGATCGTGGACATCGTGAGTTACCTATTCGAGCAGATTATGTCGGGAAAAATATTCCTACGGCAAAAAATGAACAGATTCAAGTCCAAACATCACATTATGATGGAATTAATCAAGTGGTCTTAGTTCCTGCTTTGAATGAAGAAACTGCTTAAGTTTCGTGAACCTTTTCTATAAAATTATCTCTAATGAAAGGTATTACTTATTATCTCCACTAGGATTGTTATAAAAATGAAATTAGTAAAATCATTATTTGCTGTAGCCGTTGCTACATTTAGTCTTACCCAAACTGCTCACGCTTTTGAAGAACGCGTTGTAGCTTTAGTTAATGATACGCCGGTGATGGCCAGCCAAGTGCAACGTATTTTAGGCAAGAAAAAAGTGTCTGAAACGGCTCACCGTGCTGCCATTGATCAAGTGATTGATGATATATTAGTTCAACAAGTCACCAAAGAAGCGGGTATTACCATTAGCCCTTCGGCAGTTAACCAAGCAGTTGAAAATGTGGCTATCCAAAACGGTATTACCTATGGTCAGCTATTAGATGCTTTAGACTACCAAGGCATTACACTTGAACAATTTAAACGCAATATTGCTCAACAAATGGCAATGGAACAGGTTCGCCATATCAGTATCAGCAGATCTATTCAAGTTGCACCAGAGCAAGTTAAATCTTTAGCCCAAGAATTAATGGCAAAAGATAAAGCAGCCGGTAAACTCAAAACGGTTTTAGGTAAAGAACACCGTGTAAGCCATATTCTGCTTAAAACTAACCCAATCTTAAATGATGCACAAGCAAAAGCAAAATTAAATAGTTTAGCTGCTGATATCAAAGCCGGTAAGACTACTTTTGAGCAAGCTGCAAAAGAAAACTCTGTTGATTATGCTTCTGCTGCAGATGGCGGGGATTTAGGTTTTAATATCTTAGAGATTTATGATCCTGCATTCGCAAATGTAGCTGCAAAAATGAAAAAAGATCAAATTTCTGCGCCATTTAAATCGCAATTCGGTTGGCATATTCTTAAAATTACTGATGTCCGTGAAGGAGATAGAACCGAAGATGCTTATCACCAACGAGCTTATCAGCAGCTAATCACCAAACAAGCTGAGGAGGCTTCCAAAGATTGGATCAAAGCATTAAGAAGCACTGCAAATATTCAATACATTGGTCAATAATTAAATAGATTCTAAGAACCTCGCATTGCGGGGTTCTTTTCTTATTACTAAAAAGGATAAAAATGAGTTCACCAAATTCCAAAAAACATTTAGGTCATACCGCTCGTAAACGTTTCGGGCAAAACTTCTTATACGATATGAATATAATTGATGGTATTGTTTCTGCAATCAACCCTAAAAACGGTCAGTTTCTATTAGAAATTGGCCCGGGTTTAGGCGCTTTAACCGAGCCTGTAGCAGAACTTGTCGATAAATTAACGGTAGTAGAATTAGACCGTGATTTAGCAGAACGTCTTCGCCATCACCCATTCCTAAATCAAAAATTAACAGTGATTGAACAAGATGCTCTACGTTTTAATTTTCGTGAATATTTTGAAAGTCTGAATTTAGCTGAAAATGAAGCAGTGCGAGTATTTGGTAACTTACCGTATAATATTTCTACTCCATTAATATTTCACCTATTCAAATTCCATGATTTGATTGAAGATATGCACTTTATGCTGCAAAAAGAGGTAGTAAAACGTTTATGTGCCGCACCTAACAGTAAAGCTTATGGTAGATTGACCATTATGGCGCAATATTATTGCCAAGTAATGCCTGTACTTGAAGTACCGCCTACAGCCTTTAAGCCTGCACCTAAAGTGGATTCTGCCGTTGTGCGTTTAGTACCTTACAAACAATTACCTTACCCGGTTAAAGATGTTTACTGGCTAAACCGTGTAACAACACAAGCCTTTAACCAACGCCGTAAGACATTGCGTAATGCTCTATCAACACTCTTTAGTGCAGAACAACTTGAAGCATTAGAGATTGATTTAACTGCTCGTGCAGAAAATTTAACCATTAAAGATTATGTGCGCTTAGCAAATTGGTTATGCGATAACCCACCAGAAGTGGATAATCTTGAAGAAATTGCCGATGAAGATTGCTAAAAAGCTAAGATAAGATAGAAACAACAAGCGGTTATATTTGTAAAAAATTTTGCAAATATAACCGCTTGTGTATTGAGATGAGAGAAAATTATTTCGTACCGAAAATTTTATCGCCCGCATCGCCCAAACCCGGGATGATATAGCCTTTTTCGTTTAAATGGCTGTCAATTGAAGCGGTATAAAGCTCAACATCCGGATGGGCTTCTTCTAAAACCTTAACTCCTTCAGGTGCTGCAACTAAAACTAATACCTTGATATGTTTACAACCTGCTTCTTTTAGCAGATCGATAGTGGCAACCATTGAACCACCGGTTGCTAACATTGGGTCAGTGATAATGGCTAAACGCTCGTCTACATCATTAGCTAATTTTTTAAAATAAGGCACAGGTTGTAGCGTTTCTTCATCACGGTAAATGCCAACAACACTAATACGGGCACTCGGAATATGCTCTAACACACCATCCATCATACCTAAACCTGCTCGTAAAATAGGCACAACTGTGACTTTCTTGCCTTTGATACGCTCAACTGCAACTTTATCACCACTCCAACCATCAATTTCAACTTCTTCCATCTCCAAATCTTTGGTTGCTTCATAAGTCAGTAAACTGCCTATTTCATTTGCAAGCTCACGGAAATCTTTGGTGCTAATGTCCGCTTCACGCATTAAGCCTAATTTATGCTTTACAAGCGGGTGTTTTACTTCAACAATTTTCATTTTAAGTTCCCCTTTGAAAGAATTTATGCACTATTTTTGATTTTTGCCAATTCTTCATCTTTTAATACTCGACGAAGAATTTTGCCTACATTACTTTTTGGTAGCTCATCACGGAATTCAATATCTCGTGGAATTTTATAGCCGGTTAAAAATTGACGGCAGTAAGTACGCAATTCATCACGTGTCAGGCTTTCCTCTTTTTTCGTCACAAAAATTTTAATACTCTCACCGGAAGCCGGATTTGGCACACCAATAGCAACCACCTCGTTAACTTTCGGATTTTGTGAGATAACTTCTTCAATTTCAGTTGGATAAACATTAAAACCCGACACAATAATCATATCTTTTTTGCGATCGACAATGCGTAAATTAAGATCTTGCCCCATCTCGACAATATCCCCCGTCGCCATCCAACCATCTTTTAATACTTCTACTGTTTCATCCGGGCGGTTCCAATACCCTTGCATCACTTGAGGGCCTTTTACTAATAATTCTCCGCGCTCACCAAGCGGTACTTCATTACCTTCATCATCTACAATACGGATATCGGTATTAGGTACAGGCACACCAATAGAACCAGAATATTCCTGCGAATCTCCACGCGTTGCGGAAATCAACGGGGAACATTCGGTCATTCCATAGCCTTCAATAATATGGCAACCTGTTAAGTCATGCCAACGTTTGGCAACATTAGATTGAATTGCTGCACCACCGCCTACACTTAATTTCAACGAAGAAAAATCAACTTCTTTTAAGCTTTCATGATTTAATAAGGCATTGAAAAGGGTATTTACGCCTGTAATCACAGAAACACGATATTTTTTTAATTCTTTAATAAAGCCCGGAATATCACGAGGGTTAGTAATGAATAAACCTGTAATCCCCAATTCAAGGAATAATAGGCAGTTTAGCGATAATGCAAGCACATGATATAGTGGCAGTGGTACTACCCCGATAAGATTAGATGAGCTTCCTAATAACGGTTCAACAATCCATTTTGCTTGCATCATATTAGCGATAAGATTTTGATGCGTCAGCATTGCGCCTTTAGCCACACCGGTTGTCCCACCTGTGTATTGTAAAAAAGCAAGCTCGGCACTATTAATTGTCGGCTTAACATATTGTCTTTGCTTACCAATACTTAAAGCTTCACGAAAACTTACTGCATGAGGCAACTTATATTTAGGTACTAACTTCTTAATATATTTAACAACAAAATTAACCAATGTACGTTTACCAAATGAGAGCTGATCGCCCATTCGAGTTAAAATAACGTGTTTAATGTTGGTATTAAAAACCACTTTTTCTAATGTAGCCGCAAAGTTAGACACAATGACAATCGCTTTTGCTCCGCTATCATTTAGCTGATGCTCTAATTCGCGTGGGGTATAAAGTGGATTCACATTCACCACTACCAACCCCGCACGTAAAGCACCAAATAAGGCAATGGGATACTGTAATAAATTGGGCATCATTAACGCAATACGATCGCCTTTCTGTAAACGCAATTCATTTTGTAAATAAGCTGCAAATGATCGACTGCGTTCTTCTAATTTACGGAAGGTCAGAATTTGCCCCATATTAATATAAGCCGGCATATCAGGATGACGCTGTATCGCCGCTTCAAACATTTCGACTAAAGATTCATATTGATTAGTCTCAATTGTTTGTGGTGAATAGGGAGGGTAATTCTTAAACCATATTTTTTCCATGATAGTCTCCTAAACTTTGCCTAAAAATATAGGCGAAAAATGTGCTTGCCTGCTGCGTTTATCTATACATTTTTTCACAGCCCAGAAAGTTATTCCTGTAAAAAGCAACATTGTGAGTAAAACAATAAGTTCATTTGCAAAAAATTGTGAAAATATGACCGCTGTCATTATCAATACGAATAGTGGCAAACCGTAAATTAGCCCTACACTTTCCAGCAAAGTGTTTTCAGGCAGTCCAAGTTTAATTTCATCCCCAATTTGTAGTGGCTCATCCACTTTAATACTAAATTTAGGCGCTGTTTTTTCTCCAACTAATGCAGATAAAGCGGTTGTTCCACACATAGAATTAGCAGAACAACCTCCACAACCGCGTTTAGCATAGCATTGAACAACTGCAACACCACTTTTATACGCTACAACAGTAGCCTGCTCCATCATCATTAGTTAGCCTCTCCTAAAAATCGAATACTTTGTAGGATCTGCTTAGCTGATTGAATAGGAATTTCGCCAATAATCACAATATCTTTATCATTTACTGTTTGATTTAAAATCGTCAATTTTCCTTGTTGCCAAGCGTACTCATTAAAATTAACACCTTGGCTTGGCATAACATAAATATTTAATGTAGATAAACCATCGCTATATAAACGACTATCAATACTTTCATTTTCAAGTTTATACATTGCCCCATTCATCGTCTGGTTTTCAATTAAGTTAAAACCTGTTGGTAACCAATCAACTTCCCAATTATGCTGTGATTTCAATGCTTCTATATTGATTGAAGTCAATGCTGGTAGCACAAGTGATTCAATTGCAGAAGCAATCAGCTCAAGCTCCTTAGCCCGATATAAATGCAGCACTCTAAACTCTTCTAAAACAGCATTATCAACACTGCGTAATTGGCTTTTTAGCAATAAATGGCTTTCATCATCAATCCAAAGTGTATAAGAATGGCGTAAATTATCATTTGGCACGATTCGGATTACTCGGGCAATTCGATCGGCAATACGGTCTTTACCCGAATCTAAAAAAACATAGCCTTTTAAATTTACATAATCGGCATAAAGAACATTAGGCAGGTTATCAAGAATATGAGGGGTATTTAAACTAAACGGACGAAAATTGTATCCCAAATAACTAATAGTTTGATTTTTTAGAATAATCTCTTCGCGGCTACGATCTAGATTTAACAATTGAGCATACTCTTTGCCATCCATAAAGGTATGTCGTAGACGAAAAGATTCCACATCTCCTTCCGTTTGCAAAATATAAAGTAGTTCATAAGTTGATTTTTTATGTGCTTGTGTCATTGCTTCTAAATAAGACAAGGGGGGTTTTACCCCTGTTTCTGCCCAAGAAAGAGTAGATTGAGCAAAAATAAGAATAAATAGAAACACATATTTTTTCATCTTAACAAACATACTTATTCTCTAATCAACTAAATCTGGCACATTCTATCAAAAATTTTCTATGATTTCGCTATTTGTTGGTAATTTCTTGTCTTTTAGATACATTTACATACAAAAAGCCACGTAATTATCTGTCCATTACGTGGCTTTTCGCTAACTTATCTCAATAAATTATTTCTGACCCTCTTCTTGAGTCTCTATATTTGAAGTCTGCGCCTTCTCTTTTTCAGTTTCAGTTAGAATTACATTATTAGTACGGCGTTGTAATTCATGATTTTCTAATAACGCATTTATTCTACGCTGCTGAACTTCCAACTGCTCTGCTGTCGGCTGAGCATTAGCCGGAGCATTGTAGCTTACAGCTTCAATAGAATTGCTAAACGGTAGAGTTTGCAAGATATTGGGTTGAGCTTGAGCAACCTCATCTTTATGGTTAAAAGAATTCACACCTAAAACAGCAACTAAACATACAGAGGCAGCGATACCGGCTTGCATAATCGGTGTACTCCAGCGTTTAAGTTTAAGCAGCAAACCTTTAGGTTGTTTATTTTTCTCTTCAGAAGGTAATGCGTCGATTTCTTCGTTTTCAAGCAAGGCCTCCATTTTTGCAGAGAAATCATTACCTAAAATAATTTCATCTCCGTGCATCATACTACGAATAGTATGATAGCTTGCCCACTTTTGCTTTAACTCCGGGCTACTTGTTAATGTTTCGACAAAATCCGTATCAACACCCTGCCCATCCATATAAGCTGAAAGGTACTCGTTCTGTTGAATAATGCTTTGTTGCATAATCGACTCCAATGATTTTTACATCTATTCTATACTAACTAATACTTCAAAATTCTGATTACTGCATAAGCGGATTGACTTTCGCATCAATCGCTTCTCTAGCTCGGAAAATTCGTGAACGAACTGTACCTACCGGGCATTCCATGACTTCAGCAATTTCTTCATAACTTAAACCTTCCAATTCTCTTAATCGAATTGCGGTTTTCAATTCATCCGGCAAATTCTCAATCGTATCAAATACAACACGCTTTAATTCTTCAGATAGCACTAAATTTTCCGGTGTATCACTTTCTCGTAACTGAACACCTACATCATAGCTCTCAGCATCTTCTGCTAAAATATCCTCTTTAGGCGGTCTTCTACCTAAAGAGGTCAAATGATTCTTTGCAGTATTCACTGCTATTCTATAAAGCCACGTATAAAAAGCACTTTCCCCGCGAAAAGATGCTAAAGAACGGTAAGCCTTAATAAAAGATTCTTGCACAATATCCGGAATATCATCTCTTGCGACATAGCGAGTAAGCAAACCGGCTACACGGTTTTGATAACGTACCACAAGTAAATTAAATGCTTTTTTATCACCTTTTTGTGCTTTTTCGACTAATTCTTGGTCGGTGATCTGTTCGCTCAACTGCGGACTCTCCTAATAATAAACTGTGTCATTTCCATTGCACACACTCCATTAGTGTGTACCTTACGATAAAAAGTTCAAAAAATTTAATATTTTTTACGTGAAATTTTTTAGTTTCTTAATCATGCCTAAGACAGAATTAAGAAAGCGGTCGGATTTTATCGAAAATTTGCAAAATTTTCAAAAAATCTGACCGCTTGTAATATTTTATCACAGATAAGCGACAACTATTTCTTCGATTTTAAATCCGCTACTTTTTGTGAACGGTAAATCGCATTGATAGCATGGATTAAGGCTCTTGCAGAACTTTCCACAATGTCTGTTGCCAAGCCTACACCATGGAATTTTCTACCCTCGTATTCAACTACAATATCCACTTGTCCCAAAGCTTCCGCCCCTTCACCTTTCGCAGTTAAATTATAATGTGACATTTTCAAATCCATTCCGACAATTTGCATAATCGCATTATAAACCGCATCTACCGGTCCATTTCCGCCATTTGAAGTTTGGTTCATTCGCTTGCCGTCTAACTCAACTTGAACGAAAGCAGAAGCCGGCAATGTGCTAATAGTTTGTGAGGTAATAACATCTAATTTTAATCTGTCTTCATCACCTTGCTGCATATCAATAAATGCTAGAGCTTCCAAATCATAGTCAAACACCTGACCTTTTTTATCTGCTAACTGTAAGAATGCCTCATATAATTTATCCAAATCATAATCGGTTTCAGTATAACCCATATCTGCCATATGCCCTTTCACCGCAGCACGGCCTGAACGAGCAGTTAAATTCAACTTCTCTTTTTTCAAACCAATAGTCTCCGGCGACATAATTTCATAGGTATTTTTATTTTTAAGCATACCGTCTTGGTGAATACCTGAAGAATGAGCAAAAGCATTACTGCCTACAATCGCTTTATTCGGTTGAATAGGCATATTACACAATTGGCTTACCATTTGACTCACTCGGTGAATTTCTTGCGTGTTAATACGAGTATCCACGCCTAAGAATTCTTGGCGGGTCTTGATTGCCATAACAACTTCTTCTAAGGCGGTATTACCTGCTCGTTCACCAATACCGTTAATTGTACATTCAATCTGTCTTGCACCATTTTGAATTGCAGTTAATGAATTCGCAGTTGCCATACCTAAATCATTATGGCAGTGAACCGATACCACCGCTTTATCAATATTTGGAACACGATTCATTACCTGATGAATAATATTGCCGTATTCATTCGGTAAACAGAACCCTACAGTGTCCGGAATATTCACTGTAGTTGCACCTGCATTAATCGCTGCTTCAACAATACGGCAGATGTTATCAATACCTGTACGACCGGCATCTTCACAGGAAAATTCCACATCATCGGTATAACCTCTGGCACGTTTTACTGCCGCAACAGCCATTTCAACAACATCATCAAAAGAGCGTTTTAATTTTGCTTCAACGTGTAAGGCTGAACTTGCAATAAAGGTGTGGATACGAAAAGCCTCCGCCACTTTTAATGCTTCATAAGCTGCATCAATATCTTTTGCGACCGCACGAGAAAGTGCCGCTACACGGCTATTTTTAATATGGCGTGCAATTGTTTGAACAGACTCAAAATCACCGGATGAAGAAACCGGAAAACCAACTTCCATTACATCAACGCCTAAACGCTCTAATGCCAATGCAATTTGTAATTTTTCTTTTACTGTTAGACTTGCTTTTAATGATTGTTCGCCATCACGTAAAGTTGTATCAAAAATAATAATATTATTGCTCATAGAAAATCCTTAATTATTTTGAAATATTTTTACCTAATAAAAAAAAGCCCGCAGGTTAAAGTGCGGGCAAGATGTGGATAGTCCATTTACTTTCTCCAGACAATCTCTATACTCGCACAGAATACGATAATAGAGATAATCGGAGAAGGGTAAATTTTTCCATATTGTGTTGTGTGTGTTTATGTTTCATTGTTATTCGGTAATGGATGTATATTATCTTCATCCAAAGTAATGTCAATAGTATTTTTACCTAACGCAAACGGTTACCCTTTATTTTTGAGTAATAAAAACAGATGATTTATCTAATAAAGCAATTTAATTTAGATAAAAAAACCATTTGCACTTATTAATTTAAGAGAATACTTTACCTTTAAATACAAAATTAAATATTTCAACTTTCAAAAATATTTTTTAATTTTTTGTTAATTTTTTTAAAAAAAGCTATAACACTATTTTCTTTGAAGTTTGAACTCAAATTTGATACCTTTTCACCAATTTTAAGTTTTAAGGATATATTATGAATTTACCTTTTCGTGCCATTATTTCAGATCTTGACGGTACCCTTTTGAATGCCGATCATAAAATCGGTCGTTTTACTATAGAGACCCTGGAAAAATTATCCCAACAAGGCGTGGATATCTTTTTCGCTACAGGTCGAAATTACCCTGATGTCTCACACATTATCCGTAAAGTGAAGGTAAAAAATGCAATGCTGGTTACCTCAAACGGCGCAAGAGCCAATGATTTAAACGGCAATACATTAATTAACCGACATTTGCCCGAAGATATTGCCTTAGCACTCATGAATATTAAATTTGATGATAAAAATGTCTGTTTAAATAGCTATCAAGGCGATACATGGTTTATTAATAAAGAAATCGAAGAGCTAAAAAAATATCACCAAGATTCTGGTTTTAGCTACCAAGTAATAAATTTTGCGAATCATCATGGTAAACAAACCGAAAAAGTCTTCTTTATCGGTAAAACACCCGAAGCTCTAATTCCAATTGAACATTACATTCAAGCGAATTATGGAGATAGTGTACAGATGACCTACTCAGCGCTGCTCTGTCTAGAAGTAATGGCAAAGGGAGTTTGCAAAGCTAACTCTTTGGAAAAATTGGTCAAATTACGAGGCTATACTCTAAAAGACTGTATCGCTTTTGGGGATGGTATGAATGATGCAGAAATGCTCGCTGCTGCAGGAAAAGGCTGCCTAATGGCAAATGCTGACCCACGCTTAAAAGCATTATTACCCAATAATGAAGTTATTGGTAACAATAAAGATGAAGCCGTTGCCAGCTATATTCGAGACATATTCGGCATTATTTAAATTTTTGCAAAAAATAACTCAATTTTGACCGCTTGTACCTCACACCAACTTAAAGGAATACTATGAAACTAAAACCATTAGCCCTACTTGTGCTAATTACCACTATCGGAATAGGTGGATATTTCTACTACAATCAACAACAAAAAAATGAACAGATTCATTATATTACCGAGCAGGTAACACGCACCAGCATTGATAAAAAAGTACTTGCGACCGGCTCTGTTCGTGCCAATAAACGCACTGAGGTAGGGGCTCAAGTTTCAGGTAAAATCCAAAATCTTTATGTTAAACTTGGGCAAAAAGTTAAACAAGGTGATTTGATTGCAGAGATCGATTCAAGCAACCAAAGCAATAGTTTAAGCACTGCAGAAGCACAACTCTCTGCCTATCAAGCACAATTAAGCTCAGCGAAAGTCGCACTTGAGGTTGCGCAATCTAATTACAACCGTTTAACTAAATTGTATAAAGCAAACAGCACTTCTTTAAGCGATTTAGAAACAGCCAAAAACACGCTAGCATCGGCAAAAGCAAATGTTGATAACATTAAAGCTCAAATTAAATCCGCTGAAATCTCCGTTAATAATGCCAAAACTAACTTAAATTATACTCAGCTCATCTCACCAATAGAGGGAGTAATTGTTTCAGTACCAGTTTCAGTCGGGCAGACAGTTAATGCAAACCAAACTTCTCCAACTATAGTTCAAGTAGCAGATTTATCCAAAATGTTAATAAAATTAGAGATTTCGGAAGGTGATATTGCACAGGTTAAAACAGGGCAAGAGGTGAATTTTACGACACTAGCCGAACCGGAGCGGGAATATAATGCAACCATTGATAGCATTGATCCTGCCTTAACAAATCTCACCGATAATAACTACACAGAGAAATCCGGCAATACCGAGGCAATTTATTACTATGCTAATTTATTGGTAGATAATCCAGATAACAGCTTACGTATAGGCATGACAACACAGGCTCGAATCACTATTGCAAAACGGGAGCAAGTGCTGGTAATTCCAACATCGGTTATTAAAAAACGAGGTAAAGAGAACTACGTAAATGTGCTGGAAAACGGTATCTCTGTGGAAAAAGCTATTACTCTTGGAATGGCTGATGGTCAAAATACAGAAGTTTTATCCGGTATCAATGAAGGAGATCAAGTGATCTTAACTCAACGTGCAAATGATGAGAAAGTCAGCTCTGCCCGGGGGCCAAGAATCTTCTAACTTAAAATAACAAGCGGTTGATTTTACATATTTTTTGTGAAATCAACCGTTTCATTTATTAAACACATAGGGCATATTCCCTATATATTGCAATTCTATTTAAATAATTAGCATCAAAAAATGTAGCAAGGACCTATCATTCTTAAGTATAATACCATTCCCTTATCAACAATAAAATTAAGGATATTGTATGAAAACGCTAAAACTCCCTCTACTTACAACGGTAGCAATCTTAACTCTAAGTGCTTGTAGTCATCATCAAAAAAATGATAAACACCATGAGATGGTGTTGCAAGAGCAAGCCACCTTAGGTGTCAACTGGGTACAACAATCCGGCGAATATCAAGCACTGGCTCATCAAGCATTTAATACTGCAAAAGTAGCTTTTGATCAGGCAAAAGCTAAAAAAGGAAAGAAAAAAGCTGTTGTCGTTGATCTAGACGAAACAATGGTAGATAACAGTCCTTATGCCGGCTGGCAAGTGAAAAACCATCAGTTATTTGATAGTGAAAGCTGGACTCGCTGGGTTAACGCACGCCAAACAGGCGCAATTGCCGGTGCAGTTGAATTTAACAACTATGTAAATAGCCAAAAAGGCACCGTATTCTATGTCTCTAACCGTAAAGACAGCAATGAAAAAGCCGCTACCATTGATGATATGAAAAAACTAGGTTTTACCGGTGTAAATGAACAAACTTTATTTCTGAAGAAAGATAAATCGAACAAAACACCTCGTTTCGAAGAAATTGAAAAGCAAGGTTATGAGATAGTCCTTTATATCGGGGATAACTTAAATGATTTTGGTGATGCGACCTACCGTAAATCAAATGCTGAACGCCGAGCTTTTGTCAGTGAAAACAGCAAACTATTCGGTAAGAAATTCATCATACTACCAAATCCTAATTATGGTGACTGGGAAGGTGGTTTAGACAAAGACTACTACAAAGGCAATGTTGAAAACCGAATCAAAATTCGCCACAATGCAATTAAAGCATGGGACGGAAAATAATTAATCACTTGCTACTTTATACCATTTTGTAAATGTGGCCGCTTATACGTTAATCGTTACAAGCGGTCATTTTTCTATATAGTTTTGCAAAATTTTGTTAGGATAACCGCACTTGAACCAATTAAAGGAAGACTAAAATGACGTCAATGAATATTATGCTTTCGCAACAAGCTGCTCCGGAAATTTGGGGGAAAAATGCGATTCTTTCAGCCGATAATCACAGCTTTATTATCCATAATACAACAAACGATCTCGCTACTATTCAAAAAGCAGCCAGAAAAATCAAAAACCAAGGTATTTTAAATGTCAAACTTTCAGGCGACGGCTGGCATTTAGAAGCCTGCTGGGCATTTCATCAAGGTTTTACCTCGGTTCGCAGCCAAGGCACAGTTGAATATCCAAACTTAGGCGAACAACAAACAGAATTTGAATATCGTCTAAAATGCTCAACTTTCATCAGAGAGCTTATCAACGAGCCATCTGACCGTTTAACTCCTCAAAAATTAGCTCAACAAGCGGCTGAATTTATCCAAAACAGTGCAAATGCGAATACGGTTTCTTATGAAATTATTCATGGAGAAACATTAAAAGAAAAAGGTTATCACGGCATTTGGACTGTCGGAAAAGGCTCTATCAACCCACCTGCTTTACTTAAATTAGACTTTAATCCAAGCGGTGATGAAAATGCGCCTGTTCTTGCCTGTTTAGTCGGCAAAGGTATTACTTTCGATACCGGCGGATACAGCATCAAACCCAGCGACAGTATGACGACGATGCGTACTGATATGGGAGGCGCCGCTTTATTAACAGGGACTTTAGCATTTGCCATTAGCAAAGGCTTAAATCAACGAGTTAAACTCTATCTCTGCTGTGCGGAAAATATGGTTAGCCACAATGCATTCAAACTCGGAGATATTATTACCTACCGCAATAATGTGACAGTGGAAGTTTTAAACACCGATGCCGAAGGACGTTTGGTACTAGCAGACGGTTTAATTGATGCTTGCGAACAAAATCCTCAATTTATCATTGATGCAGCGACCCTTACAGGTGCAGCAAAAGTAGCCGTCGGCAATGACTATCACTCAGTATTATCAATGGACGATGATTTAACTGCAGCTCTACTCTGCTCCGCTAAAGCGGAAAACGAACCGTTCTGGCGTTTACCTTTTGAAGAGTTTCACCGCGGACAAATTTCCTCCTCTTTTGCCGATATTGCCAACATCGGTTCAGTACCGGTCGGCGCCGGAGCAAGTACCGCTACCGCATTTTTATCCTACTTTGTGGAAAACTATCAGCAAAATTGGCTGCATATTGATGCCTCCGCAACCTTCCGTAAGTCTGCTAGCGATTTATGGGCAGCAGGTGCTACCGGTATTGGGATGAAAACTTTAGCCAACTTATTACTTTCAAAATAAACTTAATCGGACAAGCGGTCATTTTTAAGCAAAAATTTGCAAGAAATTAGCTTAATTTGACCGCTTGTTACTCAAGCAAAGAAGGAAAAAATATGGCTAAATCCAACTATATTACCCGAGCAGGCTGGCAAGCCTTAGATCAAGAACTAAAGTTTTTATGGAAAGAAGAACGGCCAAAAGTAACTCAAGCGGTTTCTGATGCTGCCGCTCTTGGCGATCGCAGTGAAAATGCCGAATACATTTATGGTAAACGTAGGCTACGAGAAATTGACCGTCGTGTGCGTTTTCTCTCAAAACGTTTAGAAGTTCTGCAAATCGTAGATTATCATCCTAAACAAGAGGGAAAAGTCTTTTTCGGTGCTTGGGTAGAATTAGAAAACGAGGATGGCGAAGCCAAACAATATCGCATTGTAGGCTGTGATGAATTTGATCCTGCGAAAAATTGGATCTCTATCGACTCCCCTGTAGCCAGAGCATTGATCGGTAAACAGATTGATGATGAAATTCGGGTCGAAACTCCATTAGGAAAAATTCTGCTTTATATCAACAAAATTTGGTATGAAGCATAATATGTATTTCCTAAAAAAGTGAGCCCATAAATAACACATAACTGCTTATGAAAGTGCATAAGCAGTTAACTATTTATAAAACTTGGGATTGCTGTAGCTCACGTTGTGCTGCGATCGCTAAGAAATGACTACGATCTTTATACGCGGAACTACTTGCTACTTTATTATCAATACGATCTAATAAATACTGCGGTAATACAATATTCACACGTTGGCGTTTACCTAAGTATGCAGTAATATCAATATCAACCAGCAACCAGCTATCACAATAATTAAAATCCTCATTCTGTTTATAGGATAGAAATCCTAAATCTTTAATAGTAGTTACATCCTTGCCTTCCTCTACCATCGTTTCTAAAACTAAATGTATCGCCTCAGTTACTATTGGCAAAATATCTTCAACCGTATCTGCCGCACTGAAACAGCTAAATTCATCAGTACAAAGTGCTGGCACACACAATCCAAAGGATTCGTGCTCTCTTTTAGGACTTTCAATACCAACAGTAAATAACATAAGTCACTCCTTTATTTAAGCTCGGCAGGGCTATAAAAGCCCTGCCGATTTTTTGATCGAACATAAAGTCCCGATGGGCAAATATTGTTTTGGATGAGGTACTATAAAGGCTTTTTTCGTATTTGGAGAATACCAAATTTGATGATCGCCTTTCTCATGCCTAACAAATTCACAGCCAGAGGCTTTAAGTTCTTTGATTAAGTCGCGTGAGTGCATTATTCCTCCTTCCGTCTTAATCAGATTTCATAATACACACGCGTACACACGAAGTCAATTTTTTATTCACTTAAATGTTATTTTAAGTGTAATCCATTTTTCCGTAATATCTACCCAAATAACCGATCTATCTCTTCTATCAAGGCTTTGCTTGGTTTATCAAAATAAACGCCATTTTCACTCTTACCATCCATTGCTCTTAAGAAAAGATAGACAGCTCCACCGAAATCACGTTCATAATCATAATTTTCACCTAATCGAGAAGTTAAATAACGATGAACAGCAAGGGTATAAAGTAAATATTGCACATCATAACGATGTTTGCCCATTTCCCGCTGAAGATGCTCAAAAGCGTAATTTTGTGGCAAATGCCCCAGGAAGTTTGATTTATAGTCAATCACATAGAACTTCCCGTTCATCTGCACTATACAATCCACAAAACCTCGTACAAAGCCTTCTAACTGTGGAAATCGAAGTTCTGGAAGATGCTTAGCCAATATGGTGTGTTGTTTAAGCAACTTATTGAGAAGCACTAGCGCCTTATCGTTTTTTAAACGCAGATAGAACTGCCATTCGTTCAAACGCTGTTTTTCATTTACCTCATTTAAACTAAAACCTGCTCCCGCCAACGGTGTTGCTAAAATACGCTCCAACCATTGTATTACAGGCTCAATCCACTCTTCTGATAAATCAAGCTGCTCACACATCTTTGCTACACTTTCCTGCTCAATCGGTTGTCCAAAGCGGCAATGCTCAAAAAAACTGTGTAACACTGTTCCAACCTTTGTACCATGTGGAAAGTGATATGGCGAAAATACGCTAAATTCTCCGACATAATCGGTTTCGATAATTTCCACATTCTCATCACGATCTTGTGCAAAGTTCGCTACCCGATAACTTTTACCTTCACTTAAACGCTCATGTTGTGCATAGAGAGATGAAAAGCTGGTAATCTGCCCCACTACACGAATATTACCCTCAAAGCTTTTTGCTTGATAATTCTCTCTTTGCTCAACTTGTTCCCAACGTTCAAACGGTAATTCATTACTCAACTCAATCGGCTTATCCCAAATTGCTTTGCTAGATAAGGCCTCAGACACAACTACTTTCTCCGCTGTTCCTCCTTCACTTAATAAATAATGTAGCGGACTCCAACCTGAAATCTCAGAGGGTAAAATCAGATTAATCTGAGATTCTGCCCGAGTTAATGCCACATAAAATAGACGCAAATCTTCTGCATATTCTTCATTTTGCAGAGATTGCTGCACATTCTCATCAATTGAACCAAAATACCAATCTATTTCTCCGTTTTCATTACGAAATACACCTAAATTGTCTAAATTATTACTGTCACTTTTTTGTGAAGCAAACGGCAACCAAACAATTGGATATTGCAATCCTTTTGAACCATGAATAGTCACAATTTTAATCAGCTCTTCCTCGCTTTCCAGCCTAAGCTGCTGCTCGTCTTCATAATCCGGGGACTGAATTTGTCTCTCATACCAACGAACAAGTTCTGCCTCAGATTCCAACGATTGAGATTGCTCTTGTAAAATTTCAGTTAAATGCAATAAATCTGTAATCAATCGGTCTGAGCCCTGCATTCCTTTCAAACGTTGGATAATACCTTGTTCAAGATAGAGTTTATGCAACATCGGCAAAATGCCTTGCTCTTTCCAAATTGTGTTATATTCCACAAACTGATTTACTTTAATATCAAGCAATATTTCATCTGTTTTATAACGATGAATTTCCGCAGCACTCAGCCCCCAAAGCGTTGAACCTAAAGCAGAAAACAATGTTTTGGTATTATAGGGATTCAAGCCGGCTTGCAGTAACCAGTAAAGTTCGGCGGCAATTTCCGAGCTAAACACACTTGCCGATTCTGCCAAATAGACCGATTTAATATTACGCTTTTCTAAGGCTTTTTTAATACGTTTTGCTTGCGAGCCTTTACGCACTAAAATCGCAATATCTTTTGCTGCAAACGCTTTAAACTCCTTATCTTTCTCAAGCCCGAATTTGCCCTCTGCCATTGCTTTTAATTGCTGATGGATTTGATAAGCACAGATTTCAGCAAAATCATCCAATTTTGTTTTTTCAGTGGTATAGCAAACAAAATGCCCTTGCTCACTCACAAGGTTCCCCTTTGAATCATCTGCTTCAACAGGATGAAAACCAATGCCTTGATAGATAAAAGGGGAATGTTCGCTATCTGCAAAATGAAACAAATTATTGACCGCTTGTACCACAGGTGGCAAAGAACGCCAGTTTTTCCCAAGAGTAAACTGTTCATTTGCCTGTTTGGCTGCACTTAAGTAAGTGAAGATATCTGCGCCTCGGAATTTATAGATAGACTGTTTGGGATCGCCAATCATAATAAAGCCATTCCCTTTATTGTCTGTCATAAAAATTTGGCTAAAAATCTCATATTGAGTGAGGTCTGTATCTTGAAATTCATCGATCATCGCAAAAGGGTAAATCGCTCGAATTTTCTGAGCTAAAGCTTTACCTATGTCCGGCTGTTTTAGGGCGTGATTCAGCATCGTTAAAAGATCATCAAAACTACGCTCCGAATGATTTTGCTTATAGTCAGAGAGCTTTTCTTTTAACGCGACTAAAAATTGGTACAATAGCACGGAAGATAAACTTTGCGCGAAATCCTGTTTGTAAGCGGTCCAAAAAGCCTGATTTTTTACAAGATGAGAAACACTCATCGGCTCACAGTTTTTCTTTGTGCCGTCAGCGATTCTATCTGCAGTAAATAAATAAAATTCTTCGGGTAAATAACGATTGTTAGAGTTCGCCCATTGGTTCATCACCAACACAGCCTCTTCAAAAGCTGTAGCTTTATACCAACCACCGTGCAAAGTGATTTTTTTGGCAAGATCATTGCGGATAAGGTTTACTAATTCCTCACTATTTGCTTGCCAATCGGCTTTGATTTCAGTGATAAAATGATTATATTTTTCTAAAGCGGTAACAAAATTTTCTACTTTTGCTACTTTAGGCAATTCTCCATTTATATAAGGCTTAACCGCTGCCAAAGCTGCTAAAGGTGTACTAAGCTCAGCAGAAATCACTTCCGTTGCGGCTAAATTTTGCGGATAAAACTGCTCTCGCCATACCTCTTCACTTAATTTTTTGAATAGCTCGCTCTGATTTGGCTGTAAATCTAAATCAAACCGAACCCCGGATTCAAAGGCAAACTGCACCAGCATTTTTTGACAAAAGCCGTGAATAGTGAATACACTTGCAGTATCCACCTCTCTCTCGGCAATACTTAAGCGTAATAAGGCCTCGTGAATGTTGTCAATTTTTGGATACAGCTGAGTTAAAAAATCGAGATTATTATGGTAAGGCTTCTCTTTGCTTTGAGTATCTAATCCATTTGATTTATCTTGTAAAAAATCAGAACATTGCTGAATATTTTTACGAATTCGATCTTTTAATTCTTCAGTAGCCGCTTTGGTAAAAGTAACCACCAAAATTTGCTCTACCGTAAGAGGCAAACAGCCAACTCCTAGCAATAAGCGTAAATAGATATTGGCAATAGTGAAGGTTTTACCTGTGCCGGCTGAGGCTTCAATTAACACCGATTTATTTAAAGGTAAATCAATAGGATTGAGCTTTTTCATAAGTAGTTATTATATAAAGTGAAAATCCCTGCTATCCTAACAGTAATAGCAGAGATTCTATTATTTAATTCTCTCTAATTTATCAATTAATTGTATTTCCGAAATCGATTGAATTTTTCTCATCTGCCACAACAGTAATCCGCTGGCAAGACTTAAACCAATGCAGAAAACGAGCCAGAAACCTTGAGCAGCCATAGGCTGAACAATCCAATTTGTCCTAGCTAAAATGTAGCCTAATGGCATACTCACCACCCAATAACAAAAAACCGTAACATATAAAATCGGCTTAGTGTGTTTATAACCACGCAAAATGCCGTTAGCCACTGCTTGTATCGCATCCGGAATTTGGTATATCGCCGCAAAAATCAATAAATTGGCAGCGATCGAGATAGAAATAGGATCACTACTGAAAGCATGCGGAATTAAATTATTAAACAAAATAATAATGATCGCAGCAATAATAGCAAGCAACGCCGCAGTAATTAAAGCATGGTAGCTTAGCACTTTTGCTCCTTGCACATTTTTCTGTCCGAGCATTTGCCCTATTACAATAGTGGTAGCAATCCCAAATGACATCGGTATCATAAAAAACAGTGAGCTGGTCTGCAATGCCGCTTGATGACTCGCCACTACTTGCGAGCCAAGAGGAGAAAGAAACAACGCTGAAGTTGAAAATAACATGACTTCAGTAAAAGTAGCAAAAGCGATCGGTAAGCCTAATTTGCAAAGTTTTAGTAAAGTTTGACCGCTTGGTGCCTCTAACCATTTTTCAAATAATTTAATGTCTTTTTGTGATGGATTACGGTAACAGTAATGTAGCATTAGCAAGAACATAATCCAGTTTACAATGGCGGTTGCTACCCCACAACCAACCGCCCCCATTTCAGGTAAACCAAATTTACCAAAAATAAAAATATAGTTAAGTGGAATGTTAAGTAACAAGCCGAAAAAAGTAATTCGCATTGCCGGTTTCGGATTAGACAAACCATCATTCATACAACGTAAATTAATGCCTAATAGTGCAGGAATAAGCCCTATCGCTATTACGGCCAAATATTGCTGTGATTTCAGAGAAAATTCAGCCGGAGTATCCATTAAATCTAAAATGAGGTGGCTGTTAAGAAAAATGGCAATCAATGGCACAGAGGTTACCAACACCAACCACACACCTTGTCTGATTTGGTGTGCAATTAAATGTCGATTACCAGATCCGTTTAAATAAGATACCGTCGGCGTAATAGCATTGAGTAACCCCAACACAAACAGGAAAAGGGGGAAGTAAATAGAATTACTTACCGCAATTGCAGAAACATCATCATCGCTGACTAAGCCTGCCATTACAATATCAGCTAAGCCCATCCCCGATGCGGAAAGTTGGGAGATAAAAATCGGCCATGATAGTTTAAATAATTTACGGGCATTATCAGGATATGCGTGCCATTGAAAATTCATACTCACCTCTTAAAATACTATTATCATTATACTTGAGAAAGCGGTCGTTTTTTCCAAATTTTTTGCAGTTTCAGCCAGAAATTGAATAGAACGAGCGATTAAAAAACAAAAACCTCCGAAAGTCTTTCGGAGGTTTCATAATTAATCAGCCATTATTTTGCTGCTTTTAATTCTTGATAGTATTTTTCGTAAAGTTCAATTGCATCGCCAACGTCATCTTGCCATTGAGATTTTTGTAAAATTTCTGCAGACGGATAAATTGCAGTATCTTCCGTAATCTCTTTTGGTAATACTTTTAACGCTTCCACGTTTGAAGTTGGATAACCAATCGCTAAGGTTAATTGTTCAGAAACTTTTGCACTTAACAAGTAGTTAATGAGTTTATGTGCATTTTCTTTATTTTTCGCACTAGCAGGGATCGCTAATGTATCTACCCAAAGCACCGGGCCTTCTTTTGGGAATACCATATCAACAGGTGCATTTTCTTTCTTCGCAATGCGTACAGAGCCGTTCCATAACTGACCTACAGAAACCTCACCGGAAATGAATGAGTTAGCCGGGTTATCAGAAGTGAATGAAAGTACGTTTGGACGTAATTTTTTCAACTCTTCAAATGCTGCTTTAATATCATCCGGATTCGTTGTATTCGGGTTTTTACCTAATTTTAATAACGCAATATTAAATACTTCACGAGCATCATCTAATAATTGAACTTTACCTGCGAATTCAGGTTTCCATAAATCACCCCAAGAATTGAAGGTTTCACCTTTGTAATCTGCTGTATTAAACGCAATACCCGGCGCACCTAATAGCTGTGGTAATGAGTATTTGTTGCCTAGATCATAAGGTTTGTTTAACCAATCTTGGTTTAACTCTTTAATAACCGGAAGTTGAGCATGATCTAATTCCGCTAACATTCCTTCTTTTGCCATTTTAGAAACAAAGTAATTTGATGGAGCGATAACATCATAACCGCCATCTTTACCTTGTAATTTTAATTTCGCGTACATTGTTTCGTTAGATTCAAGACTTGAAACTTCTACTTTAATGCCGGTTTCTTTGGTAAATTCATCTAACAAGCCTTCAGGTACATATTCAGTCCAAGTATAAAGATGAACTGTTTGATTTGTTGCTTGTGGTTTCGCATCAGCAGCGGCTTTCGGCTCCGTGCCTTTTTCTTCATTACATGCTGTTAATGCAACTGTTGCTAAACCGGCTGCAAATAAACCTGCTAATTTTTTCATTTAAGTTTTCTCCGTTAAAGAAAAGTGAGTAAAAAATATAGCCTTGCCTAAGGGCATTAAAAAGACTGGGAAATTGTAAGCTACCCCCTAGATTTTGCAAGCCTTTTCTTATTGAAAAGGTCATTTTTCATTAAAATTTCTTCTCAAAACTTGAAATCCCCTGATTTATCGCTATATTAAGGGAGATTTATCCTTTTGGGATTTAATATTTATTTAGAGCTAGAGGTTAAAAATGACAACAAACGAAAATGTTCAAGAAGAAATTAAAAATGAAGAAATTCAAATGGAAGAAGTAATAGAAGAACAAGAAAAAATTGAGATTGATCCATTAGCTGCCGCTCAAGACAAAATTGCCGAGCTGGAAGCCTATATTCTTGAAGCCGATAAACGTGAGCAAGATATCCAACTCCGTGCGCAAGCAGAAATTCAAAACATCCGCCGTCGCGCCGAGCAAGATGTTGAAAAAGCACATAAATTCGCGCTAGAAAAATTCTCAAAAGAATTACTAACCGTAGTGGATAATTTAGAACGTGGCTTAGATGCGTTAGACAAAGCGGTAACCGATGAAACTACCCAAGCCTTAGTTGACGGAGTGGAAATGACTCATAAAGAATTCATTAGCACCTTAGCCAAATTTGGTGTTGTTTCAATTGGTGAGGTAGGTGAGGCTTTCAACCCGGAATTACACGAAGCTATTTCAATGCAACCGGCAGAAGGAATTGAAGCTAATCATATCAGCAGCGTATTACAAAAAGGCTACACTTTACAGGGGCGTGTAATTCGCCCGGCAATGGTGATGGTTGCTGCTTAATATTCAATTTGGCATGATGACCAGAAAATATCCTCTCTCCCTTACTTACCCGAAGTAAGGGGTTTTACATTTTAATACTATGACACTACAACTTAATTCCGTTGCTCTGCTGCTGGTTGTGCTGATTGTACTCGGCTTAGTCAGCCAAAACAGTGCAGTCACCATTTCTGCGGCAGTGTTGCTGATTATGCAACAAACACTCCTTTCCAAATACCTCCCGTTTGTCGATCAATACGGCTTGAAACTCGGGATCATTATTTTAACCATTGGCGTGTTAGCTCCGCTGGTTTCGGGGCGGATTGCGATTCCTGAATTAGCCCAATTTCTCAACTGGAAAATGGCTCTCGCCATCGTTGCCGGCGTGATTGTCGCGTGGCTCGGCGGACGTGGAGTCAGCTTAATGGGCGGTCAGCCGATTTTGGTGACGGGCTTGCTGATCGGCACCGTCATCGGCGTGGCATTTTTGAAAGGCGTACCGGTAGGACCATTGATTGCCGCTGGCATTTTATCGCTCGTGCTAGGAAAATCGTAATGGCTGAATTGCAAAAAAATAAGAAAAATCAACCGCTTGTCAAACTTGAAAACATCACCACAAGCGACTATCGCCGTTTGTCTGCTCGCCTAAAAGGGGCAGAAAATATCAAAAACGAGGCCAACAAGCGGTCGGTTTTAGCCGAGATTTCGCAAGACCTCGCTACTTGTCAGGATCGCTTTTTCGCACGCACTCAGCACGCTCAAAGCCTCAAAATCGACTACCCTGATCTTCCTGTCTCCGCCCGCCGTGAAGAAATTTTGAAACTGATTAGCGAAAATCAGGTGGTGGTGATTGCGGGTGAAACCGGCTCGGGTAAAACTACCCAGTTACCGAAAATGTGTTTGGAACTCGGGCGTGGGGTGAAAGGCTTGATCGGCCATACCCAGCCCCGCCGAATTGCGGCTCGCTCGGTCGCCACTCGCATTGCCGAAGAGCTTAAATCCGAACTCGGTGACACGGTCGGTTACAAGGTACGTTTTAACGATCAAGTCGGCGAAAACAGCCTCATCAAACTGATGACGGACGGAATTTTGCTCGCCGAAATTCAGCACGACCGCTATTTCAACCAGTACGACACATTGATTATTGACGAAGCCCACGAACGCTCGCTCAATAACGATTTTATCTTGGGCTATCTCAAACAAATTCTGCACAAACGCCCCGATCTGAAAGTGATCATCACCTCGGCGACCATTGATGTGGAACGCTTCTCCAAACATTTTAATAACGCACCGATTATCGAAGTTTCGGGACGGACTTTTCCTGTGGAAGTGCGTTACCGCCCGCCTATTTTTGATGAAAATGGAGAAGAAAAAGATCAAGACCAACTGCAAGGGATTTTAAATGCGGTCGATGAGCTGCAAGCGGAAGGACGTGGCGATATTTTAATTTTTATGAACGGTGAGCGAGAAATTCGAGATACCGCCGAGGCATTGGAAAAACAAGAGCTTCGCTTTACCGAAATTCTTCCACTCTACGCCCGATTATCTGCTGAAGAGCAACAACGTATTTTTAAACCGAGTGGCTTAAATCGAGTTATTTTAGCAACTAATGTGGCGGAAACCTCACTTACTATTCCTAATATCAAATACGTAATCGACACCGGCACGGCACGCATTTCCCGATACAGCTACCGCACCAAAGTCCAACGCTTGCCGATTGAGCCGATATCACAAGCCTCGGCAAATCAGCGAAAAGGGCGATGTGGTCGTATTTCCGAAGGTATTTGTATTCGCCTCTACTCTGAGGAAGATTTTAACAATCGCCCACAATTTACCGATCCGGAAATTCTGCGGACTAACCTTGCCTCTGTTATTTTGCAAATGGCATCGCTTGGTCTGTCTGATATTGCCAACTTCCCATTTGTAGACTCGCCTGATGTTCGCCAAGTGCAAGATGGTATTCGCCTATTGGAAGAACTCCAGGCATTTCACCATAAGAAAACCAAACACGGTGAGATACGTGAGCTTACAACTATTGGTAAACAACTCGCCCAACTCCCTATCGACCCACGTTTAGGGCGAATGGTGATCGAGGCCGCCAAAAACGGCAGTTTGCACGAAGTGATGATGATTGTGTCTGCCCTTTCGATTCAAGATCCGAGAGAGCGTCCGCAAGAAAAACATCAATCAGCAGATGACAAACATCGCCGTTTCGCCGATAAAGATTCGGATTTCTTGGCATTTGTGAATCTGTGGAAATTTATCCAAACGCAACAAAAAGAGCTGACGAAAAACCAGTTCCGCAAGCTCTGCCAAAAGGATTACTTAAATTATCTACGAGTGCGTGAGTGGCAAGATATTTATCACCAACTTCGTCTTGCTGTGCGTGAAATGGGCTTGCCGATTAATAGCCTAGAGGCAAATTATCAGCAAATTCATACTGCTTTACTTAGCGGGTTGCTTTCCCACATTGGGCTGAAAGACAATGAAAAAATGTACTATTTAGGGGCAAGAAACGCCCAATTTTTTATTTTCCCTAATTCGATACTGTTTAAAAAGCAGCCGAAATGGATTGTCGCTTCTGAGCTAGTTGAAACGACAAAGCTATGGGCAAGAACCGTTGCCAAAATCGAACCTGAATGGATTGAACCTTTGGCCCAACATTTAGTAAAAAGTAGTTACAGCGAGCCGCACTGGTCGAAATCCAAAGGCTCAGTGATGGCGTATGAAAAGGTGTCGCTCTATGGCTTGCCGATTGTGGCAAATCGTCCTGTAAATTATGGGACTATCGCTCCTGAAACCTGCCGTGAAATTTTTATCCGCTCGGCTATGGTGGAAGGTGATTGGCACAATAATTACAAATTTTTTAAAGAAAATAACCGCTTGATCAAGGAAGTAGAAGACTTAGAGCATAAATCCCGCCGCCGTGATATTTTGGTTGACGAGCAAGTGCTGTTTGATTTCTACGACCAACGTGTCGGCACAGAAGTAGTGTCAAGCAAACATTTTGACAGTTGGTGGAAACAGGCGAGCAAGCAAAATCCGGAATTGCTTAACTTTGAAAAATCGTTCTTAATTAATGAAGAGGCAAACAAAGTCAGTGAGCTGGATTTCCCGAATTTCTGGCATCAAGGCCAGCTTAAGCTGAAATTAACGTACCAATTTGAAATCGGCAAAGAGCATGATGGTGTCACAGTACATATTCCGCTGCCGTTATTAAACCAAATTGAACCGGAGGGCTTTGATTGGCAAATTCCCGGATTACGACACGAATTAGTGGTTTCCTTGATTAAATCCTTGCCAAAAGCCGCTCGCCGTAATTTTGTGCCGGCACCAAATTATGCAGACGCCTTTTTAGCGAAAGCCGAGCCGTTCGCTAAGCCGTTGCTGGAAAGTTTAACCTATGAGTTAAGACGAATGACGGGTGTGACGGTGGAATCCGAACTTTGGGATCTCAGCCAACTACCGGCTCATTTACGAATGACTTTCCGGGTGATTGATGAAAAAGGCAAGAAAATTGCCGAAAGTGAGAACTTAGATGAGTTGAAGTTTTCGTTAAAAGACCAAGTGCAAAATACGCTTTCAAACATTGCTGATGACGGCATTGAGCAAAGTGGCATCCACGTTTGGAGCTTTGCCGAACTGCCACAGTTCTACGAGCAGAAAAAACAGCATTTTAGTGTTAAAGCCTACCCTGCGATTGTGGATGAAAAAGAGTCTGTCGGCATTAAATTGTTTGAAACCGAGTTCGAACAAGCACGTGCAATGCAAGCCGGCTTACGTCGTTTGTTGCTGTTAAATGTGCCTTCACCAATTAAATATCTGCACGAAAAACTGCCGAATAAAGCGAAACTCGGCTTGTATTTCGCCCCGTTCGGCAAGGTGTTGGACTTAATTGATGACTGTATTGCCTGTGCGGTGGATAAATTAGTGGAAGAATTTGGTGGCTTTGTATGGAATGAGGAAAAATTCCAAGCGTTACACGAATTTGTGCGGGCAAACCTAAATGATACAACGGCTGAAATAGCGTTACAGGTTGAAAAATGTCTGACTCTCGCCTTTGAAATTAACAAGCGAATGAAAGGCAAAATGGATTTTACGATGGCGTTTGCTCTCTCAGATATTAAAGCTCAAATTCAAGGGCTAATTTACCCCGATTTTGTCACTAAAACCGGTCATCAACGCTTGGGTGATTTATATCGTTACCTTAGTGCCATTGATAAACGTTTGGATAAACTCGGTACCGACACTAACACCGATAGAGCTAAAATGCTCAGAATAGAGCAAATGCAAAATGCTTATAAGCAACTATTAGCAAAACTGCCAAAATCTAAAGCAATTCCAGATGAAATATTAGAAATTCGTTACATGATTGAAGAACTGAGAGTGAGCCTATTTGCCCAGCAAATCGGCACCAAATATCCTATTTCCGATAAGCGGATTTTGAATGTCATTTCTGCAATAAATTAACATTCCTATAGCATACAAGCGGTCAGATTTGCAAAAAATATTGCAAATCTGACCGCTTGGATCTCTTACCTTATATCAAGCATCCCACATAAATTCTTTCACTCTCAAAATATAAGTTTAATTATCCATAAAAAACTTGAGGTAAATCAAAAAAGATGAGAACTATTTGCAATAATAGACATCATAGGTATAATCCCATTTTTTTTATAAGGAGACTATAAATGCTTGAAAAATATTATTTTAATAAAAGCTGTATTGCAATCGCCATTTCTACTTTCTTATCTACTAGCGTAGCCTACGCAGACTCTTTGGAATCGCCTCATTCAGGCATTAAGCTTTCGGATGAGATCAGTTCTAAATATAGTGGTAAGGGAGTGAAATTAGGTGTACTAGATGGCGGGTTTGTTGTTCAACATCCACTGAATTCATCAAAACTTCACCCATCTAGTTTTAAACTAACTTCACCAGATGGAAAAGTGCTAACCTATGATCCGAGTTACTTGCAATTTGAAGTAAAACCCGTCGAACAGAATGGAAAAAAAGGTCTAACAGCTCTATTTGAAACTCATGGCTTAGGGGTATCCGGCGTTATTTCAGCGAAAGCTTCCAAAAAAGATGGCTTTAAAGGTGGTGTAGCTAAAGATGCTGAGATTCACATTGCAACAAATACTCCAAACCGAAGCTTAGCTGAATTAATTGCTGAAGCACAGCAATCAGAAAGTGAGGACGAAGGTCAGGGGGATTCAAAAAACCAAAAACCTAATTTTGATGAGCTTGCCAAAGATGATTTATTACTCACTAAAGAAAAAAGGCTCTCATTTGAACGCTTAGAGTGGGCAACCGCTTTAAATAAGCTTGTCGAACGAAATCTATTCTCCATTAATAATAGTTGGAATCTTGATCCTATCAGCGATAATATTGCCGATTTCGATAAACTTTATCATTCTCTATCAACAGATAAACAAAATTCACTGCTTCAAGCAGTCTTAAATGCCAAAAGGAAAAATACGTTATTAGTCTTTGCGGCAGGAAATGAGAGTAAAAAGCAAGTTGGTGTGATGGCAATGTTACCTCGTTACCTACCCGAACTGGAAAAACACTACCTATCAGTTGTGGCTGTAGATAATAAAAATAATCTCACGAAATACTCTAACCATTGTGGTGTAAGTAAAAATTGGTGCGTTGCCGCCCCCGGAGATCTTGCGGTCCTCAATGCCGTTCCAGATAGTAAACTTAAACCGCAATATAATCTTGCTAAAGAACAAGGAACATCCCTTGCCGCACCTGTAGTTACAGGAGCTTTAGCTATCTTAAAAGAACGTTTTAACTATCTAGCCCCAACGCAAATTCGTGATACTTTATTAACCACTGCAACCGATCTTGGTGAAAAAGGGGTAGATGATAAATATGGCTGGGGAGTGATTAATATAGCCAAGGCGATTAATGGCCCGAGTCAATTTTTAAATGATGAAACGGTTAATGTGACACGAGATGATCGCTGGAAAAATGATTTCTCAAGTAAATTTAAATTTACCAAGCAAGGTGAAAAATCATTAGATTTAGCCGGTAAAAATAATATTGCCCGAATTGATGTTGAACAAGGCAGACTCAACTTAAGCGGAATTACTCAATCCAAACAAGTGAAAAATAATGCCCATTTAGGTGTAAATCAAACTGAAATTAGGCAAGGTTATATGGCTACTGAAAATAGCCAATTAACCTTATTGGATAGTAATGGTTTAATTGGTAAAGATAAAGCAATTATTCAGCTAAATGGTTCGTTAAAAATTGCTGATAAATTAACGGAAAATAGTAAACAAGGTAGTATTTCAGCTACTGTTGTAAAACTTCATGATAAGGCGAGCTATCAAGGTGGGTTCACAAAACTAATTGATAATAAAAATTTAGCCAATAAAGGCTTAATGCAAGATCTCTATTTTAAACAGTCTGAAATTATTGCGAAAGTCAATTCAAATAAAGCCTTTACTGATCCTAATGCCAGTGATAATGCCAAGTCTGGACTGAGCCTATTAAATCAACTTAGAACCAGCTCATTTGCATATCGTCAGGGGGTATATAATGACTGGCTACAATCTGCATTAGAGCAAAAGAAATTAGGTCAGCTACATTATGCGGTTTCTAATCATATTTATGCTGATGCTTTAGCATTATTGCGTCATCAAAATGCAAAACAACTTAGCCATGTTCAGCATAATTTATTTACTGCAGCCTATTCACCACAAAAAACGTCAGTTTGGCTTGAGCATAGTGGCCAAAAACATTCTAAAGTGGCAATTAAACAGAACTCATCTACTCTCGGTTTGAGCCATAAGTTCAATGATAACGCATTATTGAGTGCAACATTAATGCGAAAAAATCATCATATGGACAAAGATTTTGCTCATGCAGACCTAAAACAGACAAGCTTAAATATTGGATTACGTTATCCTTTAGCCGATCATTGGTTTAGTGAGTTAGCACTGCAATTTGGGCAGCAGAAATACAACCAACGCCGTTGGTACAAAAAATCTCAGCTCGGTCAGGCTCAAAACAAAGGGCATCATATGGGGGGAGAAATTCGTGTCGGTTATCAATTTATGCCTCAAACTTGGATAATTGAACCAAGCCTAGGGGTTCAGTTCATTCAAACGAGAATGAAAGCTCTCAATGAAAAAGGCGAACTTGCAACAAATACCGCAGCTCTTCGCTATAACGATATTAATCTCACACCGAGTGTGAAATTAAAATACACCGTTAAATTTGAGCAAGGCAGTATTTCGCCTTATGTTGGTTTGAACTACTTACATCGAGTAAAAGGAAAAGAAAGTAAAATTACCAGTCAACTCAATGGCTACCCATTACAAAGCTATGCGACACAAAAACGTAACCATGCTTTAAATCTTGAAGCCGGCATGCAGTTCCAATATAAAAATTGGTTCGTTTCTGCGAATGTTGATTATGATCGCATAAAATCAACGAATGCTTTTGGTTGGAAAACCAATATCGGCTTAACTTTCTAACTAATTATTCCAAACCTAAAAGTGGCACAGGCTTGCTTTGCTTGTGCCTATATCCTTTTAACTCTAATTATAGTATTTACATTCAAACAATCTTATGAAGAAATTATTTCATTTCCCCAAATTTACTGAAACATTTCCAAATGAAAAAAGACCATCTAAGCTACTAAGAGAATATTTTCGTTACAGCTTCCGCAAGGTATGGTGTTCAACCCAATGTATTCAATTGACAAATTACTTAAACAATTCGCCTTTATGGGCAAAATTATTTAATCAAAACTTATATAGGGTTAATACACTTTTAGATACTTACTGTGATAAAACTTTTAATAAAAAACAAAGATTAAAAGCTATCAAAGAAAACTTTACGCGTTTTGAAAATTTATTCAGAATAAATTTTTGCAATCAACTTGTAACACAGCAAGAGGTTTGTATTGCCAAATTAAGTGATGAACTGAATTTATATCTTAGCATTAATCAAATCGATCCCCTGGAAGGTTTCTTTTCATTAAATATTAGAAATAATCAAAAAGAGCATATCTACGATGCTTCTTTTACCTTATTAGAGGCAAATAAAATTCTAATTTCCTCAATACAAGGACCTAACAGTAAATCTGCACAGGATCTTATAAAATCAGCTACTAAACAACTATATGGTATTCGCCCTATGTTTATGCTGATTTATATATTTAAATTAATTGCTGAGAAATTTAATTTAGAATTACTCGGAATCCCTCATAAAAGACAAGCAAAATACCGTTGGAATGACCATTCCAGATTATTATTCAATTACGATATTTTTTGGCGAGAGAATAATGCTATTCTTATAAAAAATGATTATTGGTTATTGAATAATAATATTGAGAGAAAACCATTAAATATCATACCGAGCAAAAAACGTTCTATGTATAAGAAACGTTACCAATTGCTCGATGATATTAAAGAAAAAATAAATTTAATGTTTTAATTAATATACACATAATAATCTAGACAAATTTATTTCTCTTACGTAAAAGACCAATCTTTTATTAGATTGGTCTTTTACGTAAATATTATGCAATACTGTTATTAATAATCTATTTCTAGCCGTAATTGCCAATTAATCGGAGCTATTCCTTTCGAAAGCAAATATCTATTGGTTTTTGAAAAATGCTTACATCCAAAAAATCCACGATAAGCAGAAAGTGGCGATGGATGAGGACAAGTCAGAACCAAGTGACGGTTACGGTCAATAAACTGCCCTTTTCTCTGAGCATGGCTTCCCCAAAGCAAGAAAACTAAATTTTCACGGTAAGTATTTAACTGTGCGATCACTTTATCGGTAAAAATTTCCCAACCAATTTGAGCATGAGAGTTAGCTCTGCTTTGTTCAACTGTTAATACCGTATTCAACATAAACACGCCTTGTTTTGCCCAATCAACTAGATAACCATGTTGAGGAATTTGAAATCCTTCAATATCATCAGATAGTTCTTTATACATATTGAGCAAAGAAGGAGGGGGAGCAATAGGCGGTTTTACTGAAAAAGCCAAACCATGAGCTTGATTCGGCCCATGGTAAGGATCTTGCCCAAGAATAACTACTTTCACCTCGCTAAATTCTGTCAAAGCAAAAGCACTAAATACCTCATTTTGAGGCGGATAAATGACCTTACCTGCTAACCGTTCATTATGCACATATTGCAAAATATGCTGAAAATAACTTTTTTGTTTTTCTTCGCCTAAAGCTTCTGTCCAAGTTTTCATAACAACACCCTAAATGACTACTTTTTAATCAATTAATATATTTATCTTCAAATTTGGTTAAATTTTTATCGCTTTTTATCTCAAAAAGGGTAAAATAGCTTCAAATAAATTTGAATATTTAAAATTTTTTTGTAATTTTCACTTTAACTGCTATTTTATTAGGAGAAATTAAAATGATCAAAGGTGTACAAATCACTGAGTCAGCAAACAGCAACTTATTGAATTCATTCTGGTTATTAGATGAAGCTAAAAACGAAGCTCGCTGCCTAGCTGCTAAAGCAGGTTACCAAGAAGATCAAATTGTTGCAATCAGTGACTTAGGTCAAATTGCATATCGTGAAGTACCGGTTAATGTTGCACCAACTATTAAAGTTGAAGGTGGTCAGCACTTAAACGTAAATGTTTTACGCCGTGAAACATTGGAAGATGCAATCAAAAACCCAGAGAAATATCCTCAATTAACAATCCGTGTTTCTGGCTATGCAGTTCGTTTTAACTCATTGACCCCAGAGCAACAACGTGATGTTATTACTCGCACATTTACAGAAAGCTTATAATATCAGCTTTTAGCAATAAGAAGCACCCTAGTGGTGCTTTTTTATTCTCTCTAATTAACCTACAAGCGGTCAAAATACTGGTTAAATTTACAAAAAATTTTGCTCAAACTATTGACACTGGTATTTTACCCAGTAAAATACCCTGTATAAAAACACATATTGAGGATTTTACCATGGCTTCAGTTACACGCATTAGTGCTAAAACAGTATCACATCAACCTATTCCACTTTATCGTGACTTTAACAGTAACCGCTCTGTTAAATTAGATTTAAATTCACTTTGTATTAAACGCCCAACAGAAACATTCTTTATTCATGTTAAAAACCCTAATCTACTCGCTTGGGGAATTGAGCTGGATGACTTATTGATTGTGGAAAACACTGATCAATACTTAGTCAATGATCTACTGGTTATTGAAAAAAATGGAGAATATAAGTTCTACCAATTTTTTAACGAAATCGAAAATACTTATGGAATTAAAGAAAAAATCTTATTCTCATTAGACGTCAGTGAACCAAACCTACGCATTAAAAATTGGGATGAAATCGAAATTTCAGGTGTAATTATGAATGTCGTGCACCAAATGCGTACACGTGGAACATTTACTCAAACAAAACAACGTGTAGCCTAATGAAGATGATAATAAAAAAGCGATAAAGGACACTTTTATAAATAAGAGTGTCCTTTAATCTACAAAATAATTAAATTACTCGGCGAGATTGGGTGTAAGTTCTTGACCAGTAACTTTCTGATAATGAACTCGTAGTGACACCACGGCTTGAACTTGCGTGAACAAATTTACCGTTACCAATATAAACGCCTACATGATTATTTTTGCGGAAGAAGACTAAATCTCCCGGACGAAGATCTGATTTTGAAATAGAACGGCCGACATAGCGTTGTTCTGCGGTTGAACGAGGCATATCTTTGTTGAAAGCCTTGTCCATTACTTCACGCACAAATGCCGAACAATCAATACCGGCTTTAGTTGTGCCCCCCATTCTATAACGAGTTCCAGCCCAATTATGGTAAACACTATTAATGCGGCTAAAATTAGAATTAACTGAAATAGTCGGACGATTAGTTAAAGAGATGGAAGATTTAGATAATCTTTCTGCTTTACTTGCAATAATTTGGTTTGGTGTTGCAGGTTTAGAACTTAAACTTGCGGCTGCAATAGAGGAATATCCTCCAAAAACTGCCAAAATAGAAGTAATCAATAAAGGTTTAAAAGTCGTTGCAAAAAGATTTTTTTTCATAATTTATATCTCGTCTCGCCAGAACAATTACAGCGGTTAATTCCTTAGTGAAGATCTTCTCAAAGATCAAAAAATAAATAAAACAATGGTCTGGATTTCTCCAGACCCACAACTCAGACCAGTATAACTTATTTTAGTTCCAATGTGCGAAGAAATTTTATCTCTTCTGCCCAAATTTCAGGCGAAATTGTTTCTAAAATAAGCGGAATGCGATCAAAATTTGCATTTTGCATAATAAACTCAAATACTTCTGTGCCGATTGTGCCTTCTCTTAAAGTATGATGACGGTCAACGCGGCTACCCAAGGGAGTCTTTGAGCCGTTTAAATGCATTCCTTTTAAATAGTTAAAACCAACGGTTTGCTCAAAATCTTTAAAAACAGCCTCACTTTTTTCATAGGAACTAATATCATAGCCGGCAGAATATAAATGGCAGGTATCTAAACAAACTCCTACTCTGCTTTTATCTTCCACCTGCTCAATAATTTTCGCTAAATGATCAAAATGCCAACCTAAATTAGAGCCTTGCCCTGCCGTATTTTCAATGACTGCAATCACATTAGGCACTTTTTCTACTGCTATATTAATCGACTCCGCAATTCTAGATAAACAATCTTCTTCCGAAATTTTTTTCAAATGTGCACCTGGATGGAAGTTTAGTAATTTCAGGCCTAGCTGATTCGCTCTTGTCATTTCATCAATAAATGCCTCACGCGACTTAGCCAAAGCATCCGCCTCCGGATTACCCAAATTAATTAAATAACTATCATGTGGTAAAATTTGCTCGGCACTAAAATGATGTACCTGACAAAATCGCTTAAATTTTTCAATGGTATCTGCTTTTAAAGCTGGAGCTTGCCATTGCCGTTGATTTTTTGTAAATAAAGCAAAGGCATTTGCCCCTATTTCTACTGAACGCAATACTGCATTCTCGACACCGCCGGACGCACTAACATGAGCACCAATATATTTCATTTTATCCTCTCTTATTTTTATTTCTGCTATACTACTAACTATATCTTATATTTACACAATTATTTATTATGAGCGAAACAAGCATTAACGATTTTTCATTACTCTGCCGTTTATTCGGTAACTTATTCTATCGCACTCCAACCGACCCGATTTTAGCGGGTACTTTCAATTGGATTGCAAAAGGTGGTTTACAACAACATTGGGCACTTAGCACTGATGCCCAAAGTGAAAATGCACTTTCCTCTTTGCAAAAATTCGCTTCTAACCCTACGCAATTAGAGTCAAGCTATCAAGCACTTTTTGCTCAGTCAGGCTCTATTGCTACAACAATTTCGGCCTATGGATTATCGGTTGACGATTTTATTCAATTCCGTCAAGATCGGGCAATGCCTGAACTTGAGAATCCAGATCATATTGCCTTATTACTATTAACGGCCTCTTGGATTGAAGATAATCTCGACTCTACACAGGCACAAAAACAATTATTCGAGCAATTCTTACTACCATCAGCTAGCCAATTTTTAGGGAAAGTAGAAGCTTTTGACATCGGATTTTATAAAGCACTCGCTCAATTAACCCGCGATGCACTCAGTGCTATGGCTGATGAGCTGGAAGAAAGCGAGCAAGAGAATACTGAATAAATAATCTAATCAAATAAATATAGAGGGCTTGAAAATGAAAATGTTTAAATTAGGTTTAATCCTTTCATTATCATTAATGTTAACAGCTTGCGCTTTAACTCCGGAGCAGCAAGCTGAACGCCGAGCCAAACAGGTTCGAGCAGAACAAGACTTACAAGTCAAATTAGCTCAGCAATGTGATGCAGAGACTGCCGAGCTGATGCATCAGCAATTTAATCCACCACTTAGCCAAACGGAAAAAGAAGAAAAGATCTTCAAGAAACGTTATAGCGAAAAAGTCAATGACCCAATATTCCAAGCCTGCTACAAAATAGCTTGGCAAAATTACATCGCACAAGAAGAGCTAGAGCAAATGCGTTGGAATTATCAAAGAGAATGGATGTATGGATATAGCGGCTGGCGTTATTGCCACTATTGTTGGTAATGTAAAGAAATAACAAGCGGTCATTTTTGGTAATTTTTTTGCAAAAATGACCGCTTGTTAGATTAAACGCTTATTATTTTGCGTTTTTCTTCGCCCAATCTAAGAAACGCTTTTGCGTTTCTTTGTCTGCCTTTTGGAATAGCACCTGTAACTGTTCTTCAGATACATTTTTCGTATCAACCACCATTTGCCCTTTCGCTTCGAACGGCGCATTCGCAAATTTTTCAACTGATGCCGGATATTTTCCTAAGTTATATTTAGATAAATTCTCTTCTACACGAGTTGAAGCCAAAAAGCCTTCGCCTTTTAAAAAATCCTGTTTATGTGAAATCACCTTGCCGGAATCGGTTTTAATGCTTACAGTTTGATTTTCATTGAATTTGCGCAAATCTAATTTTGAATTCAGTCTTGGAGCTTCTAAAATTGCATTCTCTGCGCTACCTTGGAAAGTTAAAATAATCTGATCTGAAGTAAAGAAATCACCTTCAACTGTACCAGCGACTTCAACTACCACTTGGTGAGTTTTATTTTCGCTGATTTGTACCGATTTAGTCCCTGATTTCACTCGCTGGCCGTCGAAAGCCAAAATATCGACAAAATGTGAGGAACTTAAAGTACCTGCAACACTTATAGAACTAATTAATAAGGCACTTAATGCGACTGCCATCTTGGTTAATTTCATATAAAACTCCTAAAATAGTGAGGAAATAAAAATATTTTGCTTATCCTATGCTAATTTGGGTAAAAATAGCAATGTTTTATTTGATTTGTCCTCTAATTTGCTTATTATAAGCGTAATTATTCTAATGGAAAAAAACTATGAGTGATGAACAGCAAAGTGTAAATACAACGGAAAAATCAGAGAAAAAATCTATTTTACATAGCTTATTTAGCGGGCTTTTTCAAAATGAGCCCAAAAATCGTGAAGATTTAGTAGAAGTTATCCGAGACTCAGTCGAAAACGAGCTGATTGACAGCGATACCAAAGAGATGATCGAAGGCGTAATGGAAATTTCAGAATTACGCGTTCGCGATATTATGATTCCCCGAGCTCAAATTGCTTTTATTGATGCTAATGAGCCTCTTGATGCTTGCCTTGATTTAATTATCGAAACGGCACACTCCCGTTTTCCTGTCATTCGTGGCGAAAAAGATACAATTGAAGGCATTCTCCATTCTAAGGATTTACTGAAATATCTCCGTACCGATTCTGAACCGTTCAATCTACCGGAAATTCTACGCCCTGCGGTGATTGTGCCGGAAAGTAAACGGGTGGATCGAATGTTAAAAGAATTCCGTTCTGAGCGTTTTCACATGGCAGTCGTAGTAGATGAGTTTGGTGCGGTTTCCGGCTTGGTAACAATTGAAGATATTCTTGAACAAATTGTTGGTGATATTGACGATGAATTTGACGAAGAGGAAGTAAAACCTATTCGTCAGCTTTCAAGGCACACCTATGCTATTTTACCGCTAACAGATATTAAAAAATTTAACGATTTCTTCGCTACTAATTTTAATGATGAAGAGGCAGATACCATTGGCGGATTAGTAATGAAAGCGTTCGGCTATTTCCCCAAACGAGATGAGCAGATTGAATTAGACGGACTGAGTTTTAAAGTGACCTCTGCCAACAGTCGCCAGCTTATTCAGTTGAGAGTAACCTTATCTGATGAGCAGTTGGAAAAAATGGAACAACATACTCAATCAGAAGAAGAATAAGTTTTTAATATAACTTCAGGCACGTTTAGGCGTGCCGTTATTATTTCGAATAACCTATGAATTTTGCAAAAAATCCCCCAATTTTAACCGCTTGCTTGCTTACCTTATTCCTTGGAGCAAGTGGCACATTTGCTTACTCCCCTTTTGATATTTGGCCTGTCGCTTTTATTGCTGCTTCGGGCTTAATTTGGGCTGCAACATTGTCAAACCGTAAAGCTGCACTATGGTCAACATTGAGTTGGTCTGTCGGTTATTTTTGTGCCGGTGTAAGCTGGGTTTCCGTAAGCATGACACAATTTGGTGGCGTACCAACTATCGTAAGCTATATTGCTGTTTTCCTACTTGCCTGTTATTTAGCTCTTTACAATTTGCTATTTAGTGTAATCTCGCATAAAAGCAAACTTACCCAACCTTTTGCGTTAGCGGCAATTTTCACCTTCACCGAATATCTACGTGGTGTTGTATTCACAGGCTTCCCTTGGCTACAATTCGGTTATAGTCTTATCGACAGCCCGTTTGCCGGCATCGCCCCTATATTGGGCGTGGAAGGTTTAACCTTTTTGGTCATGGCTACCGGCGCTTATTTAGTCTTACTACTAAAAAAAGAGGCTAAAGGCGTACCGACATTAATGGTACTAGCGGTCATTTTTGCTCTGAGTTCTGCAACTCGCTTTATTAACTTTGTGCAAATTGACAAAGAAAAACAACCGCTTGTTGTCAGCCTTGTACAAGGAAATATTGAGCAAAAAATAAAGTGGAATCCGGAACATTTCAGCCACAGCGTAAATACTTATAAACAATTAATTACGCCTCTGCTGGGAAAAAGTGAGGTCATTGTGCTGCCGGAATCTGCCATTCCAGCCCTTGAAAATCAGATTACACCTATTCTTGCCTCATTAGATCAAGCTGCCACCCAAAGTGGTAGTGAAGTGGTTATCGGTACACTCTACCAAAATACAGAAGAAGAGTTATTCAATAGCGCGGTACTGTTGGGAGATGTGGAAAAACCTTACTCTTTAGCAACGGAGAATCGCTACAATAAACATCACCTTGTGCCGTTTGGCGAATATGTGCCGTTCGGTTCAATACTGGATTGGATGCGAGAAGTATTTATTCTGCCGATTAATTTATCTCAAGGCAGCTTTATTCAAAGCCCGATTTTCGCAAAAAGCAATCGATTTAATATGGCGATTTGTTATGAAATCATTTTTGGTGATCAGGTGCAACAAAACCAAAAAAGCCAGAATGCCGATTATTTGCTAACCATTACTAATGATGCTTGGTTTGGTTCATCTATCGGGCCTTGGCAGCATTTCCAAATGGCAAGAATGCGTGCATTAGAACTGGGCAAACCGCTTCTGCGTGCGGCGAATACAGGTATCACCGCAATTGTGGATGCAAATGGAAAAGTTGTTCATCAACTTTCGCAGTTCACGGCTGATGTACTCACTGCGACCATTCATCCGACTCAAAGTGATACACCATTCAAACAATTCGGTAATTGGCTGATTTATGGACTAAGTGCCTTGTGTATCCTATTAGGATTTGTCTTTAGACGAAAATAGCCTTCACCAGATATAAAAATCCCCGTAGAATTTTCTTCTAAGGGGATTTAATTTTTCTCTTAGCCTAATGCTTTTAATAGGTTAGCCATTTCAATTGCAACCATTGCACACTCTTCGCCTTTATTACCGGCTTTAGTGCCTGAACGCTCAATCGCTTGCTCTAAGTTTTCTACAGTTAAAATGCCGTTAATAATCGGTACTCCGGTTTCCAGAGCAGAGGTACTGATACCTTTTGCTGATTCATTTACCACTACATCATAATGACTGGTTGCACCACGCACTACAGCGCCTAAGCAGATGATCGCATCGTAACGACCGCTTTGTGCCATTTTTTTCGCGGCAATTGAGATTTCCAACGCCCCCGGCACCCAAACGGTATCAATGTTTTCTGCTTCTACACCGTGACGCAGTAGTTTGTCAGTTGCGCCATTCAGTAATTGATCAATAAAGATTTTGTGCCAGTTAGTCGCCACGATACCGAATTTTAATCCGCTTGCAATGTAGTTACCTTGAAATGTTGCCATTTTTTGTTTTCCTTATAAAAAATAAATTGATATTCTGATTCTTTCTCTCTTGTAGGAAAGAGCTTATTCTTATTAAAAATTAAACATGTGTCGCATTTTATGCTGTTTAACTTTTAAATATTCCAAATCGTGTTCATTTGGTTCAACCATAATCGGTTCACGGGCAACCACATTCAGTCCTTGCTCAACTAAACCTTCAATTTTAGCCGGATTATTGGTTAATAAGCGGATAGATTTCACCCCTAATTTCTCAAACATCTGAGCAGCAATGTAATATTCACGTTCATCATCTTTAAAGCCTAAAGCTAGATTCGCTTCAACTGTATCCATCCCTTTATCTTGCAATTCATACGCACGCAGTTTGTTAATTAAGCCAATACCTCGTCCTTCTTGGCGAAGATAAAGCACCACACCACGCCCTTCAGCTTCGACTTGGTTCATTGCTGCAGCAAATTGCTGCCCACAGTCACAACGTTGTGAACCGAACGCATCGCCTGTTAAACACTCGGAATGAATACGGCATAACACATTCTCACCATCGCCAATCTCACCTTTTACTAAAGCAACATGTTCTTTGCCTGAGATAGTTTCTACAAAGCTATGGGCTTTAAATTCACCAAATTTAGTTGGCATTTTTACCACAGAAACCATATCTACCAGACTGTCATATTTTCTGCGGTATTCCTGTAATTGCTGAATAGTAATAAACGGCATATTATGTTTTTGTGCGAATGCTTGTAATTCCGGCATCTGCATCATTGTGCCATCTGCTGCCATAATTTCGCAACATAAGCCAGCCGGCTTTAAGCCCGCAAGACGAGCTAAATCCACAGTTGCCTCAGTATGCCCATTGCGCACTAATACTCCACCTTTTTTAGCCACTAATGGAAAAATATGCCCCGGACGACGAAAATCATCTGCTTTCGCATTGTCATCCAACATTTTCAGACAGGTCAAAGAGCGTTCAAAAGCAGAAATACCTGTACTGGTCTCTACATGGTCAATCGACACGCTAAAAGCAGTTTGATGGTTATCTTGGTTTACCGCCACCATAGGATGAAAATTCAGTTTTCCGGCAAGTTCTTCGGAAATTGGCGTACAAATCAACCCTTTACCATAAGTTGCCATAAAATTGATATTCTCCGGTGTAGCAAATTCTGCTGCACAGATAAAATCACCCTCATTTTCACGGTCAGCATCATCGCTTACTAAAATAATTTTGCCTTCTCGAATGGCTTTAATTGCCTCTTCTACAGGGGAAAATTTAAACATTGTTGATCCTTTCTAATTTTAAAAACCTGCATTTTTCAGAAAATCGACCGTCAATTTACTCGCCGGATTTTCCACTTCTTTTTTTAATAAAAACTGTTCAATATATTTGCCTACAATATCATTTTCTAAATTCACCAAACTACCGACTTTTTTAGTGCCAAGATTGGTTTCTTTAATAGTGTGTGGAATAATTGAAACACGAAATGAGTTTTCATCGGTATCTACCACCGTTAAACTAATACCATCAATAGTAATTGAGCCTTTTTCAATAATATAACGCATTAATTTTGGCGAGGTTTGAATACGATACCAAGTGGCATTGTCTGCCGGAGTAATCTCTGCAATTGTGCCTGTACCATCAATATGTCCTGACACAATATGCCCGCCAAAACGTCCGTTAGCTGCCATAGCACGTTCAAGATTAACAGGACTATTCATGCCTAATTCACCTAACGAAGTTCGCTTAAGCGTTTCAGACATCACATCTGCGGTAAATTGTTCTGTTGTAAAAGAAGTTACCGTTAAACAAACCCCATTTACTGCAATGCTATCGCCCAAGTGTACATCTTTTAGAATTTTTTTTGCCTTTATTGTTACAACCGCAAACTCGCCCTGTTTTTTAATTTGGGCGATACTGCCTACTTCTTCAATAATCCCTGTAAACATTAATTATTTTCCCCATGCTATGCCTCTTTATCTAAAAGAGGAACTTACCTCATAATCCAACAAAATATCTTCACCAATCAGCTCGGTTGATTTCAGCGTTAATTGTACTGCCTGAGATAACTCAGCAATCCCTTCTCCACCAATGGGTGTTTTTGCAGCCTTGCCACCTACTAATTTCGGTGCAATATAGCAATGTATTCTATTTACACAACCGGCTTTTAACGCACTAAAATTCAGGCTGGAACCACCTTCAATTAATAAACTGTCAATTTGCATTTCGCCTAATTTTTGCAAAAGTTTCGGTAAATTCACCCGCTTGTTATCAGCTTCGACGACTATCACTTCCACGCCAAACCGTTGGTAAGGCTCATGAGAAACTTTGTCATCATTTACGGTGGCGATGATGGTGCGATATTCTTTGGCTGTTTGAACCAATTTGCAATCCAGTGGCGTGCGTAGTCGGCTATCACACACAATCCGCACCGGCTGTTTCGCATTTTCCATTCGGCTGTTAAGCACTGGATCGTCCGCTAACACCGTTTCCACACCCACCATAATTGCACTATATTGATGACGGGTTTGTTGCACTTTTGCCCGAGCTAACTCGCCTGTAATCCATTTCGATTCGCCTGTGCTAGTCGCAATTTTACCATCCGCGGTCATCGCATATTTCAGCAACACATAAGGGAGCTTGGTTTGAATATAGTGGAAGAAAATCGGGTTCAGTTCATCACATTCCGCTCGCATAAAATCTTCAACCACTTCAATACCTGCCGCTTTCAACTGCATAGCCCCGTTACCGGAAACCAGCGGATTTGGATCACGAGAGCCGATAAAGATTTTTTGAATACCACGTTCAATTAATAAATCTGAACACGGAGGCGTTTTTCCATGATGGCAACAAGGCTCTAACGTGACATAAGCCGTTGCACCTGTTAAATCTTGCTGAGAATTTAAAATTGCGTTACGTTCAGCATGCCATTTGCCATATTTTTCATGGTATCCCTCAGCGACGATTTTGCCGTTTTTAACAATCACACAGCCGACTAGAGGATTCGGATTTGTCCAGCCTTGGGCTTTTTTGGCAAGTTCGATGGCATAAGCCATATATTGAGCATCAGTCATGGTTTTTAGCGGATTAAGTCAGAAATTGAGGGCGTGATGAAAGATTATTTTAAATACAAGCGGTCAAATTTCTTTAAAATTTTGCAAATGCCAACTTAATTTAAAATAATAAAGCCTTGAAATCACACGATCTCAAGGCTTGCAAAAAAGACGCAAAAAACAACCGCTTGTACGGTATTTTTACGATTTTTGACTCTTCTTCCATCCAGACTATACTGTCGGTACCGGAGTTTCACCGGTTCCTGCCAAACCTTTTTCGTTTCGCTCGCGGACTTTACCGCCGATCGGGAATTTCACCCTGCCCTGAAGATAAAAATTTGGCAAGAATTCTGCTTTCATTCGCTTGTGATGTCAAGTAAGAATTTGACTACTTTAGTAAGTTTTTAACGATTGATTAAATCGAAAAATAATATGAGCTTGATTACATTGAGTTTTTTTAATTTAAATCAAATTTTCCCTTGTTTTTCATAAATTCGTCCTCATAATGGGTAAATTACATTTTATGTGAGATAAAGAGAGCAAATTTATGGCACCAAGAAGAAAGAAAACAATTGAATTACCACTACTTCCGTTACGCGATGTGGTGGTATTCCCTTATATGGTTATGCCGTTATTTGTAGGACGTGAAAAATCAATTCAAGCCCTACGCTCGGCGATGGATTCAAATAAACAGCTGTTTTTAGTTACTCAGCAAGATCCAAATAAAGAAGACCCTAATAGCGAAGATATGTATAACGTTGGGGTGGTTGCCAATATCATTCAAATGCTTAACCTACCGGACGGGACGGTAAAAGTATTGGTTGAGGGTCAAAGTCGTGCCAAAATTGAACAGATTCATGATGACGAAAAAGGCTTTTGGGCGGAAGTTCAACCGATCAACTCTGAATATGATGAGGAAAATGAAGAGTTAAAAACTATTGCTAAAACTACTCTCGCGGAATTTGAAAATTACGTTAAAAATAATAAGAAAATTCCGGCTGAAATTTTGCCTAAATTGCAAAGAATCACACTTGAAGACCGCTTGGCAGATACTATTGCTTCCAATCTAATTGCCCCAGTGAAGAAAAAACAGGAACTTTTAGAAGAAGCAAATCTAATTGCTCGTTTTGATGCTCTATTAATTGCGATGGCAACGGAGATGGATACACTTGAAACTGAAACCCGTATCCGTAACCGTGTGAAGCAACAAATGGAAAAAAACCAACGTGATTACTACCTTAATGAACAAATCAAAGCGATCCAAAAAGAGCTAGGCAATGGAGATGATGTCGAGCAGAGTGAGTTAGATAAGCTTAAAGAAAAAATTGATGCGGCAAAATTACCAACCGAAGTCAAAGAAAAGCTTGATGCTGAATTTAGAAAGCTCAAAGCAATGCCACAAAGCTCTTCTGAAGCAACCGTGGTGCGTGGCTATATTGACTGGATTTTACAAATGCCTTGGCATACAAAATCGGCAGTCAAAAAAGATTTAGCCAAAGCCCAAGCAGTTTTAGATAAAGATCACTACGGTTTAGAACGTGTGAAAGAACGCATTGTCGAATACCTTGCAGTGCAAAGCCGTTTAAACAAATTAAAAGGGCCTATTCTTTGCTTAGTTGGCCCACCGGGCGTGGGAAAAACTTCATTAGGTCAATCTATTGCCAATGCAACAGGACGTAAATATGTGCGTATGGCATTAGGTGGTGTACGTGATGAAGCGGAGATCCGTGGCCATCGCCGTACCTACATTGGCTCAATGCCGGGGCAATTAATGATGAAAATGGCAAAAGTGGGTGTACGTAATCCGCTATTCTTGTTAGATGAAATCGACAAAATGGCTCAAGATATGCGTGGTGACCCTGCCTCTGCCTTACTTGAAGTGTTAGACCCTGAGCAAAACAAAGCCTTTAACGATCACTATTTGGAAGTGGACTACGATTTATCAGATGTCATGTTTGTGGCAACTTCAAACTCCATGAATATTCCGCCGGCATTATTAGATCGTATGGAAGTTATTCGTCTTTCCGGTTATACCGAAGATGAAAAAATGCACATTGCCCGTGACCACTTACTGGCAAAACAGCAGGAAAATAACGGCTTAAAAGAAGGTGAATTAGTGGTTGAAGACAGTGCAATTTTAAGCATTATCCGCTACTACACCCGTGAAGCCGGCGTACGTGGGCTTGAGCGTGAAATTGCTAAAATCTGCCGTAAAGCCGTAAAAGCACTAGTGTTGGATAAAAAACTGAAATCTATTACGGTCTCTGAGCATAATATCGAAGACTATTTAGGTGTCAAACGCTTTGACTACGGCAAAATGGACAGTCAAAACCGTATTGGTGAGGTGACAGGGCTAGCTTGGACAGAAGTAGGTGGAGATTTATTAACTATTGAAACTACATCGGTAACCGGTAAAGGCAAATTCTCGTACACCGGCTCACTAGGCGATGTGATGAAAGAATCTATCCAAGCGGCAATGATGGTAGTACGAGCCAGAGCAGAAAAATTAGGTATTGCGGAAGACTTCTACGAGAAACGTGATATTCACGTTCACGTGCCGGATGGTGCAACGCCTAAAGATGGTCCAAGTGCGGGTATTGCGATGTGTACTGCATTAATTTCTAGCCTCACAGGTAACCCTGTTCGTAAAGAAGTCGCAATGACAGGGGAAATCAGCCTACGTGGAAAAGTACTTCCAATCGGCGGCCTCAAAGAGAAATTACTTGCAGCACACCGTGGTGGCATTACTACCGTAATTATTCCGAAAGAGAATGAGAAAGACTTAGAGGAAATTCCAGAAAATGCTAAAGCAGCCCTGAATATCCATGCAGTTGAAACCATTGATGAAGTGCTGGCAATCGCCCTTGAAAACCCACCAATGGGAATTGACGTGATGCCAAAAGCACAAATCAAAGTGAAAAAATCACGTACTAAAGCAGTGGTTCAATAATTTCTCAAAAATATAGAGCAGTGCAAACTGCTCTAACATACAAGCGGTTATTTTCTTGCAAAATTTTGCGAAAAAATAACCGCTTGTTTATTATGGATTGATATGTGGCAATAATGCCCAGAATGCTTCAAGAATCGGTTCTTGAAGGCGTTTTTGTTGAACACAAATACCCAACTCAAAAGGTGTAATTGGGAAAGGCAAATTCAAATAAGAGACCTGATTATTCATCGGACTATGTTTAATCACTACATCAGGCAGCAAGGCTACTCCAAAGCCAAGAGCTACCATCGGCACTATGGCTTCATGCCCGCTGACCGTAGCATAAATTCGAGGTTCTTTAATTTTCTGTTCTTTAAACCAACGATCAATACGTTTTCTTACCGGTCCATTAACCGGCAAAATAAAGGGAACATTTTTCCAATCTATCGGTGACTGCTGCAAAATTTGCGTTGCTGCACAGGCTACGCGAGGAGCAATAATTGAGAGCTTAATATCATCAATATAATGAAAAACAATGTTATTTGGTAAAAACGCCGGCTTACCTGCAACAGAAATATCTGCTGATAATGATTGCACTTCATGCACTGCCTGAGCCGGGTCGCCCGTACTCAGTTTAATTTCTACCTTGGGATGAACTTGACGAAAACGTGACAAAATCTGAGGTAAATGACTATAGGCTGCCGTTACCGAACAGAATACTTTCAACTCACCTTCTAATTCCCCTTGAGTTGGTGAAAGTTGGTGTTGAAGCTGCTGCCATTCCGTCCAGCTTTGTTTAGCAAATTCCAAAAATTTTTCACCAGCTTCCGTTAAATGCACTTGGCGATTATCCCGTAGAAACAACGGCTGTCCCAACTCCTCCTCCATTCGCTGAATATGGCGAGTGAGTGTGGAAGCCGTCATATAGTTTTTCTCCGCACTACGAATAAAACTACGGGTTTGGGCGATGTCTAGGAAAAGTTTAAGGCTTTGGAATTCCATATTTTTAATCCACTAACCATTCCGGCTTTATTTGTTCAGGAGAAATTTCATTGATATTTTCCTTATAAAACAAAATATGGGTTTCTGATTTATTTAATGGTCTCCAATGAGTAAAATTTTCTATACCATCTCCATAAAGAGCAATTATTTTTTTATTCAGACCGGATGCAATATGCACCGTTGCTGTATCAGGTGAAATAATAACTTCTGCAGTCCTAATTAACTCAATAGTATTAAAAATAGTCTTTGTTGGTGGTACATAAACACCTTGATATTTTTTTGATATTGAGCTTAATTCCTCAAAAACATCGGGATAACTAAGTAATATAAGAGGTTTACTTGGTATAATTTTTTTTAGATATTCAATATATCTTATTATATTATCGTAACTAACCTTTCTTGAATTAGCGGCCCCAAAAAAATTAATTGCAATATAATTTTTAATTTCATTCTTATCCAAATATGTCATTATTTCATCTTGTGATGTTTTATCGAATGGTATGTCATAACTATCATCATCAACTTTAAACCCTACCATTTCTAGTGCGGTTTTATATATTTCAGAAAAATGCTGAGGAGTTTTAATATTTATATTAAAAAGCTGATAACTCTCTTTCTGATAACCAATATAATACTTAGCATTAATCAACCGTAAAAGTAAAAGATCTCTGTTTCTTATTAAAATTGTCGGATCAACCACAATATCATATTTTTCTTTGCTTAATCTTATTCCACATTTTATATAATCTAATATATTACGTTTTTTTACATAGTAGATATGATCAATATATGGATTTTTCTTGTATAAATAAGCATCTTTTTTTGTGCAAACAATTCCTATTGTTAAATCATTCTTTTGCTTTTTTAACTCACGAAAAACAAATGAGCTAACAATATAATCTCCTATTTTCCCATCCTGTCGTAAAAAAAGAATTTTTTCAGGTGATATTACAAGAGATTTACATTCCCTTTTTCGATCAAGGATATATTTCCCTAGAAATAGGCGAATTTTTTGTAAAAATAATTTTATTTTCATACACAATTTTCTTCCAAATAATGTTTAAGCCAGTTAATTGCTTTGGAAAGTTCAAAATTTTCAGTCAAATTAGAATTTGTCCCTACATCATTTTTAGTTAAAACTTTAAAATGAGGCGTACTTGGCAAAAGTAATGGCTCCCACGTTCCCATATTCGGCATACTTTTAGCAAAAAAACTTAATAATGGTTTTTGAAATGCACATGCAATATGCAATGCACCACCATCAACAGCAATCACAAAATCTGCACTTGCAACCAAAGATAAATATTCACTTAATGACATCTTAGGCGATAATCGAATATTTAAATTCGGACAATTTTGTTTAAGTTCTTGATAATACTCTTGAGATAATTCTGTATAACTTAAAATAATATCTATTTCTTCAGCCTTTTCTATAATAGACTGATTAAGTAATACCACTAATTCATTGGCAGGAATCTTACGTTTACTGCCATAAGGACATAATAGCAATCTGTATTTACCCGATGTCCATATATCTGATACTTTATCATCATGTTCTGACTGAGTTTTTAAAATACTATATTCAATAGATAAACTATTATTAAGATTAAATCCTGAGTTTAATAAATAATTACTTAATTTCTCACTAGCTTCTTGTGGATAATAGAAATTATAATTTTTAACATTATCCAAATTGTAATGATTTTTATGATACTTTCTAAAAATTGCAATATATTCAGGATTAATAATCCTGTCCATTAGTAGAGAAGATGTATTAAAATTATTTTCAAAATCAATAACTAAATCCCATTTTTTATAATTTCTAATATAATCTACTAGGTTCCTATAAATATAACAATCAACCAATTGAGAATGCTCATAGATTATTTTATTACCAGAGGCAACCACTACTCCAATTTTTGCATTAGGATAAAGTTTCCTAAGCTGATTGATATGTGCTGTATGAACTACTGCATCACCAATCGCCCAGCCAAGAGGGCGAATGAGAATAGAGTTAATTACTGCAGAATGTAAAACTTTATCATCCAGAATATGGCGTTTTTCCAATAAAGAAAGAATTAATTTCTTGAAGATTTTCATTACGCTGAATACCAATCGATTTATTTATATCTATTCTCAATCTCATCAATTTCTGAAATATGCCCACCAAAAACACAAGCAGGTTCTACACCATAAGCATGAATATTTGTCATTTGTATCAAGCCAGTTAAAAAATCAGATGGCAAGCGAACTGGATAAGCAAATTTAAGTAATTTCTTAGCTCCTTCTTGAGTAATTAAATAAGCAGTCGTTCTAATAATAGAACGTTTAGAGTTTTTTGAAGGCTTTAAATATCTTGCTAGGCGATAACGCTCTACTAAATTTTTCATAAATGGAAATACTTTTGCCTTACCGTGATCGAAAAAAATAATTTCTCTACGATATGGTACTTTTTTTAATACATCCGCTAAAATTTGCTTAAAATAAAGAGATACTATCGCATCATCTTCCAAAATAATTGCTTCTGGAATATTATTATTGACAATATACTCATACATTTTTATATGGCTTAATGCACAACCTATTTCTCCCAATGTTAATGGTTTTCTTGCCGCATACTTTTGCGGATAGAATTCAAAATCAACTTGGTTGAGCTGTTCTTTTGTAAGCTCTTTACCATATACTGCGTCAAAAAATTGAAACTCTAACCCTAAGCTATTTAGTCTTTCCGAGATTTCTTTTCTGCGTGAAGAATTTTTTAAACTGATGATAAAAATAGGGGGTAGATTATTCATAAAAGTTTACCTTATTAAGTAACAGTAACTTAATTCTATTTTGAATTCGTCTAAATGGTCTCAAAAATTCCTTAAATACTCTGGTTAAAATAAATCTAGATTTTTTATATTCAATAATTTCATATTTCCCAGCTCTCTCATATTCTAATGCACTAGGAAAATTTTTATCTTCACCATATTTAATAAAGTCCTGTACACAAACAGCAGGCAAGGTTTGCCATACTTTAAAACCTTTATTTAATAATTTATTAAATAATAAGATATCTATAGGCTGCTTAGAAACCATCCAAGTTTCTATATTTTCAAATAATACTTTGGCAAAATTCAGTGATATCACATATCCTGCAGCCCCCAAATGCTCACTTTTTAATTCATATATATTAAAAATATTATTTAACTTCTTAACTGAAAAAAATGAAGTTGAAATATATGATAAAGACTTCTCTAGCTTTAAAATATCGAAATCCGATTCAATACTAGATATTTCATTTATTACTATTTTACTATATTTTGATAAATAAATATCATCTTCAAAAATACATATTTTTTCCAGATTTTTCTCAATCATATATAAATACAGAGATAAATGACTAAACAGACAAGCAAGCTCCCCTTGCGTAAGTTGTGAGTTATCCGTATTTATATTAAATTTTAACTTAACTTCAGACAATTGAGAAGGTGTTATTGCATTAAAGAATTTAAATGGGATACCGTGTTTAGCAAACTCATTTTGGATATGAGTTCGTCTTTCTTCATTATTCATTTCTAAACTAATAACAAAAACTTCCATAACTTACTCCTTATTAACAGTTTGCGATAATATACGTGTCATATCAGCAATAAATTTCGGCATATTATGAACCTCTTTAATATATTCTACCGCCTCTAATGCCAATTTAGTACGTTTCTCATCATTCTGTATTATCTCTCTGACAGCATTTACATAAAGTGAAACGGATTCAAATCCATCACCTAAAACAGTACCAACATCCACACCAAATTTAGCTGTTAAATTTTCCGGATTCTGATTACTAACTAATAAAGTTCCATAAGATAACGCTTCCAAAAATGAAATCGGTAATGCTTCGTGAATAGAGGTATTAATTAAAATCTTTGCATCTTTTAGATACTGATTTTTTACTTCACCATCTACGTGGCCAACAAAATGTAAATTTGGAACATTCTTATATTGATTGATAATTTCGGAATTTCTCTCTGCATCATAGAATGTTTGCCCTAACATATAAAAATTATATTCAGGGCATTTTTTAGCTATCTCACAGAATAACCAACCTCGCTTAACTGATTCAATACGTCCTAAGAAAATAATAATGTCTTTTTTAGGATAAGTAGTTACATCAAATTGCTCATCAATTTCAATCGGATTTGGCAAATAAGTAATCTCTACATCGTCATCTAGGCGATAGAGTTCTTTAGCTTTATCATTTAAAAAATATCCTTGAGATACAAATTTGATTCTATTTTCCTTATAAAGTTGATGTACATTATCATAGGCTTTTTGATCATAATAGCAGGACTCAGGAAACAGTTTTACTGTATTAATTTCATCCCAATCACTTAATGGTCTAGGGTCTTGAATCCAAAAAATTAATTTTTTCTCTTTATTTGGCTCAATCATTATAGGTAGATCAAAAGTAGTCTCAATGCTTAAGTAAGCATCATAATTTTGACTTTTTAACCATCTTTTTGCAAACCATTCTTTTTTAGGTATCTCATAGACATTGACTCCATCAACATTATGTTTTCTAGCAAATATACCAAAATTTCTTGATGTGGTTTTTAGTAGAACATCAACTTGCACATTATCATTATTCAAGTATTTAGTAATCAATCTACGCGCTAAAAAACCATATCCACCAAATCCTGTACCTAAAGCTCCAAAATATTCATTAATAAGTAGTGCTACTTTAAATTTTTTCATTATTAATTCCTGTCATCTGATAAATAAGTGATAGAAATTTTCTTTTGATTTCAAACTCACTAAATTTTTTAATATGAATATTCATATTATTTTTATAATAATTGATTTTCTCTTGTTCCTCTAGTAATACTAGAGTTTTGTAAATAAATTCCTCTTTATTTCCCATTTCAACAAGCTCACCACATCTTCCATTATCTAAAATTTCTCTTGGTCCTGTTGGACAGTCCATTGCTACTACTGGAGTATTTAAAATTATACTTTCAAGTAATACCGTAGGTAAACCTTCTCTTTCTGAGGTGTGAAGAAATAGCTTGGCATTTTTTATGTAAGGATATGGATTTTCTATTTCACCTAGTAAATAACAACTTTCTTGCAAACTTAAATCATTAATTAAATTTTTTAAATTATAGAATTCTGGTCCACCACCAATAATTAATAATTTCTCTTTTCTACCACTATTAACCAATTGACTAAAAATAGCAATCAAATCTGAATGTCTTTTTATTTTATCCAATCTAGCGACTTGTACTAAATAACCAAATTCATATTCAACTGGAGTGCTCTCATTAGATAGTTTAAGTACTTTATTCACTTCTATTGGATTAAATAAAACTTCTATTTTATCAGAGGGTATAAAATTAATTAACTGCTTTTTCATATCCTCACAAATTGTAATAACTTTATGGTATTTATTTAAAATCTTTATATCTTTTTCTCTAATATTATTATCTATTGCCAAATGCTGCCATCTAATCACGGGACACGTCAATTCTTCAAAAATGATATAAGAATCAAAATGATTACTAAAATTAATTATAATATCATACATTCCTTTTGAGATATAATCCATCAAACTTTTCCGTTTAACCATTTTCTCTTTAAAATTAAAGAATTTGTATTTAATCTTTTTTAGCCAATTTTTATTTCTTTCAGAATATAAATTTTCTTTATATGAACAGTAGTGATTATTAAACAAATAATCAACATTCATACCACTTGGAATTAATCGATGAAATACATTATTTTCTTTATCATAATCAATAAGTACATCTATATGGAGATTTTTTTCATCTTGCAATATTGAGAGATAGTTTACTAGAATCCTTTCTATCCCTCCCATAATCAACCATTTATGTAAAAATAATATTTTCACTTATATTCCTTATTGCAATAATTATATAAAATTACGTTTATGCTTCATATGGCTTTGAATATTTCTCTCCGAATCTTTCTTATCCCAGACTTGTAATTCCCAAGGGTAATAAAAGTTGCTCGCATTTTTAAAATAAATATGAATACCAATATATTCTTCTTTATCTCGTAAATACCAATTTTTCAAACCATACTTTTCTTTCCATTCATCTAAATTATCCATTACTTGTTGAATAGTTTCACTATCAACAATGATTCTTGCACCAAATATATCATTTAAAATACTATTTACAGGATAACCCTCGCTACGTTGATTAAAGCGTTCAATTTTATAAAGAATAGACTCTGAAGTTTTTACTCGATAAAAATAATGGGTATCATATAAATCAGCACGGTATAAATAGTCATTAATAGATTCGTGTAAATTTAGTCGATACGCTAAAATATGTTCTACAGGGACGTTGGCTAGTGTATGTTTGAGATTTACTTTTTCAATTTTACCGGATTCAAAATAATCTAGTGAAAAAGCTAAATGTACTTTATTAATTTCATCAATTAATTTCTCAACTTTTGCTAACATATCTAATCAACCTTAAATAGACAAAACCCCGCATATGCGGGGTTTGCAATAACTAAATTATTTTGTGCTTGGGATGCTGAAACGTTTGTTAAAGCGCTCAACACGACCACCGGTGTCAACAACACGTTGTTTACCAGTGTAGAACGGGTGGCAGTTACCACATACGTCTAAGTTTAAATCTTTACCTACTGTTGAGCGGGTTTTAACTACATTACCGCAAGAACATGTTGCAGTAATTTCTTTATATTCTGGATGAATATTTTGTTTCATTGGGGAACCTCATAAGAAGCCATATCGCCACCTATCTTGTTAGACTCTCTACCGCTAATAGGTACCATATGTGATTAATAAAAATATTGAGCATTTGCTCAACGCCTAAAAAGAGTGCATATTCTAGATAAATTTGTAGCCGAGATCAACCATTAAATACAACTGTTATAAAGAATTAGCAAGTCATTCTCTTGAAATTAAAGCAGCAAATCCCATGGCAAAAAAAATCAAAAACAATCACAAAAAATCATCATATAATCACATTTTTGTGAGATAGATCACATTTTTTATATTTAGATTTTTTGAGTTTTTCTTAAAAACTGGTTAGAATCAACGGACCAATTTTCTCACATTTATATACAACATTCTTTACTAGGAGTAAACACATGGCAGAACGTAAAAAACTTGCAAATGCAATTCGTTTTTTAAGTATGGATGCAGTACAAAAAGCTAACTCCGGGCACCCTGGTGCACCAATGGGTATGGCTGATATTGCTGAAGTTTTATGGCGTGATTTTTTAAAACATAACCCGACTAATCCTAAATGGGCAGATCGCGACCGTTTCGTTCTATCAAACGGCCATGGTTCAATGCTAATTTATAGCTTACTTCATTTGACCGGCTATGATCTTTCTATTGAAGATTTAAAACAATTCCGTCAATTACACTCTAAAACTCCAGGTCATCCTGAGTATGGCTACGCTCCGGGTGTTGAAACAACAACCGGCCCTTTAGGTCAAGGCATTACCAATGCAGTGGGTATGGCTATTGCAGAAAAAACACTTGCTGCACAATTTAATCGCGAAGGTCATGAAATTGTAAACCACTATACCTACGCATTCTTAGGTGATGGCTGTTTAATGGAAGGTGTATCGCATGAAGCATGTTCATTAGCCGGTACATTAGGTTTAGGCAAATTAATTGCATTCTACGATGACAACAATATTTCAATTGATGGTCACGTTGACGGTTGGTTCACTGATGATACCGCACAACGCTTTGAGTCTTATGGCTGGCAAGTTATCCGTAATGTAGATGGTCATAACCCTGAGCAAATCAAATTTGCAATTGAGAATGCACAAGCAGAAAAAGAGCGTCCAACCTTAATTATTTGTAAAACAATTATCGGGTATGGCTCACCAAATAAATCAGCATCTCATGATTGCCATGGTGCACCATTAGGTGATGCAGAAATTCAAGCTTCCCGTGAATTCTTAGGCTGGGAACACGCACCATTTGAAATCCCGGCAGATATCTATTCAGAATGGGACGCAAAAGGTAAAGGCACTTTAGCTGAGAAAGATTGGAATGCAAAATTTGCAGCCTATGAAGTCGCTTATCCTGAATTAGCAGCGGAATTCAAACGCCGTACTGCTGGTGAATTACCGGCAAACTGGGAAGCAGAAAGCAAAGCATTTATTGAAAAATTACAGGCGAATCCGGCAACTATCGCAAGTCGTAAAGCATCACAAAATGCAATTGAAGCTTACGCTCATATCTTACCTGAATTCTTAGGTGGTTCAGCAGACTTAGCGAGCTCAAACTTAACATTATGGTCTGGCTCAAAACCAATCCGAGCCGATCACAATGTAGATGGTAACTACATCAACTATGGTGTGCGTGAGTTTGGTATGTCCGCTATTATGAACGGTATTGCTTTACACGGTGGTTTCATTCCTTACGGTGCAACATTCTTAATGTTCTATGAATACGCTCACAATGCAGTTCGTATGGCAGCATTAATGAAACAACGTGCATTATTTGTCTATACTCACGACTCTATCGGTTTAGGTGAAGATGGTCCAACACACCAACCTGTAGAACAAACAGCTTCATTACGCTTTATTCCAAACTTAGAAACATGGCGTCCGGCAGACCAAGTGGAGTCAGCTGTTGCTTGGAAAGCAGCGGTTGAGCGTAAAGATGGTCCAAGTGCATTAATCTTTACCCGTCAAAACTTGGCTCAACAAGAGCGTAATCCTGAGCAATTAGCCAATGTTGCTCGCGGTGGTTATATCTTACGTGAATGTTGTGAAAAAGGCGGTTGCCCGGATTTAATCCTCATCGCAACAGGTTCAGAAGTTGATTTAGCAATGAAAGCAGCAGATGTATTAGCCTCTGAAGGTGTGAAAGTACGTGTTGTTTCAATGCCAAGCACCAACGTGTTTGACAAACAAGATGAAGCATATCGTGAATCAGTATTACCTCGTTCAGTAACCAAACGAGTTGCAATTGAAGCCCAGCTATCTGATTTCTGGTACAAATATGTTGGCTTTGAAGGTCGTATTGTTGGTATGAATAGCTTTGGTGAATCAGCACCTGCTGACCAACTATTCAAACTTTTCGGCTTTACTGTTGAAAACGTAGTAGCTAAAGCAAAAGAAATTTTATAATTCTGTTATAAAATAAAAAGCGGGAATTTGATTCCCGCTTTTTTATTGTTTACAAGCGGTCATATTTGCAAAAAATCTTGCAAATATGACCGCTTGAGTTATAAAGTTTCTGCTTGTGCGAGGATTTTTTCTTGCTCAAGAGCCAGCTTTTCAAGCTTGCGTTGCTCTCGGCGTTCTTCATCTATCGCTTCCCAAGCATCATAGGCTTGAACAATTTTAGCCACTACCGGATGACGAACAATATCTTTGCTATCGAAGAAATTAAAGCTCAGTTCCGGCACATCTTTCAACACTTCCATTGCGTGTTTTAATCCAGATTTTTGGCTACGAGGTAAATCTACTTGAGTAACATCGCCCGTAATTACCGCCTTTGAATTAAAGCCAATACGGGTTAAGAACATTTTCATCTGCTCGGTGGTGGTATTTTGGCTTTCATCTAAAATAATAAAGGCGTCATTTAGCGTTCGTCCACGCATATAAGCGAGCGGAGCGATTTCAATCACGCCTCGTTCCATCAGCTTTTGTGCTTTTTCAAAACCCAGCATTTCAAACAGGGCATCATATAACGGACGTAAATAAGGTTCGATTTTTTGCCCTAAATCACCGGGCAAGAAACCTAATTTCTCTCCGGCCTCAACCGCCGGACGGGTCAGCAAAATACGTCGAATTTCTTGTCGTTCCAACGATTCCACCGCAGCAGCCACCGCTAAAAATGTTTTACCTGTACCGGCAGGTCCAATACCAAAACTAATATCATGGCTTAAAATATTACGCAGATAGGCTTGTTGATGCTCACCTCGCGGCTTAATAACACCTCGTTTAGTCTTAATTGATATCTCACCTTGCACGCTGGATTGCCACTGATTTTGCAATAACATTCGGCTTTCTTGAATAGCAAGATGCACATCTTCTAAATCAAGTTCTTTAATTTTGCCTTTAATAGGGGCAGTTTCGTTATAAAGCTGCTTAATCAGCTTGACGCTATTTTGAATCAAGGTTGCCGAATAATGGTTTTCATCTGCCGATTGCACGGTGAAGTTAAATCCTTGACGTGCAATAATCAGATTAAAACTTTTTTCAATTAATGCCAGATGCTCATCAAACGCTCCACATAAAGACTGCAAACGTGCGTTATCTTGTGGTTCTAAGCTAAATATAATTTCGTTCAAAATGATACCTTTTAAAGCTTACCAAAACTCTCTGGGATATTCACTGAGAGTTTTTTCCAAATTTCACTGCTTGACTGACGATTTTTTGCCATACAAGCGGCGGCTTTTTCATGATCTTTTGCAATACAAGCTGCTAGCAATGTACGATAAAAACTAAGAGTTAAGTGACGGTTATTTTCATCAGTAAAGAAGATTTTTGCCACTTGATGATACATTGATTTAAAACTGTTTAAAATCAATGCATAAACAGGCTTATTGGCTAAAAAGGTAAATTGCCTAAATAAAGCGTAATCAAATTCGGCATAAGCTTGAGCCGTATTTTCTAAACACTCTAACTCAGAAAATAATTTGATACACTCTTCAGGTTCACACAAGATAGCTTCAGGTATATAAGCCTCGGCCATACGTGTACGTAAAGATACAACATTTGCAATAATAACCGGTAAATAATTTTTATCTAATTTAATGATAGTGCCAATAATATTAGGTCCGGCTGTTTCCCATATATCATTTACTCTTGTCGGTTTACCATGCTGAATATTCAGCCAACCTTCACGAGCTAAGCGCTGTAAAACCTCACGTAATGTTGTTCTTGTAACCCCTATACGCTCTGCCAAATCTCGCTCAGCAGGTAAATCAGAGCCTGGCGGGAAATGGTTACTCCAGATACTTTTTACAATGTATTCCTCTGCCAGTGCGGCCGGGCTTTGAGCCCTTAAAATATCGTTTTTATCCATAGATAACATCCACAAGAACATAACAAAATTATGTTTAAATCTAAAATTTAACTATTCTTTATCTAGAATCAATTATATAACTAAAAAATCTAATATGGCTATTATCCTTTAATCTAAACTAGATTACAATGCAATATCGATTTACAATTTTTGAGGTTTTACATGAGTCATATTGATACTCTTTTTAAAAGTTTTTTAGGTAAAAGCCCAGAATGGTACAAACTGTGTATTTTGGCTTTTTTAGTCATTAACCCTCTCATCTATTTATTTATCAGCCCCTTTGCTGCCGGTTGGTTTCTCGTAGCAGAATTTATTTTTACACTGGCCATGGCACTAAAATGCTATCCCTTACAACCGGGCGGATTGTTAGCCATTGAGGCAGTTTTTATCGGCATGACTTCCCCACACCACATAAAGGAAGAAATTATAAGCAACTTTGATGTAATCTTGCTTTTAATGTTCATGGTTGCCGGTATCTATTTTATGAAGCAACTTCTGCTTTATATTTTTACAAAATTATTAGTTGCAATTCACTCGAAGAAAATTCTATCGCTTGCATTCTGCTTAAGTGCAGCCTTCTTATCTGCCTTCTTAGATGCTTTAACCGTTATTGCGGTGATTATCAGTGTAGGAACAGGCTTCTATGGGGTCTATCACAAAGTCGCCTCAGGTAATAGTTTTGAAGACTCTACCGACATTACTAATGATGAAAAAATCCTCACCAACAAAGAAATTTTAGAGCAATTCAGAGGTTTCCTAAGAAGTTTATTAATGCACGCCGGGGTAGGGTCAGCCTTAGGTGGCGTTATGACAATGGTTGGCGAACCACAAAATCTGATTATTGCCTCTCAAGCAGAATGGGGATTTATAGAATTTTTACTACGCGTTTTACCTGTTAGCTTACCTGTTTTAATTTGTGGTGCAGCTACTTGTTTTATTGTTGAGAAATATAAAATATTCGGCTATGGCGACAGATTACCACGCAAAGTTTGGGTAGTTCTTGCTCGTTACAACCAGCTAAAAGAGCAAAAAATGTCTAAGCAAGATCGCTTTAAAATGTTAGTTCAAGCAATTGCCGGAGTGTGGTTGATTATTGGTTTAGCATTACATCTTGCCGATGTAGGTATTATTGGTTTAACTATTATCATCATCTGCACGGCATTCTGTGGTATTACCGATGAACACACTCTAGGTAAAGCATTCCAAGAATCAATGCCTTTTACCGCATTGCTTATTGTATTCTTCTCTGTAGTTGCTGTTATTATTGACTTAAAATTATTCGAACCAATCATTAGCTTTGTCTTATCCGCTGAACCACATTCGCAACTCTCACTGTTCTACATTTTTAACGGTTTGCTCTCTATGATTTCCGATAACGTGTTTGTCGGCACAGTTTATATCAATGAGGCAAAAACAGCATTAGATTCAAGCATCATCAGCCGAGAACAGTTCGATTTAATTGCTGTTGCAATTAATACAGGAACAAACCTACCTTCTGTAGCAACACCAAATGGTCAGGCTGCCTTCTTATTCTTGCTGACTTCCTCGTTCGCACCGTTAATTAAACTCTCCTACGGTAGAATGGTTTATATGGCATTACCTTATACTATCGTTCTGTCAATTATTGGATTCTTATCATTGGAATTCTTGCTACCATCATTAACAGAGATGATGCTCAATTGGGGGTGGATAGTAATACGCTAGAAGGTAGATAATCTACCTTAAATCAGGTAGAATGCTTTAGCTTTATAAAACGAGGAACACGCTATGCTCCATTACTTTAAAAATCTGTCCCTTTCACGCAATGCTTGGTTTTTACTGACATTAAGTTGCATTTTGCTTGAAGGTGTTGCCCTTTATTTCCAACATGGTATGGGGCTTGTTCCTTGTGTAATGTGTATTTATGAACGGGTTGCTTTATTTGGCATTCTGTTTGCCGGTATTTTAGGTTTTATCGGCAACCGTTACGCAATTCTTCGTTGGCTAGCTATTCTTATTTGGCTTGGTAGTGCATTAAAAGGATTTACCCTTTCACTCAAACACCACGATTATCAAGTTAATCCATCACCTTGGAATCAATGTGAATTTAAAGTGGATTTTCCCCAAACATTACCTCTTGATAAATGGCTACCGGATGTTTTTGCTCCAGGTCCTGTGAATTGCAGCCAAAGTCAATGGGAAATGCTAGGATTTTCAATGGCACAATGGCTTATTTTTACCTTTGCAATTTATCTTGTTTTAGCAGCACTCTCCTTGGTAAGCCAGTTCAAACGTAGCCAGCAAAAACAACATTTTATGTTCCGTTAATCATTTTGCAAGCGGTAAGATTTTGTAAAAATTTTGCAAAATCTTACCGCTTGTCTATTTTATAAGAACAATCCTATAAGGAAATATAATGTCAAACTATAAAAATCTTTCCACCAAACTTGTGCATACAGGACGTAAAAAACGCTATACCCAAGGAGCTGTTAATAGTGTAATTCAACGTGCTTCCTCATTAGTTTTTGATACTCTTGAAGATAAAAAAACAGCTACTCAAAACCGCTATAAGGGGGCATTATTTTATGGTCGCCGTGGCACACTAACTCATTTTTCATTGCAAGAAGCAATGTGCGAGTTAGAAGGTGGCGTGGGTTGCTACCTTTATCCTTGCGGAGCTGCTGCAGTAACGAATGCTATCTTAGCATTCGTTTCACAAGGCGATAATATCTTAATGACCGCTGCTGCCTACGAACCAACTCAAGATTTTTGTCATGCCGTATTAAAGCGAATGGGGATCTCTACTACATTCTATGATCCAATGATCGATGAAAATTTACGTAAATTGATACAGCCTAATACTAAAGTATTATTTTTAGAATCACCGAGTTCATTAACAATGGAAATACCTGATATTCCTACTTTAGTCAGAGTTGCACGAGAAGTGAACCCTGATATTATCATTATGATCGATAATACATGGTCTGCCGGCGTGCTATTTCCTGCTTTAAAATATGACATTGATATTTCTATCCAAGCCGGAACCAAATATTTGGTCGGTCACTCCGATGTGATGATTGGTACGGCAGTTGCGAATGCACGCTGCTGGGATCAACTACGAGAGGGCTCCTATCTAATGGGGCAAATGGTGGATGCTGATTCCGCCTATATCACAGCTCGTGGACTACGCACTTTAGGCATCCGCTTAAAACAACACGAACAGAGCAGCATTGAGATTGCGAAATGGTTGACAGAACGACCGGAAGTCAAAGCAGTTTACCATCCTGCGCTCTCAAGCTGCCCCGGGCACGAGTTCTTTCAACGTGATTTCCTAGGCTCAAGCGGTCTATTTTCCTTTGAACTTTACGAAAAGTTATCCAACGAAAAGCTGGCTCAATTCTTAGAACATTTTGAGTTATTTTCAATGGCATACTCTTGGGGCGGATTTGAATCTTTAATTTTAGCCAACCAACCGGAAGAAATTGCGCGTATCCGCCCGGCAATTAATCGCAAATTAACCGGTACATTAATTCGTATTCACGTAGGTCTGGAAGCTGTGGAAGATTTAATTGAGGATTTAGCACAAGGGTTTGAACGAATCAAATAGCTTGTAAAACACTTATAAAAAATGCCCGATAAATGATCTGCACCCATAAACTTGGACAGTTTATAAATTAACTTAAATATTGAGCTCTGTATTGCACAGGGCTCAAATTATTTAAGCTCGCCTTAATTCGGTGTTCATTGTAATACCGAATATGGTTGTGTAATGCGTCTTCCAGTTCATCAACCGTCGTAAATTGGCGCCCATAAAAACACTCGGATTTTAATAGGCTAAAAAAGCTTTCCATTACCGCATTATCATAACAGTTCCCTCGCCGACTCATGCTTTGAACCGCATAGGGCGAGCCATCTTCCCGAATCAGCATCTTCCGCCAACGCGCCAGTCCATATAAACAGCCTTGGTCGCTGTGGATTATTGGCACATCCGTTTCACTGAGTTGAGCAAGTGTTTTCTTCAACATCGTGGCCACCAGAGCAAAATTGGGGCGACGGCTGATATGATAGGCAATAATTTCACGATTGGCTAAATCCATCATCGGCGATAAATACAGCTTCTCATTGCCTACCCTAAATTCTGTCACATCCGTCACAAGTTTCTGTTTCAATTTGCTGGTGTTAAAATCCCGTTCAAGTAAATTCGGGGCAATATGGCTTGTTTTCCCGTATTTTTGACAACGTTTGACTTTTACCTGTGACTGAATGTTCAATGCCTGCATATGCGAAAGTACCGTCTTCCCACTCATAAAAATCCCTTTTGCCTGGAGTTTAGCCCGCAGCATGCGATAGCCGTCACGCCCCTCATTTTCTTGATAAAGGGCTAAAATTTCCGCTCTTATCACTTGATGTGACGTGTCTGTGGGCGAATAGTAAAAGGTTGAACGTGGTAACGCCATAATTTTCAGCAACAAGGGTAATTTATACTGTGATTTCAAGGCATTCACGATATGTCTTTTTTCCGCCTGAGTTTTTTCTCGTCCAACTCCTTGAGCTTTTTTAAGCAAGCATTTTCCGCCTCAAGGTATTCAATGCGTTTAAGTAATTCATTGACATCATTGGGATTTTTAACTTTTTTTGAACCATCAAATAGGGATTTTGGCATATTAGATTTTTTCTTATTGGGTTGTCGTAAAAGCCCATTGATACCGTATTTTTCAAAGCGTTGCAACCACATTACTACGGAAGAGTGGGTTGAAATAGAAAAATGCTGAGCCACTTCCCGCACTCCCATTTGATGATTTAACACTTGTTGAATGACGTGGAGTTTAAATTCTGTTGAATAATGTTTACCCATAAAAAATCTGCACCTTAATCAGTTGGTTTAAGTGTCCAACTTTTGGGGTGCAGATCAAAAATCAGGCATTTTTACTTTTTTATAACTATAAAGAAATTAATCTGCGCCCCAAACTTCTTTAGCAATTTCCTCCACAAAGCGAACCTTTGCCCATTGCTGAGCTTCGGACATAATATTACCCTCTTCCGTCGAAGCAAAACCGCATTGTGGGCTTAAACAAAGCTGCTCTAACGGTACATATTTTGCTGCCTCTTGAATGCGTGCTTTGATCTGCTCTTTATCTTCCAATTCGGGGAATTTAGAGCTGATTAAGCCTAATACTACGCGCCCTTTATTATTGGCAAAATGCTTTAACGGTTCAAATCCTCCTGAACGCTCATCATCATATTCTAAGAAATAGCCATCATAATTGGTTTGACCGAATAAACCATCCGCAATTGGATCGTAAGCCCCTGTTAATAAATAAGAGGATTTATAGTTACCACGGCAAACATGGGTAGTAATAGTCATATCTGCCGGCTTATCTGCTAAAATAGCTTGAATATTTGCCACTGCCTGAGCTTTATCTGCTTCAAATGTCGGTTGCCCAAAGTTATTACATAAGGACCCCCAATAAACATCATCAATCTGCAAATAGCGACAACCCGCTTCATAAAAGGCTTTAATCGCCTCTTTATAAGCTTGCTGCACATCTTTAGCAAATTTCTCACGCGTTGCATAAATACCGTGGTCCCATTGAATTGGATACATTAATTGATTTGGGCTTGGAATAGTAAATTTTGCTACTGCACGGCCGCCAACAATTGCATTGAATTTTTTGAAATGCTCAATAAACGGATGGTTTGGATTCCAAGAAACTTTACCACAACAACGAGTATTATATGGGCGAACTTCAACACCTTTAAAAGCATAAGCTTTTTCCGGCACATATCCCTCAATGCCATTCAGATTTTCTAAAAAATCAATATGCCACCAAGAACGATGGTACTCACCGTCTGTTACCACTTGGATTCCTGCCTCAAGCTGCGCATCAACTAATTTTTTAACCTCAGTTTCTATAACTTCATCACGCTCTTCAAGAGAAATTTGACCTGATTTGTAATCTGAATGTGCTTTTTTCCAAGCATCTGAACGCAAATATGAACCCACGGTATCCGCGTGGAAAGGTAATGTTTTGTTTGCCATAATCTTCCTAATTAATGTACGTTAATATGATGTTTTTATCCTAAGTGAATTAAGCCGGATGAACAAGATAAATTCCTCAAACTAAGTTGAAAATTATCTGACTTTACGATGAAAAAATTTCATCTAGATACCATACTTTTCACGGTATTCACGCATTTTTGGTAAATAAGGGGCGTATTGTGGGGATTTTTCAATAAAGGCAACTAAATCATCAAAGTCCACAATGGAAAATACTTCGCAGTCATAATCACGTTCAACTTCTTGAATCGCAGAGAGTTCACCTTTGCCCTTTTCTTTACGGTTTAACGCAATTAATACACCGGCAAGCTCGGCATTGTTTGCATTGATAATTTCCATTGATTCACGAATTGCTGTGCCGGCAGTAATCACATCATCTACCAATAAAATTTTGCCTTTGAGTGGTGCGCCGATTAAATTCCCCCCTTCACCGTGATCTTTCGCTTCTTTGCGGTTAAAACAACAAGGCTTATCCACATCAAATTGGTTAGCTAAAGCCACCGCAACAGTAGTTGCAATCGGAATGCCTTTGTAGGCAGGACCAAACAGCACATCATAATCAATCTGTGAGGCTTGAATTGCCTGTGCGTAATATTCGCCTAGTTTGGCTAAATCACGCCCGGTGTTAAAAAGCCCGGCATTGAAGAAATAGGGGCTAATTCGCCCCGATTTTAAGGCAAATTCACCAAATTTCAGTACATTACGGCTTAAAGCAAATTCAATAAAGTCGTGTTTGTATTGTTGCATATCTTTTTTCCTGTTCTGACAAGCGGTTATTTTTAGCAAAAATTTTACTTACTACGCTCGCTTCTCTGAGCGATTGGCAAAGCCAAGATTCAAGCACAAGTATTTGTATAAATTACTCAGGCGTAATCCATTCTACCGTCCAAGAACCCATCCCTTCCGGCACAAGCACTTCGGTTAAATAAGGCAGAATATTTTTCATCTGTTGCTCAAGCTGCCAAGGTGGGTTGATGACAATCATTCCACTTGCGGTCATTCCTCGTTTATCACTATCCGGACGAACCGCCAACTCGATTTGCAGAATTTTGCGAATGCCAGTTTCCTGCAAACCACCACGTACAATACGTTTAGTATGTTGGCGTAACACCACCGGATACCAAATCGCATACACACCTGTTGCAAAACGTTTGTAGCCTTCTTCAATCGCTTTTACCACCAGTTCATAATCTTCTTTTAGTTCATAAGGTGGATCGATTAACACAAACCCTCGGCGTTCTTTCGGTGGCAAGGCTGATTTTAATTGTTGGAAACCGTTTTCACGCTTGGTTTGCACATTTTTCGCTTTAGCAAATTCTTGGCGTAAAAGTGGGAAATCATTGGGATGAAGTTCGGTTAAAATAGCTCTATCTTGCTCACGTAATTGCTGTACAGCCAATAGCGGAGAACCTGCATAATATTTTAACTTTTCGCCACGGTTGATTTTTTTCAGCTCATTAATATAAAACGCGACATCTTCCGGCAAATCATCACGTTCCCACAAGCGAGCAACGCCTTCTAAATATTCCCCTGTTTTTTCCGATTCAGCACTGAGTAGGCTGTAACGCCCTACCCCTGAATGCGTATCTAGATATAAAAAACCTTTCTCTTTTTCTTTTAATGAACGCAAAATCAACAGCTGAACAATGTGTTTTAGCACATCAGCGTGATTTCCTGCATGGAAACTGTGGCGATAACTTAGCATATATATTCTTCTCTTTATCTAGTAAAATAAGCCTCATTCTACCCGATTCAATCTTTTTAGACTATGCCAAAATTCAAAATTGAAAACGGTTGTTTAACCAACCAAAAACAAGTTCCCTCTCCGCATTTCAGCCAACGGCCGAATGAAAATGATATTTCACTGCTGGTGATTCACTATATCAGCCTACCACCAGAAGAATTTGGAGGGAATTTTATTGATCGTTTTTTCCAAGGTACGCTAGACCCAAGCATCCATCCCTATTTTGAAGAAATTAAAGAATTGAAAGTGTCAGCCCATTGCTTAATTAATCGCACAGGCGAAATCACTCAATATGTGAATTTTAATAATATGGCATGGCACGCGGGCATTTCTTGCTTTGAAGGGAGAGACAAATGCAACGAATATTCTATCGGTATTGAGCTGGAGGGCAGTAACAATCAGCCTTTTACTAAAGCCCAATACCATGCTTTAGTCAAACTGACTAAAGCGATTCAAAAAAGCTATCCGCAGATTACTGATGAACGGATTACAGGGCATAGCAATATTGCCCCGGATCGTAAAATCGACCCCGGACAATATTTTGATTGGGAATACTACAAAAACCTACTGAAATAATTAAAAATCCGGAGCTGCAGTAAAAGTCATCCGCTCACCTGTAATCGGATGAGTAATGGTGAGCGATTCTGCGTGTAGGCACAAGCGAGGAGATAGGCTTTTTGCCAGCGGATTAGCATAAAATTTATCACCAATGATGGGATGTCCTAATGCCAAACTATGCACTCGTAACTGGTGCGAGCGCCCGGTAATAGGTGTTAATTTTACACGAGTCGTATTATTGGCATTATGTGCTAGAATTTCATAATGAGTAATGGCTTTCTTGCCTCGCTCATAACAAATTTTCTGGCGTGGGCGGTTTTCCCAATCGCAAATTAAAGGAAAATTCATCTCACCTTTATCGCCCACTTTATCGCCTAGTTTGCCCCAAAGTAACGCAATATAGTGCTTTTGGGGCTCACGCTCACGAAATTGACGTTTCAGCTCTTTTTCCGCCGCTTTGCTTAAGGCGAACAGAAGAATCCCGCTGGTTGCCATATCCAAACGGTGAGCCGGCTCGGTAAAACCATATTTTTTCTGAATGCGAGTCATCGCACTGTCAAAATATTCCGGGCGATTGCCCGGCACCGACAGTAGTCCGCTCGGTTTGTTAATCACTAAAATATGATTGTCCCGATAAACCTCATTTAAAAAAGGCTCAAGCGGTGGGTTATATTCAATTAATGCCATATTATTTATCTTTAAGCTACTCTTTATTACTCACAATCACACGCAAGCAGTCTAAACGGTAATTTGCGGTTTCAAGCTGTGCTAAAGTCTCCTTTAACTGCTGCTCTAGAGCCTCCACTTCATCTGCTCGAATGTTTTTATTTACCATTTTCAGCGATTCCAAGCGGTGTAATTCTGCTTTTAATTTGCTATTTGCCTCAAACTTTGCCGAATCAATAATCTCTTTTGCCAAACTAACAATAGCTTTTTCACTTGCTTTAATCAATTTTTCAATATCAAGACGTGCCATTTTCGCAATTTTATTTGCCATCTGCTTATTCATCGGTTTTAGCTGACGTTCAAGGGCTGTAAATGACACTTGCGGTGCAATATTATTACCTTTATTATCCATCAAAATCCGAATAGGCGTAGGCGGCAAGAACCGAGTTAAATTCAACCCTTTCGGAGCTTGGGCCTCTACTACATAAATGGCTTCTAACAGTAATGTACCTGCTGGGAGCCCTTTATTTATCAACAAAGAAATCGCAACTTTACCGATATCACCGGAAGTGATTAAGTCAATACCATTTCGGATCATGGGATGATCCCAGGTTAAAAACTCTACATCTTCACGCATTAGGGCCAATTGGCGATCAAAGGTAATAGTCGTTCCCTCCTCTGTAAGCCCAGGGAAATCCGGCACAAGCATGTGTCCTGTTGGGCTAATCACAATACTCTTTTCCCCCAAATCTTCTTGCTCTAAGCCGATGACATCAAATAAATTCAGCGCAAAACTTACCAAGTGCGGATTATTATCCTCTTGGGCAATCTCATTTGCTAATTGGTGAGCAACTTCACCGCCATTGGAATTGATCTCTAAAAGTCGATCTCGCCCTTTCTCCAGCTCCGCTTTTAATGCCTGCCGGCGTTTATAAGTTCTCGCTAAAAAGTCGTTAAACGGCTCCGAAATTTCAGGATTTTGCACGAAACCCTGTAGTTCTTCGCCTAACTCTCGGAAAATTGCTGTCCCTATCGGACAAGTTTCTTCAAAAGCATTTAAGCCCAGGTGATACCACTGAGCCAAAATTTGTTGCGCCGAATGGTTAAAACAAGGCACATAAATTTGAATATTACTTTTTTGCCCAATGCGATCTAAACGTCCGATACTCTGTTCCAATAAATCCGGATTATCCGGTAAATTAAACAGCACTAAATCTTTAGCAAATTGGAAGTTTCTCCCTTCCGATCCAATGCTTGAACTAATTAGTACCTGCGCTCCCTCTTCCTGTTGAGCAAAGTAGGCAGCTGCTTTATCTCGTTCTACAATCGACATTTTTTCGTGGAAAACAGCAGAACGAATTGCTTCACGCTCACGTAAAACCTGCTCTAACGCTATCGCAGTATCGGCTTGTTTACAGATCACCAAGACTTTTTCATCACGATGATTTTTTAAGAAGGTAATCAACCACTCAATACGAGGATCAAACTCTACCCATTTTGCATTTGGGTTCATTCGCTGGAATAAACATTCCGGGTAAAGCAAATCCTTTTGGTTAATACTTCCCATCATCGCCATTACCTTTAGCGCATTCGCATACTGCTTGGGCATTTCAAGGCTGATTTGGTGATATTCACGATGCGGAAAGCCTTTTACACCTTGGCGGGTATTACGGAACAATACCCGGCTAGTGCCGTGACGGTCAATCAGCTCATTAATAAGCTCTTGACGGGCTTGCAAGCGGTCATTTTCGTCCGATTTTTTGCTATTAATAGCACGGAACATCGGCTCGGTATCTTGCTCGCTTAGTAGCTCGGAAATCGCATTTTGTTCATCATTACTGAGCGGTTTATCATTGATCAATGTTGCTACCGCATCCGCTACCGGCTTATATTGGGCTTGCTCGGCAACAAAAGTTTGGTAGTCAAAAAAGCGATCGGCATCTAATAATGCTAAACGGGCAAAATGGCTTTCTTGTCCTAATTGCTCCGGTGTTGCTGTTAAAAGTAGTACAGACGGAATCTGCTTGGCTAATTGTTCAACCAGCTGATAAGCCAGAGAAGGCACATTTTCCGACCATTCCAAATGGTGAGCTTCATCCACAATCATTAAATCCCACTCGGCCTCGGTGAGCTGCTTGGCTCGAGCAGGGGCTGTTTCCAGCCAATTAATCGAAGTGATCACCAATGATTCACTCTCAAACGGATTTTCATTTACATCCTCACCATCTTCATCTTTTTTATCGAAATCGCCGCAGCGTTCCTCATCAAAAAGAGAGAATTTAAGATTAAAGCGGCGAAGCATTTCTACCAGCCATTGATGTTGTAAACTTTCCGGCACAAGCACAAGAACCCTCTCTGCTCGTCCGGAAAAAAGCTGTTGCTGTAAAATCATTCCGGCTTCGATGGTTTTGCCTAATCCGACTTCATCGGCTAACAACACGCGAGGCGAAAGTCGCTGTCCCACTTCTTTGGCAATATGAAGCTGGTGGGGAATGAGGCTCACACGAATACCGCGTAAGCCGCGTAGAGGTGATTGGTATTGCGCCTGTTGATGTTCCAACGCTCGAAAACGTAATGCAAAACGATCACTTCTATCAATTTGAGCGGAAAACAATCTATCTTGCGGCTTGCTAAAACTGATTTTATGATCGAGCAGCATTTCAGGTAGCACAGCTTCTTCGTTATTATCTACCCGTTTACCTAAATAAATAACGGCACCTTGATTTTCAACCACATCGCTCACCTCAAGCTGCCATCCGTCAAGGCTGGTGATTCGGTCCCCCGCTTGAAATTGCACACGAGCCAAAGGTGCCGCTGAAATAGCATAAACACGCTCTTCCTCTGCTGCCGGGAAATGAAGTGTTACTGTGCGGTTATCTACCGCCTTTACAATGCCTAAACCTAAATTATTTTCTGATTCACTTAGCCAACGTTGACCGACTACAAACATCCTTTTCCTCTAAATAGTTAAATGTCATTATTGTTATTTAAGTTAGTATTTTATCAAATTCTCTTATTATCCCGCTCGACTATTTTTGCAAAAACGCGACAAACGCTTGAGGTTTGAACGCCAGCGAGCAATAAAAAGACCGCTTGTAATATAGGTTATCTTACAAGCGGTCTTTTTTAGTTTTAATTTTGCAAATTATTTTTTAGCATCTAATTCTGCTTTATATTCAATATGGTTGCCTTTAGTTTCAATATCGACATCCAACTCTTGTGTGCCACGTTTGAATTTTAAATCTGCATCGTCATTATTAATTTTAGACTCCAGCACGGTGAAACCTTGGCTTTTAGCATGATCTGTCGCTTTTTCGGCTAATCCACGCACATCCTTGCTTTGAACTTTGTATTCTACCTCAAAGTCCCCATCTTTCTGACGTTCAGATTTCACCATTTCGCCTTGCGGTTGATAAATTTCAGCCGGAATTGGATTACCTGCAAAAGCAGTTGCTGATAAAAATGGGGTTAAAATAACTAATGTTTTTGTGATAGCTTTCATTATAATCTCCTATTAAAAGTAAAGCTCTTACTTCAGACTTTAACAAATCAATTTAGTTCATTACAAACTTTCATAAAGTTTAAAAGCTTGGCCGTCAGACATACTCGCCAAATAGTCACAAATCACCCTTGCACGCCTACTTTCGTGCGCATTTTTCCAACGTTCACGGATGTTATTCGGCAATAATCTCATCGGATCACTGCTCAAAATATCAAACAGCTCCATTAAAATTCGTTGCCCTTTGCGCTCTACCCGCTGAGTTTTTACATCGCAAATGACATATTGATAGACAAAATCTTTAAGAATTTTCAGCACGCACGCTACATTTGCCGGCAAATAAGCGTTATAACGAAGCAGAGGCTCGTCAAATTCCGGCAGCTCTAGCCAGCGTACATGGGTAATGAAATGATTTACCAAAGCCCCAATCACATCCTTACGTTCATAGCGATGCTGAGAAAAGAGCTTTTGGCGAATCTCCACAAGACGCTCGTGCACCCAGTCCGATTCACATTCAGCCAGTAATTTTTCTGCATTTTGCCAAGATTGCGGCGTAACCATTCCGCCCACAATTGCGTCTTCCAAATCGTGTACACCGTAAGCAATATCATCGGCTAATTCCATAATGCTGCAATCAAGCGATTTATAACGTGTTTTATTCGGCTGGTTCGGATCTTTATTCGGTTCGACCGAACAAAACTGCATTCTGTCTTTTTCGCTTAACAGTTTCAGCACCCATTCAAAAAAATGCTTGTCGTCATCATAAATCCCTTTACTTTGCGGAAAATGGTGCAAGTTAATATGGCGGGCATCTGTAATCTCAGGTGGCTTAACAGGCGAAGTTTTTGATAACAACGCCGGATATTTAATCACGCCAAGCACTGTGCGGCGAACCAAGTTCATGCCCGCATTTTCTGTGTAAGGCTCCAGCTGGGTCATAATGCGAAAGGATTGTGCATTGCCCTCAAAGCCGCCAAAGGCATACATTTTATAGTTCAACGCCATTTCGCCACCATGCCCAAACGGTGGGTGCCCGATATCGTGAGCAAAACAGAGAGACTCAATTAAGCTACTAGAAGGCAATAACGCATTTAAAATTTCAGGATCTGTTGTTACATTCGGCTCAGAGCAAACTGCTTGGAAGCCTTTCCAATCCGCTAATAATTTTTCCCGCAAGCTATTGCCGATTTGTGCGACTTCTAACGAATGAGTTAAGCGGGTACGGTAAAAATCATCCTCCCCCACTGCATGAATTTGGGTTTTTGCTTGCAAGCAGCGAAAGGCTTCCGAATGCAGAAGCCTTGCTCTATCTCGCTGAAAAGGTGATCGGTGGTCATCTTCGCGTTTTTTATCGCTCAAATAGCGTTCAGTCCAAACTGATGAAATCATTTTTCCTCCATTTTCCCCAAAAGGCTTTTCTTATATAATACACCTATTTTTGACTATTTTATCATCTTAAATGGCTATTTTTTATTCTGAAAAATCTGCAAAAAAAGCAACAAAACAGACCGTTTTACAACACGTGCAAATTCAATCTTTGGATTATCAAGGCTTAGGCATTGCCAAAATTAACGGCAAAACATGGTTTATTGAAAATGCCCTACCCGATGAGCAAATTGAATTCAAAGTGATTGAGGAAAAACGCCAATATGGTCGTGGGCAAGCGGTCAAAATTCTAAAGAAATCTGCAAATCGCATCATGCCAAGCTGTGAACTTTACAACAAATGCGGTGGCTGCCAAATGCAGCATATTTCGCTTGAATTGCAACGTGAAGCCAAACAAAACGCCCTATTTCAACGACTACAAAAATTGCAAACCGAAGCCATTGCTTTCCAGCCGATGATTGCAGGCAATGATAAAGCCTACCGCCGCCGTGCCAAATTAAGCATTGCTATCCAAAACGGCAAATTGGCAATGGGTTTTCGTTTGCAAAATTCCAACCAAATCATACCGCTTGCAGAGTGTGAAGTGTTGGTTGAGCCACTCTCAAACCTGATTTCGAAACTGCAACACCTTGTCGCCAATTGGCAAAATAAGAAAAAATTGGGGCATATTGAATTGGTCAGTGCTGATAATACTATTGCCCTCTTTTTACGCCATTTAGGGCAATTATCAGCACAAGATCGTGAAAATTTACTGCAATTCGCCACACAAAATTCGCTCGCCGTTTTTCTGATGTGTGAGGAAAATCAGCTCGAACATCTGTGCGGTGAGCTGCCTTATTATGAAATTCAAGGTTTGAAACTGCATTTTTCCATTCGTGATTTTATTCAGGTAAACGGCGTGTTAAATGAAAAAATGGTGGTAAAAGCCCTTGAATGGCTAGAGTTGAATGAAAATGATCGAGTGCTCGACTTATTCTGCGGAATGGGCAATTTCACTCTCCCGATTGCCAAAATCGCTAAATCGGTAGTCGGTATTGAAGGGGTTGAGCCGATGGTGGAACAGGCTCGGTTAAATGCGGCTACAAGCGGTCTAAAAAATGTGGAATTTTACCAAACCAATTTGGACGAACCTTTTGCCAATAAACCGTGGGCGAAAGCGCCTTTTAATAAAGTGCTACTCGACCCGGCACGCAACGGGGCATTATTTTGTTTAGACCACCTTGCAGCCTTAAACCCCGAGCAAATTGTCTATGTTTCTTGCAATCCGGCAACCTTAGTGAGAGATGCGGAAAAACTGCTGCAATTCGGCTACCGATTGGAAAAAGTGGCGATGATTGATATGTTCCCTCACACAGGGCATTTAGAGTCGATTTCGTTGTTTCGCAAATAGCCAAAAAAAGTATTGAAACAGTCTTTTAATTAATTTCTCTGGTAACAGAGAAAATAATAAACCACCCCTGCGGTAATGGTACACAACGCCATTGCATACAACATCGGGGCTTCGCTGGTAATCGCAATATGGGAAAGCCCTGCCCCAACAAGCGAAGCAATACCAAATCGTGCCGTGCCGGCAACGCCGTTTGCTGTGCCTGCCATTTGTGGGTAGCGGTCTAAAATGGCAGCCGAGGCGTTGCTGCCGATGGTGGAAAGCATTCCGATATAAAACGGCACACCAAGAGCCATCGCCCAGAATCCTAAATCTAACAGAGCTACTAAAGCAAGCCAAATTCCGCTGATTACCTGTAACGCTAAGGCAATTTGTAACATTCTTTCCGAGCCAACTTTAACCACCATTTTGCTGTTGATAGCAGTCATTATCACCATCACCACCATATTCAAGCCGAAAAAGTAACCAAAATATTCCTTCGAAATGCCGTAAATGCCGATGTAAACAATCGAGCCTGAGGTGAGAAAACAGAAAATACCGGCAAAGGTTAAGCCGCCAATAAGGACATAACCCAAGGTCGGTTTATGTAACAAAAGTTCAGAGAAATTTTTCAGACTTTTTCCAAAACTGAGCGGTAAGCGTTTTTCCACAGGCAAAGTTTCAGGGATCTTCCAGCTTATCAACGCTACACAAAGCAGTCCCATTGCTACCAGCACATAAAAAATCGAGTGCCAATGGAAATATTTAGCAACATAGCCGCCAATAATCGGAGCGAGCAGTGGAGCAAGCATTGAAATAATCATAATTACCGACATTAATCTGGCAAACAGATTCTTCTCGAACAAGTCCCGCACTAATGCCCCTAGCACAACTGCCGGTGCAGCGGCACACAAACCTTGAATTAAGCGTAACAGATAAAAGGTTTCGATATTTTCCACTTGAGTAAGAAAATAAGCGGCGATCGCCGAGCCTATCAGCCCGATTAAAATAATTACCTTTCGACCAAAGCTGTCTGCCATCGGTCCCCAGAAAAGCTGCCCACAACCGAAGCCTAAAGTGAATACCGCCAAGGTAGTTTGTACCTTTTCTTGCGATATCGCTAAATCTTTAGCGATATCCAAAAATGAGGGCAAGTACATATCAATCGCCAAAGGCGGTAGCATTGCCATCATCCCTAAAATGATAAAAAAACTGGGTTCGGGTCTTTTATTTTCCATCAAAAACTCTCAATTTCTGTTTGTGTAAGCGGGCGGAATTCCCCCTCAGCTAACTCTTCATCTAACACTACATCGCCAATTCGCCAACGGTGTAAAGCCTCAACTTTATTACCTAAGGCAGCAAACATACGTTTTACTTGATGGTAACGCCCTTCACTGATAGTGAGGTTAACATTGTAATCATCTAAAATCTCAAGTTGAGCAGGCAACGTCGGGTCTTTTTCGCCACGCAGCAAAATGCCTTCCGCTAATTTTTCTGCATAAAAATCTTCTACAGGATCGGCAAGTGTTACCAGATACGTTTTCTCGCAATGGTATTTGGGCGAGGTAACACGATGCGACCATTTTCCATCATCGGTTAATAATACTAACCCTGTAGTATCCACATCTAATCGTCCGGCAGTATGTAATTTGCTCATCAACGGATAGTCAAAAAAATGGAATACGGTTGGATATCCACCATCATCATGGGAACAAATATAGCCTTGTGGTTTATAGAGCATAAAATACTGCCCTTCTTCCATCCAATTAAGACGTTCACCTTGGTAACAAATTTCATCGTCTTGGCTAATTTTTGCTGCTCCGCTTTTTTCAATTTTACCATTGACGGTAACTTCGCCGCTTTTCAATACTTTCGCTGCTTGGGAACGGGTTAAGCCGGTATTTTCGGCAATGAATTTATCTAAACGCATAGTTTCTCTTTTCTTTATAATTTACATTTGGACACGTTCCCCTCTTTAGCAAAGAGGGGCTAGGAGAGATTTGGCAGGAAAGACTAGCGAAGAGAATAAACAAATAATGCAAGAATCAATAATATTGATAATTTCAAAAGCTATTTTCTCCGTTTATTACTTCTGCCAAATCTCCCCTCCCCTCTTTGCTAAAGAGGGGAGCTACATTCTTTTAAAAATTGCCCACAATTATACCACAACTTCCCACACAAATTGGCTCTGTTCGTCCACAAGCGGTAAGGTTGAACCCTGCCATTCTCTCAATAATTGATGCTGCATTAAATTCAGCGTATCTAACCCCGGCTTACTGTTTGGGGTGTATTGAAAAGCAAGCCTTGCAAGCTGAGTTAGCCCTAAACTACTTTCAAGGCTTGAACTGATGACCGCAGCAATGCCCAACTGATGAGCTTGCTCAATTAACATTTTGCATTTTTCAATGGAGCCGATAAGCGTCGGTTTTAGCACAATAGCGGTCAAATTTTTCTCTTTTTTTACCACAAGATTCGGTTCTCGTACTGTTTCATCCCACGCTATCGCAATGTTGGTTTGCTCGGCAAATTGGCGAGACAGTTCAGCTGTTTGGCAAGGTTCTTCAATAAATTGGATTCTGGGCTTGTTTACATTTGCAATTTTTTCGGCAAATTGGACCGCTTGTTCTAAGCTCCATAGGCGGTTGGCATCAAGCCTGAGTTGTAAATTCGGGAAAGTGTTCAGCAATAGATTTGCTTGTTCGCCCTCGCTTGCAGGATCTACGCCGATTTTTAATTTACCAAGCCTAACCGTAGGCTGAAATTTTGAAAAATCACCATAGCATAAAACGGCAGATTGATAATTGCCTTGCTCGCCCAATTCTCCATTCAATTCCGCCAATGCACAGCTTAACCCAAAAGCAACTGAGGGGAACAGGGAATTAAATTCTGTTTCTTGCCCGATTTGCCACGCTTTCAGCCACGCTTTGGCTTGATGTTCCGCTTGTTCTAACGACTCTTTACTAAATGTTGGTAACGGTGCAATTTCCCCCCAGCCGATTTGCTCATCTTGCTGAAGTTTAACGAGTAAGCCTGTCCGTTCAGTTAAAGTCTGTTTGCGTAATACCACGCCTGTTTGAATCGGTAAGCGGTAGCGATAAAGCTGAATTTGTCGCATTGATTATCCCCAATCATTTGCAAAATTTAATGATTATTCTACCGCTTGTTGGCACAAAGCTCTAATAAATTTAGCTTGCTGGAAAGTCCTCCACCTTTTTGCTAAAATAACTGACAATTTTTACCGAAAATTAATGAGAAAAAGAATGTCTAATCAAAAACGAAAAATGCTTGTTACTTGTGCCTTGCCTTATGCTAACGGTGCAATTCATTTAGGTCATATGCTTGAGCATATTCAAGCGGATATTTGGGTGCGTTTTCAACGTATGCGTGGCAATGAAGTACATTTTGTCTGTGCCGATGATGCACACGGCACACCGATTATGCTTAACGCCAATAAATTAGGTATTACTCCTGAGCAACTTATCGAAAAAGCCAAAGCAGATCATATTGCCGATTTTGAAGGCTTTAATATCAGCTTTGATAATTATCACTCTACCCACAGCGAAGAAAACCGTGAAATCACCACCGAAATCTATAAAAAATTACGAGCCAACGGTTTTATTAAGAGCAAAGTCATTTCACAGCTTTTTGATCCTGAAAAAAATATGTTCCTGCCGGATCGTTTTGTGAAAGGCACTTGCCCGAAATGTAAAGCAGAAGATCAATATGGCGATAATTGCGAAGTGTGTGCCTCTACTTATAGCCCGATGGATTTGATTAATCCACGTTCGGCAGTTTCCGGCTCAACGCCGGTGGTGAAAGAATCTGAGCATTTCTTCTTTGATTTACCAAGCTTTGAAGGAATGTTAAAAGAGTGGACTCGCTCCGGCTCGTTACAATCTGAAATTGCTAACAAAATGCAAGAGTGGTTTGAAAGTGGCTTACAGCAATGGGACATCAGCCGTGATGCCCCTTATTTCGGCTTTGAAATTCCCGATGCACCGGGCAAATTCTTCTATGTATGGCTCGATGCGCCTATCGGCTATATAGCATCGTTTAAAAATTTATGCGACCGCAAAGGCATTAACTTTGAGGAATTTTGGCAGAAAGATTCGCAGACCGAGCTTTATCACTTTATCGGCAAAGATATTGTCTATTTCCACAGTCTGTTCTGGCCGGCAATGTTAGAAGGCAGCGGTTATCGCAAGCCAACGAATGTATTCGCTCACGGTTATGTAACGGTAGATGGAGCGAAAATGTCGAAATCTCGTGGCACATTCATTCAAGCCGGTACCTATTTAAAGCATATCGATCCGGAATGTTTGCGTTACTACTATGCGGCAAAATTAAACGACCGCATTGAAGATTTAGACTTCAGTCTTGAAGATTTTATACAACGTGTAAATAGCGATATCGTCAATAAATTGGTGAATCTTGCTTCCCGTAATGCAGGCTTTATTACCAAACGTTTTGAGGGTAAATTAGCAGATAAATTGGATGATCAGGCACTTTTCAACGATTTTATCGCTCAAGCGGACACCATTGCCAATTACTATGAAAGCCGTGAATTTAACAAGGCAATTCGTGTAATTATGGAGTTAACCGATAAAGCGAATAAATATATTGACGACAAAGCTCCTTGGGTGATCGCAAAAGAAGAAGGCAAAGATGCGGAATTACAAGCGGTTTGCTCAATGGGTATTGAGTTATTCCGTATTTTAATGAGCTACTTAAAACCTGTACTACCGCAACTGGCAGAACGTTCAGAGGCATTTTTACAGACCACATTAACGTGGGATAACATCGCCAATCCGTTATTAGGGCATACCCTTTCGCCATTTAAGGCGTTATTCTCTCGCCTTGAGAAAAAACAAATTGATGCGGTAATTGAAGAAACCAAAGCGTTATTTGCGGAAGCTAACAAAGAGCCGAGCAAAGAATCTAACAAAACAGAAAAAGGAAAACAAGCGGTGGAAAATCAAGAAAATTCTGCAATTGAACCGATTGCACCTGAAATCACCATTGATGATTTCGCTAAATTAGATTTACGAGCAGCGAAAGTATTAAACTGCGAAGCAGTGCCGAAATCAGACAAAATGCTCCGCTTTGAACTGGATTTAGGCGACCATAAACGTCAGGTGTTTTCAGGCATTAAAGCAGCCTACCCGAACCCGGAAGAGTTGATCGGACGTTTCGTAATTGTAATTGCGAATCTTGCACCACGCAAAATGTCATTTGGCTTGTCTGAGGGAATGATCTTATCAGCCGGCTCAGGCGGTGCAAATTTATTCTTGCTAGATGCAGATAGCGGTGTACAACCGGGAATGCAGGTGAAATAGGAGAAACTATATGATCCAACAAACCCTTTCTATCATAAAACCCGATGCAACCCGCCGCAATCTTATCGGCAAGATTCTGGCACATTTAGAATCGGCAGGTTTAACGGTTAAAGCCCTCAAGCGTCTTCACCTTACACGTGAACAAGCCGAAGGCTTTTATGCAGAACACAAAGGCAAAGAATTTTTTGAGCCTTTAGTAGATTTTATGATCTCCGGTCCGATTGTAGTGTCTGTTTTAGAAGGTGAAGAGGCAATTTCTCACTACCGCACATTAATGGGCGCAACAAACCCGGAGAATCGTGAAAAAGGCACAATTCGTGATTTATATGCATTAAGTATGCGTGAAAATTCCGTTCATGGTTCAGATTCGGAAGACTCTGCCAAACGAGAAATCGCCTATTTCTTCGTGCCGAGTGAGATTGTTTAACGTATTGTTTAAATAGCAAAAAAGCCATTTGAGTTCCCTCAAATGGCTTTAAATTTTTTAGAGAGCAACTAAATATATTCTACGCCCACAATATCAAATTCAACTTTACCGCCCGGGGTGGTAATACTAACGGAATCATCCACTTCTTTGCCGATTAATCCACGGGCAATCGGTGAATTGACCGAAATTAAGCCTTCCTTAATATTCGCTTCATCATCACCCACTATACGATAAGTCACTTCCTCATCAGTATCTGTGTTCACTAACTCAACAGTTGCCCCAAAAATCACTTTGCCGTTATTCGCCATTTTGGTGACATCAATAATTTGAGCATTACCTAACTTACCTTCAATTTCTTGAATACGACCTTCACAGAATCCTTGCTGCTCACGTGCAGCATGATATTCGGCGTTTTCTTTTAAATCACCGTGTTCACGAGCTTCTGCGATTGCATCAATAATTTGCGGACGACGCACATTTTTCAAAAAATCCAATTCTTCACGTAGTTGCTCTGCACCACGCACAGTCATAGGAATTTGTTTCATTAAATCTATTTCCTTACTAAAAATTATCGGTTTACGAATGAAATTGAAAGGGCTATTATTCAATTTCTCGTTAAAAATTTCAACTCCCCTTTTATTATGTATTATGGTTTTTAAAAATTTCACTCGCACTTTTTTTCAAAAATTTGTCTTATCTGCTTTATTTATCCCAACCTTTACACAGGCAGAAATCAACACTACTGAAATCATAAAAGCCTTACCACCGGGTACCTCAGTAAGTTTTATTGCGAAAAATTTAGAGACTAACCAAATTATTACCCAATATCAAAGTGATATCTTTATGCTACCGGCAAGTACGCAAAAAGTCTTTACCGCATTGGCAGCTAAATTAGCTTTAGGCGATGATTTCCGTTTTCAAACGGCATTATTAACCAACGGCTCTATTGAAAACGGCATATTAAAAGGGAATTTGATTGCTCGCTTTACCGGAGATCCAGAACTAACAAGCGGTCAAATTTATCAATTAATTAGCAAATTAAAGCAACAAAACATTACAAAAATTGAAGGTGATTTGATTTTAGATACATCTGTTTTTGCCAGCCACGACAAAGCCTCCGGTTGGATTTGGAATGATTTAACCATGTGTTTTAACGCACCACCGGCAGCAATTAACGTGGATCATAACTGTTTTTATGTGACTTTAGATGCCGATCAACATATTGGCAATTTCGCTAAAATTAACGTGCCATCTTCTTACCCGGTACAAGTTTTTAGCTCTGCTTATATCGTAGATGGTAAAGAAGCACCTTTTTGCCAACTTGATGTTGTGGTGAACGATAACAACCGCTATCAAATTAAAGGCTGCATGGCTCGCCAATCTCAGCCTTTCGGCTTAAGTTTCTCGGTACAAGATCCAAGCAACTACGGGGCCAATATTATCAAATCTCACTTAAAAAATTTAGGTATTGAGTTTAACGGACAAATCAAAGAGCCACTGAATACCCAAGCAGGCGCGTTACTGGCAGAACATTATTCTGAGCCGTTACCGATTTTGCTGAAAAAAATGATGAAAAAATCAGATAACCAAATTGCTGATGCCCTATTTAGAACGATTGCCAATAAACAACATAACCGCCCGGCCTCTTTCCAGCTCGGTAGTTATGTGATTCGTAATTTCTTGAAATCTAAAGCGAACATTCATTTTAATAATAGTGTGGTTGCTGATGGCTCAGGGCTTTCCCGTCATAATCAGGTCAGCGCTAATACAATGCTGGAAACTTTGGAATATATCGCAAAAAATGAAGCGACTTTACAGCTATTTGACTCCTTTCCCATTGCGGGCGTAGACGGCACGATTTCCGGCAGAGGCTCCATTTCCAGCGAGCCGCTGGCGAAAAACCTGATTGCCAAAACCGGCGCTCTAAAAGGCGTTTACAACCTCGCCGGCTTTATGAAAAACGCCCGAGGCGAACGCATCGCCTTTGTGCAGTTTATCAACGGCTATTCTACAGGCGAGCTGGAAAGCAAAACTAAACGTGCTCCACTCAATGCCTTTGAAAATAGCTTATATATGGCGTTATTTAATGAATAAATGACACAAGCGGTCGTAAATTTCCGATATTTTACGACCGCTTGATCTTCTCTAAGCAATTAAATCTCGATGGCTTCGTTGCATTTTCACATCAATATAACTACAACTTGGTTTGATTTTGAGGTTATTTTCTACTGCAAAAGCCATTAAAGCGTTGTAAAGCTCGCCGGCAATACCTTTGCCTTGAAAGGCTTCATCCACCCTTGTGGTGTAAGCATCAATCACATTTTCTTTAATGTAGCGATAACGCAATTTTCCCGCTTTTACGCCGTTTTCATCGAAATATTCAAATTCTAAATTCTCTAAATTATGATTAATCATAATGCCTCCTGTTGTAGGTGTTTTCTCTTGGTATTTTATTGGGTTTCAAAAAGCTTGCAAGCGGTTATATTTTTAAACATTTTTGCAAAAATACGTTGCAAATTTTTGCGTAAATTCGACCGCTTGCAGATGAAAAAAGCAAACGTTTGCCTTATAATATCCGCATTTTATTTCACATTTTAACACTCATTTTAAGGAACTTAGAAAAAATGGCGATTCAACAAGCGTTATTAAGTGTGTCTGATAAAAAAGGCATTGTCGAATTTGCACAAGGGCTCGTAGCCCGCGGTGTAAAATTGCTTTCTACAGGCGGCACAGCGAAATTATTGGCTGAAGCGGGTTTACCTGTCACGGAAGTATCTGACTACACCGGCTTCCCTGAAATGATGGGCGGTCGCGTGAAAACCCTTCACCCGAAAGTACACGGCGGGATTTTAGGTCGTCGTGATACAGATGATGAAGTAATGAATCAGCATGGTATCGAACGCATTGATATGGTGGTCGTCAATCTTTACCCTTTTGCACAAACAGTTGCTAATCCAAATTGTAGTCTTGAAGATGCTGTGGAAAATATTGATATTGGTGGACCAACTATGGTGCGTTCTGCCGCCAAAAACCATAAAGATGTGGCGATTGTGGTAAGTAACAACGATTTTGATGCGATTCTTGCTGAAATGGATCAAAACCAAAACAGTTTGACCTTAGAAACTCGCTTCAACTTGGCAATAAAAGCATTTGAACATACGGCACAATACGACTCAATGATTGCCAACTACTTCGGCCAGAAAGTGCCACCTTATCAAGGGGCTGAGGAAGAAGATTTAACTCAAGTGTGCGGTCAATTCCCTCGTACATTAAACCTTAACTTTGTGCGTAAGCAAACCATGCGTTACGGTGAAAATGCTCACCAAAATGCTGCGTTCTATGTGGAAAATGAAGTGAAAGAAGCGTCTGTTTCCACCGCAAAACAGCTACAAGGAAAAGCCCTTTCTTACAACAATATTGCTGATACCGATGCCGCTCTTGAATGTGTGAAAGAATTTTCACAACCGGCTTGTGTGATCGTTAAACACGCTAACCCTTGCGGTGTGGCGCTAGGTGAAGATATTTTGGAAGCCTATAACCGCGCTTACCAAACCGACCCAACTTCTGCATTCGGTGGCATTATCGCTTTTAACTGTGAATTAGACGGTGAAACAGCAAACACCATTGCAGAACGCCAATTTGTGGAAGTGATTATCGCCCCAAGTATTTCTGAAGAGGCTAAAGAAGCTCTGGCTAAGAAGAAAAACGTGCGTGTGTTAGAGTGCGGTGAATTTAGCCAAGCAGAAAAACGTTTAGATTACAAACGTGTGAACGGCGGCTTATTGGTGCAAGATGCGGATCAAGGGTCAGTTTCAATCGAAGATTTACAAGTGGTATCTGAACGCAAACCAACAGAAGCGGAATTGAAAGATTTATTATTCTGCTGGAAAGTGGCGAAATATGTGAAATCAAATGCGATTGTGTATGCGAAAAACGGTCAGACTATCGGTATCGGTGCCGGTCAAATGAGTCGTGTCTATTCAGCGAAAATTGCCGGCATTAAAGCCGAAGATGAAGGCTTAGAAGTTGCAGGTTGTGTGATGGCATCTGATGCATTTTTCCCATTCCGTGATGGTATTGATGCAGCGGCGAAAGTCGGAATTACTTGCGTAATCCACCCAGGTGGTTCAATGCGTGATCAAGAAGTAATTGATGCTGCAAACGAACACGGTATGGCCATGGTACTCACAGGAATGCGTCATTTCCGCCATTAACCTCTATAAACAAGAAAAGCCGATTAAAAAACTTAATCGGCTTTTTGATTGCCAAAATGCGCTATAAAATTAAACTCTCTCTTTTTCCCTTATTTCACTTTTACTAAACACCCTGTCTTTCATTGAGGTGAGTAATTCTTGGCGAATAGCAGAAATTTTCGGGCGTTCGTTAGCTTGGAAGGCAATAGGGCGGCAAAACTCCATCGCTTTAATACCTAGCCTTGCGGTGAGTAACCCCACGCCAATACCTTGAGCCGCTCGAAGTGAGAGTTTTGCGGTAAGGTTTTGCGAAAAGAAATCCATCCCTACATCAGTCGCAATTTCCGTAGCACCGGCGAACACCATATTACTTAACACCATCCGAAACAGTTTTAGACGGCTGATGTAACCCAGCTCCATTCCGTATGCTCGCGTAATTTTATTCACTAACGCAATATTTCTTGCCGCCATCAGCAACACATCTACTATCGCAAGAGGGCTAACTGCAACAATCACTGCATTTTCCGCTGCATTTTTAGAAATCAATCTTTTCACGTCTTTATCAATCGGTTTTAGCACATTTTCGCTAAACAGATATAGCACTTCTTTTGCGTTATAGGCTTCATTGAGCTGGCTTTTCCAACGTTTTTCCGATTGTGTCACCGACGGCAAATTTTTCAGATTATTTGCAATATTTTCGCAAAATTTAACCGCTTGTTCGCCATCATTTGAGGGTAAATTTTCCAGTAATAATTGTCGGCTGGTTTGTTGATTTTGTTGATGCTTACGCAAATAAACCAATTTCCGCCATTCGGAAATTACCGCCCCAATACCTGTCAGGCTGATAATAAAAAAGACAATAGAAAAAGCGAAATAGATCCACTCTTTTCGTTGAAAAGTATCCATCAGCCATTGAACACTTTGAGCAATTACCGCCACTCCAAATAAAATAAGCGTTGCCAGCAATACCCTAATCCAAAAGCGAGAAGGTTTTAGGCTTTCTTCAATAATCAGCTCTGCCTCAACCTGTTTTACATCATCTTCAACCAGTACTTCATTGATATCGAATTCTTGTTTCGGCTCGATTTTTTCAGAGTGAACAACCTCTGATTCATTAAAAATTTGTTTTGTCATCGCTTACCCTTTACATGGATTACTATAGCTGCTCTACTGCATTTTCAATATGTGCTTTTAGACCATCATATCCGTGTTCGGTTTTTAAAATTTCAAATAATTCCACCGCTTGCGGATATTCTTTATCAAGATAACGTAGCCATTGTTTAATCCGGGCAACATGATAAAAACCGGTGTCTTGATGATTTTCCATTTTGACGTATCGGTATAGCAGTTGTAATACCTCATTCCAAACCATTTTCGGCTCATTATATTTAATTACTTTACTTAAATTTGGCGTATTTAATGCCCCACGCCCAATCATCAACGCATTACAAGCGGTGATTTTTTGACAATTTTTTGCAGATTCAAAATCCCAAATTTCGCCGTTGGCAATCACTGGAATAGTGAGCCGTTTTTGAATTTCACTAATTGCTGGCCAATTAATGCGTTCTGCCCGATAGCCATCCGATTTTGTTCGCCCATGAACCGTGATTTCATTCGCTCCACCTTGAGCCACCGCATCGGCAATTTCAAAGCATTGCTCGGCGGAATCCCAACCTAAACGAACTTTTACCGACACAATTTTATCGGTAGGAACTGCTTGCCGCATTGCAAGAGTCGCTCGGTAAATTAAATCCGGATCTTTTAATAACGATGCTCCGCCATTGCTACCATTCACTGTTTTTGACGGACAACCACAGTTGAGATCAACCCCGTGCGAGCCAAGTTCAATCGCTAACGCCGCGTTTTCTGCAAGCCACTGAGGATGTTGCCCTAAAATTTGTACCCGAACAGGCGTGCCGGAGTCGGTCAATCCACTTTGGTATAATTCAGGAGCAAGTCGGTAAAACGCTTTTTTCGGTAAACGTTGCTCAACAACCCGCACAAATTCAGAAATGCAGAGATCATATTCATTTACAGACGTTAAAAGCTGGCGGACAAATGGATCTAACACCCCTTGCATAGGGGCAAGAATCACTTTTGGAATTGTGTTCATTATCTAAAATAAAAATACAAGCGGTTACATTTACTCTCCACACCCGCACTTATCGGCAAAGCCAATGTTCAAACGCAAGCACTTTTGACAAAAATTTGCAAAAAACTGAGAAAAAATAACCGCTTGAAAAGTTAAAAATGTCTATCTCTAATATGTAAATCAGGGCGTGCAACGAGATAAATACTCAATGCAGTTAAAGCACCAAGGGTATCAGCAAGCATATCTTTTTGTGCATCCCAAATATCGCCTTGCGAGCCTAAAAATTCGATACCTGCATTGCCGCCTTCAATTACTGCATATTGCCATTCAATAATTTCATAGCAAGCCGCTACCGCCATAATAAAGAAAAGTGAGAAGAAAAAAGCAACTCCCATTCCACATTTACGCTTACGCATCAGCCACTCTGCCATTGGAAAACTGTAGAAACCGATAATATAGTGAGCCACACGGTCAAAATGGTTGCGTTCTTCACCTAAAATTGGGGTAAGAAACTGATTCGCCCAATCAAACGGCACATTGGCAAAGGTATATTTTGCTCCAATTAAATGCATGATCAACCAAAGCGACATAAAAAAATAAGCTAAACTGCTAAATTGGAATTTAGGGTAAGTAACAATTAATAAGGCAAAAACCACAAAAATAGGAAACACCTCCGCATACCAAACCGCTCTGTCTGTTGGATTCAGCCCGGACCAAATTGCAACTACCGTAATCAATATAGCTAAAAACAGCGGAATAATATGCAAACGTGAGTCCATTATTTCCATCCTTTGATTTTGCAGATTAAGTCATAAGCAGCTTGAATTTGTTGTGCTTTCTCTTTGGCGAGTTCCATCATTTCATCAGGTAAACCTTTAGCTGCTAATTTATCGGGATGATGTTCATTCATCAGCTTACGGTAAGCACGTTTTACGGTATTGTGATCGTCTTGTGCGGTTACCCCCAATACAGTATAAGCAGCCTCAATACTTGGTGCATTGCTTGATTGATGATAGCTTCCATAAGAGCTGCTCTGCGATTGCTGATATCCACCGTTTGTTTGTTGATAATAACCTCCTGTACGGAATTGCTGGGCTGCAATAATCATCGCAATCATTTGTTCAAATTGGAAACGAGACATCCCCATTATTTCAGCAATGGTAAAGAGAATTTGTTGCTCTTTAGCATCTAGTTCACCATCTTGCAATGCGGCTTGCATCTGCACTTCCACAAAAAAGCGTAATAAGTCCGTTCTTTGTCCGCAAGCTTCCCTAAATTCTTGAATTACTTGGCGTAATGGGAAATCAGCCTCTTTACCTAAAGTAAAAGCATTTTGTGCTAACTGCTGGGCTGCATCATCTAGTTTTAAACGAGCCATTAATGCTCTTGCTAATTCAATATCAGCCTCAGTTACACGACCTTTTGCTTTTGCTATATGTCCTAAAACGGCAAAGGTAGTTTGGGTAAATAATGATTGACGGGTTAAATTCTTACCAAAAATACTGGAACGAACTGAGCCTAATTCATAAAGTTTTTTATCAGCCAGATGTCCGATAAAAGCACCTAATATTCCACCGAATAGACCGTGAAACATTTGATAACCTAAAATAAAGCCAACGATTTTTCCGATAAATTGCATTTTCAATCCTTTCTATAAAGACTATTGCAGCTATTCTAGCAAAATTTGCCACAAAGATTAATTTTTCATTTTGCTTGTTTTCTAGGCAAAAGAAACATCCATCAAACTAGACTAAAGCTAATTAAGTAATTAATGGGGATAAAAGGCCATAATATCAAGCTCAAAAAGAAAACAATTATGTTTGGTGATTCTATAACGCTGTTTTAGAAATGTTTAAAGTTGAGCGAGATTGATAATTGATATAAGAGCAAATAGGATAAAAATAAAGCCCTGATAACTCAGGGCTTCAATGTAATAGAATCAACTAAGGATTAGTATTCTAAAACTGCACGACGGTTTTTCGCGTAATCAGCTTCAGAGTGACCTAATACAGCTGGTTTCTCTTCACCGTAAGACACAGTTGAAGTGTTGTTAGCACCTTTAGCTGCTAAGTAACTTTTAACTGCATCTGCACGTTTTTGACCTAATGCGATGTTGTACTCTGGAGTACCACGCTCATCAGCGTGACCAGCAACAGTTACATTACCTTGAGTTTTAGCTAATAATTGAGCGTGAGCGTCTAATAATTGACGGTATTCACCTTCAACTGCATAGCTATCGAAACCGAAGTATACTGTATTGTATTGTGATTTTAATTGTTCAGCTGTTAAGCCACCGAACTCACCAGCTACGTTTGCTGCGTTTGCGTTTGCATTAGCTGCTGCATCATCAGATGAGCTGCTACATGCTGCTAATGCGAAAGCTGGTACTGCTACCATTAATATTTTAGCAAATTTTTTCATTTGTTGCTCCTAATAGAAGAGAATATTTATTATTTGATCAAATATGGTGACCATGCAGGGAATTTATAATGTCCACCTGCTCCAGGCAAATTAGCTTTAAAACGCCCATCTGCTGACACCAATTGTAGCACTTTGCTCGTACCTTTGGTAGAGCTATAAATAACCATGATGCCATTTGGTGAAATGCTTGGACTTTCGTCTAAGAAAGTTGAACTCAATACTTCTGTGCCACCCGAAGCGAGATCGCGTTTCACAACTTTATCACCGGCAATCATGATTAGATTCTTACCATCAGATGATACTTTAGCATTATAGCTACCTCGACCACCCATTGGGCTTACACCACCACCTGATGAACTCATTCTGTAAACTTGTGGAGAGCCTGCACGGTCTGAAGTAAAGTAGATTGAACTTCCATCCGGTGACCAGCTCGGTTCTGTGTTATTACCAGCATTTGCTGTTAATTTACTTGGCGTACCACCAGAACTACCCACAACATAAATATTTAACTCACCATCTTGATTTGATGCAAAAGCAATACGAGAACCATCCGGTGAGAATGATGGTGCACCGTTATGCCCTTTCAATGCTGCAACCACTCGGCGTGATCCCGAACGCAAATCGTGTACTACAACTTGTGCTTTTTTGTTTTCAAACGTTACATAAGCTAAACGACTACCATCCGGAGACCATTCTGGTGACATCAAAGGTTCTTTACTTTTAGTGACTGTAAATGCATTAAAACCATCGTAATCTGATACTCTTAATTCGTATGATGATACTCCACGTTGAACAACGTATGCAATTTTTGTTCTGAATGCACCACGAATTTGGGTCAATTTTTCAAAAACTTCATCACTTACAGTATGAGCACCTTGGCGAATTTGTGCTGCCGGCACAATAAATGAACCTTGAGCAATAACACCACCTGCAGTACCCGATGTACCTAATGTATCAATTAACTGATAAGCAACATTATAACCACCGCCTGCAGGGCTAACTTGACCAACAATGATGTTATCAATACCGATAGCGCTCCATTGATCTGCAACTACTTCACTTGCAGAACCTGGCTGTGCCGGCATTTGAGAACGTTCAAGCGGTGTAAATTTACCACTATTTCGCAAATCGTCAGAAATGATCTGGGCTACATCTGCAGGTACACCACTGGACTTAAATGGTACAACCGCAATCGGTTGTGCCATACTCACCCCTTCATCAATTGAAATCCGAACATCTGAATCTGCAACTACTGATGTAGAGACTAATGCAGACACAATGCTTATTACACCCGCTATACGAGAGAATAATTTCATTTTTAATCCTCTAAATTATTTAACTCTTAAACTAAAATCAAGTGTTGGTGATTTAAACATATTATACACTGCATCCGATGGTGCTGCTGGAACCTTCCTAGTTGCCACAATTGCACTTACAGCTGCATCACAAACTGCCTTATCTCCACTTATAACTTGATAGTTAGTAATTGTACCGTCTCGACTTAAGAAAATCTTAACATCGCATTGCTTGCCGGCAAAACTCGGATCAACACGATATTTAGACTGAATTAATTTCTTAATTCTCTGACCGTATGCATTACCATCTACATTTGCACCTTGCCCTAAGCCACTTGTACCACCAGAGCCCTGTGAACCAGATGAATTCTTATTACCACCTTTGCTTGAACCACCACCGACATCACCGCCACTTAGGAAGTCATCCAATGCCTGATTCTTCTTAGCTTGTGCAGCTTTTTCTTCAGCGGCTGCTTTAGCTTTTGCCTCTTTTTCTGCTTTTTCTTTAGCTGCCTTTTCGGCCTTTGCTTTGGCTTCTTTCTCAGCTTTTTCCTTAGCTTCTTTTTCAGCTTTCGCTTTGGCTTCTTTCTCGGCTTTTTCTTTAGCTTCTTTTTCAGCCTTCGCTTTGGCTTCTTTTTCCGCTTTCTCCTTAGCTTCTTTAGCTAATTTTTCTTGAAGCTCTTTCTGCTCTTGTAATTTCTTCTCAGCTTCAACTTTCTTCTGTTGTTCCAATTTTTGCTGAGCTTCTTTTGCTTTTTTCTCTTCTTCAGCTTGTTTTGCAGCAGCTTCTAAACGTTTCGCTTCTGCATCCGCTTTTAACTTGGCTGCCTCAGCAGCTTTTTTGCGGGTTGCTTCTTCTGCTTGCTGCTTTTTCAATTCTTCTTGCTTAGCTTGCTCCTGCTTTTTCTGCTCTTCAAGTTTTTCTTGACGTTCAATTTCTTTTTGACGTTGTTTTTCTTGAATAGCAGCTAGCTGGGCTTGCTTTTGCTCTTGGATTTCCTCCGGAGTCGGTTTATCTTCCACTTCCTCAACAGTTTCTTTCTTCGATTCTTTAGGCTCTACTTCTGGTTTTTTAGTTCCTTTTTTTTCCGCCACTAACTGACCATACTCTGCGGCAACCTGCCCTGTATCAACCATCACAGCCTCAAAGCTATCGCTATCTCCACCACTACCACCAGCGGCAGCAAGCTCTGTTTTCGTGAAAAGAGACCCGAGTAATAATAATCCAATTAACAATATATGTAATAAGATTGAAATAATAACTGCAAGCTCTAGTCTATCTTGTTGAGATTTCACACTGTATCCTTGGCTTATTATTTACCTTCGGTCATTAAACCTACTGATTTAATACCTGCATCTTTAAGTAATGTGATACCTTTCATGATCTCTTCATAAGGTACAACTTTATCACCGGCAACCAAAAACAAAGTATTATTATCTTTTTGGAAAGCCTCTCCTGCATAAGCAATCACTTCAGCTTCCGAAAGATTATCCTGTCCATTACTTTGTATATAGTTACCATCAATTTTTAATTTATACTCGCCAACACCTGCGACTTCTAAAATAACAGGCGTTTTATCTTCATTAGAAACCGATTGGCTGTGTGTATCTTCCGGTAAATTAACTTCCACACTCTGACTAATAATTGGTGCTGTTGCCATAAAAATAAGCAACAACACCAATAACACGTCTAGGAATGGTACGATATTAATTTCAGATTTAATGTCATTACGTTTTAAACGACGAGACATAACTTCCTCTTTTAAGGTGCTTGGACACCTATGATTAATCTTTATGTGCTATTCACACTTATTATCAAGCGGTTGAATTTTTATAAAATTTTGCAAACCGCCTCTACTACTTATTTTTTTGAGAACGCCTGACGGTGAAGTAAGGTAGTAAATTCATCAATAAAATTCACATAATTTTGTTCAACCTTACCTAAGCGTAAATTTAAACGGTTGTATGCCATTACAGCCGGAATAGCTGCAAATAAACCAATCGCTGTTGCAATTAGCGCCTCTGCAATACCCGGTGCAACAGATTGTAATGTTGCTTGCTTCACGGCACTTAACCCCATAAAGGAGTGCATAATTCCCCATACTGTACCAAATAAACCGATATACGGACTAATTGAACCTACCGTGCCTAAGAAGGGAATGTAGTTTTCTAAGCTTTCCATTTCACGGTTTAGTGCCAAATTCATCGCGCGAGTAGAACCCTGAATAATCGATTCCGGAGCATCTGGATTTGCTTGTTGTAAACGGGTAAATTCTTTAAAACCAACATAAAAAATCTGCTCAGCACCATTTAATGCTTCACGACGATTTTCCAGCCCTTGATGTAAACGATTTAAATCTTCACCAGACCAAAAACGATCTTCAAATGCCAGTGAATCTTTAAGGGTCTTAGTTAATACTTTGCTACGCTGAATAATGACTGCCCAAGATAAAATTGAGAAGACAATGAGGATCAACATAACGATCTTTACTACAATACTTGCTTCTAAAAATAACGATAGAAGGCTAAATTCAGTTTGCATTAATAAAACTCCGAATAGTTTTTTAAATATAAAATTACTTTATTTGTAATGCTTGACGTATATCATCAGGAATTGCCACCGGTTTCATTTTGACAAGATCAACACTTGCAACAATCACCGTTGCACTACTCAAACACACTCCATCTTTACACAATTTTTGTTCAAATATAAGAGTGGCTTTTTTACATTCTGATAGAGTCGTTTCGACCGTTAACAAATCATCTAAGCGAGCAGGCAGTTTATACTCTATCTCGATTTTTTTCACTACAAAAGCAAGTGATTGAGCAAAGAGTGCCTGCTGAGAAAAATGGTACTGCCTTAAAAACTCCGTTCTTGCACGTTCAAAAAAATTAAGATAATTCGCATGATAAACAACACCACCAGCATCCGTATCTTCATAATAAACTCGAATCGGAAAATTCATAGATCTCATTTCTCTTATTCAAAATGAAAAAAACGCCCAAAATTTAGGCGCAAACTATATGTTATTTTAGAGATAGAAGAATCTTTGTGCAAGTAGATTTTATACTAAAATAGTAAAAATATTTTAAACTCAAGCCAATAAAAAAGAGGCGTCAAAGCCTCTATCTCACTAATAGGATCCATAAAGATGGAATAACGATACAATAACCAATCAATGGTAAGAAAATAACTTTCCAGAGAGTCGATTTAATTTCAAATCCAACCCCATGAATCCATAAAATAGCCATACCATAAAATACAAGAATAACCAAATAAGGTATTCTACCACCAAAATGTGTAGCGAAAGCGGTAGAATTTAGCAAAATCATTGCAACTAATGCTGTAGCTAAAATGAAAGAAAGGGCTTTTAGCAAGCCCTTTGCTGTTAAGTTATAAAGAGCATTAATCATTACTCGTCAAACTTACCTGTTTTTTCAATACTGATTGTGATAACGGTTGCAAAGAAAATTGCAAGCATTACACCTAAGACCCAAGTTACATAAAACATAATAAACTCTCCTTATTAGTAAGCTGCTTTGTTTTCTTCTAAATAGCTAGCATCTAAACGACCATACATTTTGATATATGACCAGATGGTATAGCCTAAAACGGTTGGTACAAAAATACATGCAACAATAAGCATTACCGTTAATGTATATTGACTTGCTGTTGAATCCCAAACAGTTAAACTCATCTCAGGGTGTGTAATCGATGGCATAATGAACGGGAACATCGAAACCGCTGCTGTTAAAATCACCCCTGTAAGCATCACAGAAGATGAGAAAAATGCCCAGCCAGAACGATTCGCCTTTGAACTAACAACCGTTAATAATGCACCAATTGCAACTAATGCAGGAATAATCCATAAAACTGGCATTTCTGTATAATTTCTAAACCATGCTGCTGTTTCAACTGCAACTGTTTTATTAGTCAGTAATGATTGAGCATTGCGATCTAATTCACTAGTCAGCACAAAACCATCTTTGAAAGATAACCATACACCAGCAATAACGAATGCTACCAATACTACTAGTGCAGAAACTTGTGCCACTTTTCTTGAATTATTGCGTAGCTCATCTGTTGTTTTCATCTGTAACCAAGTTGCACCTTGAGTTACTAACATCATTAAACTCACAATACCGCATAACAAGGCAAATGGATTTAGTAAACCTAAGAATGAACCTGTATATAGAGATTGGTTAATCCCATTAAATTCAAATGGAACACCTTGCAATAAGTTACCAAATGCAACCCCAAATACTAATGATGGGACAAATCCACCGAGGAATAGCCCCCAATCCCAGGCACTACGCCATTTTGAATCATCAATTTTAGCACGATATTCAAAACCAACCGGGCGGAAGAATAATGCAGCTAATACAAGTACCATTGCAATATAGAAACCTGAGAAAGAGGTCGCATATACTGTTGGCCAAGCAGCAAATATTGCACCGCCTGCAGTTAATAACCATACTTGGTTACCATCCCAATGTGGAGCAACAGTGTTGATCATAATACGGCGTTCAACATTGCTTTTACCAATTACAGGTAAAAGATTTAATACTCCCATGGTAAAACCATCTGTAATGGCAAAACCAATTAACAATACCGCAATTAAGATCCACCAAATAAAGCGGAGAATTTCATAATCGATCATTTTTAACCCCTATTATTTTGCAGATTGTTCAAAGTGATAGCGGCCTGTTTTTAATGAGCTTGGACCAAGACGACCATATTTAAACATTAAATACATTTCCACAACTAAGAATAGTGTGTATAGACCACATAATAAACCAATCGTAAACCAGAGCTCACCTGCTGTAAGCGCAGAGTTTGCAACACCTACAGGTAAAATTTCATAGATAGCCCATGGCTGACGACCATATTCTGCTAAGAACCAACCGGCTTCGATTGCGATCCAAGGTAATGGAATACCCCATAATAAGGCTTTTAATAAGAAACGGTTATTACCTACAGTTCCGCGTATATTCTGGCAGAATGCAAAGATAATTAAGAACAACATCAAGCCACCAGCAATCATCATAATACGGAATGCCCAGAATGTAGGTCCTACATTCGGAATAGTATTGTCTGCTGCTTTTTGAATTTGCTCTTCAGTTGCATCTACAACATTAGGCGTATATTGTTTTAACAATAAACCAAAACCTAAATCTTTTTGAACATCTTTAAATGCAGCTTTATCTGCTTCTGTATAATTACCTGAGCGCAGTTTTTCTAATAAAGCATAAGCCTGAATACCGTTACGAACACGTTGTTCATTAACTACACGAATATCTTTTAAGCCTTTAATTTCAGTATCTAAAGAACGAGTTGCAATGATACCTGCTGCATAAGGAATATGAATTGAGAATTCATTTTTCATTTCAGCTGTATTTGGAATCACAAAAGCATTCCAAGCCGCAGGTGCAGGCTGAGTTTCAAACTCCCCTTCCATAGCAGCTAATTTAGTTGGCTGAGCTTTCCCGATTTCATACCCAGACTCATCACCCATGACAAGAACAGAAATAATAGCCAGAATACCAAAACTTGCACCAACAGAGAATGAACGTTTCGCAAATCCTAAATCACGACCTTTTAAGATATAGTAAGAACTAATACCTAATACGAAAATAGCACCACAGGTATAACCGGCTGTGACAGTATGTAAGAATTTAGATTGTGTAACAGGGTTTAAAAGAAGCTCAGAGAAACTAACAAGCTCCATACGCATGGTTTCAAAATTGAATTCTGAAGCAACAGGATTTTGCATCCAACCATTCGCGACTAAGATCCATAACGCTGATAGATTAGAACCAAATGCAACACAGTATGTTGTTAATAAATGTTTACCTTTTGATAAACGATCCCAACCGAAGAAGAACAATCCCACAAATGTAGATTCAAGGAAGAAAGCCATTAAACCTTCAATTGCTAATGGAGCACCAAAAATGTCACCCACATAATGAGAATAGTACGACCAGTTCATACCAAACTGGAATTCCATTGTAATACCAGTTGTAATCCCTAGAGCAAAGTTAATACCGAATAACTTACCCCAGAATTTAGTCATATCTTTATATACTTCTTTACCCGTAGTTACATAAAGTGTTTCCATCACAACAAGAATGAAAGAAAGACCTAATGTAAGTGGTACGAATAAGAAGTGATAGAGTGCAGTCAAAGCAAACTGCAAACGTGAGAGTTCTACTACGTCTAACATCTCAAACCTCTTATTATTAATATACTAATTTGAACATTTAGATTACTAAAAAGTAATCACCCACAAATTTCACTAAATTCTAACAAATAACCCAAATTGGTTAATTATATAATAAAGTGTCGGCAGTTATTCTACCTGTAAATAGCTAATTAAAAAATAGCAATTTTGTTATATTGTTCACAAAATTGATTAATTTATATAATAAATGTTATATACCCGACTAGATGACAAGGGAATAAATAACAATTTGGTTACAAATATTTTACCATTTTATTATATTTCAGTTTTATCGATCTATTTCAGAAAAAAGATCAAATTATAGATGACTTTAAATTAAACTTTTGATAGTATCCTTTCGCTTTATCACTAAACACTAAATAGATAAAAGCATCATTTCAAATAAACACTTAATGTGTGGAGAACGCATGCTAACAAGAATTTTAGGAATAACGCTGATTGCCGGAGCCTTTATTTCAGCTACTGCCGTCGCGAGTGTTAAAACCTCATCACTTACAGTTGCAAAACCTACTTTAAGTAAAACATTACCGGCTGAATGTGAGAAAATGTTTAATACCGCAGACAAACTTGTATCTGATGCAGAAAAACAACCAGGTACACATACACAAGTCAGCAAAATGAAAAATAAACTTTCTTCAACCAAACAGCAAATCTTAAAAATGGATTCTGCTCTACAACTTAAAAGTTGTGAGAAAGGTTTAACAGCATTAAATACCCTTAAACAGAAACACCAATAATTTTAAAGCCAAGCTTAAATAGCTTGGTTTTTTATTTGCAAATTTTTTAGTAAATTTGACCGCTTGTACTATCACTTCTAGTAATTAAAAAAGCTACTGAATTGATTTTTCAGTAGCTTTCATTTATTTAAATCAATAATGGGATTACATCATTCCGCCCATTCCACCCATACCGCCCATTGCAGCCGGGTCTAATTTTTCTTCTTTAGGAAGATCGGTGATCATACATTCTGTTGTGATCATCAAGCCCGCAATAGATGCTGCGAATTGCAATGCCGAACGGGTTACTTTAGTCGGATCTAAAATTCCCATTTCAAGCATATCACCATATTGCTCAGTGCCTGCGTTATAGCCGAAGTTACCGCTGCCGTCTTTCACGTTACGTGCCACTACTGAAGCCTCTTCACCGGCATTCGCGACGATTTGACGTAATGGAGCTTCCATTGCACGCAATGCAAGTTTAATTCCCACATTTTGCTCTTCGTTATCACCGGTTAAGGTTGCACCTACTTTGGTTGCTGCACGCACTAATGCTACACCACCTCCCGGAACAATACCTTCTTCCACCGCTGCACGGGTTGCATGAAGAGCATCATCAACGCGATCTTTCTTCTCTTTCATCGCCACTTCTGTTGCTGCACCTACTTTGATTACCGCAACACCTCCGGCTAATTTTGCAACACGCTCTTGCAGTTTTTCTTTATCATAATCTGAAGTTGAATCTTCAATTTGCTGACGAATTTGAGCTACACGCCCTTTAATTTGAGTTTCATCGCCAATACCGTCAATAATAGTCGTGTTATCTTTGCTAATCACCACACGTTTTGCTTGGCCTAACTCTTCTAAAGTTGCTTTCTCAAGCTCCATGCCGATCTCTTCAGAAATCACAGTACCGGCTGTTAAGATCGCAATATCTTGCAACATTGCTTTACGGCGGTCACCAAAGCCTGGTGCTTTTACTGCAGCCACTTTCACAATGCCACGCATTGTGTTTACCACTAAAGTTGCTAATGCTTCACCTTCAATATCTTCAGCAATAATTAATAACGGTTTACCTGCTTTTGCCACACCTTCTAACACCGGTAATAATTCACGAATGTTAGATACTTTTTTATCTACTAAAAGAATGTATGGATTTTCTAACTCAACCGTACCCGCTTCCGGCTTGTTGATGAAATATGGCGATAAATAACCACGGTCGAACTGCATACCTTCAACCACATCTAACGCATCTTCTAAACCTGTACCGTCTTCAACCGTAATCACACCTTCTTTGCCCACTTTTTCCATTGCTTGAGCAATTAATTGGCCAACGGTTGAATCAGAGTTTGCAGAAATAGTACCTACTTGCTCAATTTCTTTTGAGGTTTCGCATGGTTTTGAGATCGCTTTTAACTCTTCTACCACCGCGGCAACCGCTTTATCAATACCGCGTTTTAAATCCATCGGGTTCATGCCTGCGGCAACGGCTTTTAAGCCCTCGTTTACAATCGCTTGAGCTAACACAGTCGCAGTAGTTGTACCGTCGCCTGCCGCATCGTTCGCTTTAGACGCTACTTCTTTCACCATTTGTGCCCCCATATTCTCGAATTTATCTTCTAATTCGATTTCACGAGCCACAGACACACCATCTTTCGTGATAGTCGGTGCACCGTAAGCACGGTCTAATACCACATTGCGACCTTTCGGGCCTAAAGTGACTTTTACTGCATCAGCTAAAATATTCACGCCTTTTAACATTTTTACGCGTGCATCATTACCAAATTTAACGTCTTTTGCTGCCATTTTTGTTTTCCTTATTTTAAGAATTATTCCACAATCGCTAAAATATCGTGTTCTGCAAGAATTAACACTTCTTCGCCATCAATTTTTTCAGTTTTAACGCCATAACCTTCATTGAAGATCACCACATCACCTACTTTAACCGCTAAGGGCTGAACTGAGCCATTATCTAAAATACGGCCACTACCTACGGCAATTACTTTGCCACGGGTAGATTTTGTTGCTGCCGAACCGGTTAAAACAATACCACCAGCTGATTTTGTTTCAATTTCTTCACGTTTTAAAATAACTTTATCGTGTAATGGACGAAGTGCCATGCTATGTTCCTTCTCTTAAAATTAAATGATTAAAATTTTACGCCCAAAAGCGCAATGCTTAACAATATAAAGGCAGATTTCGGAGTTTCAAGAGCAAGCGGTCAAATTTGTAAAAAATTTTACAAATTTGACCGTTTTTGATAAAACATTATCCTTAAAAAATCGGTTTATGTTTAGAAAACCTCAAATTCTCTTTATCATTTAAACTCTTAATTTAAAGATAGGATAATAAAATGAAAAAATACTTAATGCTCTGCTCACTATGGTTCCTCTCCGCATGCTTTAACGAAAGTTATGATTTTAGAGGAAAAGAGTTTGGGGAGCCTGTGCAAGCTATTTTGGTTGAAACGGATAAAATTTATTTCATTGGTTCCACAATTGATGCGGTATTTGATAAAACTCTGGTGGGGAATACAAAAGCTTCAGATGTTATCTATTTTTTGAATAAACTTCTTCAAGGTCCGTATGGAAGCAAGATCAATAATCACCGAATTACCTTATAAATCTATGATGAAAATATTCAAATTCAGTACAGCCCGCAATTTCTTGTAAAAAATTTAGGTATGAGCGATATTCAAGCTCTACAAAAGTTAGGCTTTGAATTTAATCATTCAAAAGAATATCTATGGAAAAGCTATGCCGGTCTTGGAGGGAAAATCACACGGTTTAAAAACCGTGAGGAAATACTAGAAAAGTATAAATTTAAGCAACCTATAATTGCTAAAGCGAAAAGTTATCAGAAAAACATAGAATTTAGCTTTGATGACACTATTGCGGTCATTGCAGCACCAATTACGATTCCTGCTTCTATTATTTTATTACCATTCTTTAATGACGCCCCTCAATAGCATAAATTGTGCTAAATCCGGTACAATCATCATCTATTAGGTATATCAAGCGGTCATTTTTTACTAAAATTTTGCCAAAAAGAAAGGGCGAATAGTGATTCGCCCTTACGTCAATTTATTAGAGATTACACTTCTGCTTTTAAACGCTTAATTAATTCTGCATTTGCCGGAGGGAAAGCGCCTTCGTCTAAATCGGATTGAGCAATCCAAAAGCCTTCTTGCCCCTCTCGACCAAAAGGTTCATTCACCCATTCTTCAACTAAATAGAAGAAAAATTCAATGATCTTGTTTGGATATTCAAAGCTAAAAGAGTCATACGGGAAAGCACTTAGCACCTGAATACCGATTTCTTCTTCCAATTCACGTTTTAGCGCTTCCTCGGGAGTTTCACCCGCATCGACTTTACCGCCGGGGAATTCTAAAGATTGTGCAAAATCCTGCCCCTCTAAACGTTGAGTTAAATAAATCTGCCCAAATTCGTTACGGATAATCCCTGCTGAGACTTGAACAATAGGTTTTGACATCATTTCTTACCTCAAATAAATCTCAAGCGGTCATATTTAGACATTTTTTTGCAAATCGCTTGCAAATTTTTTGCCAAATATGACCGCTTGTTTAACTATGCGTATTTCGCCTTGTTACCGTGGCAATGTTTGTATTTCTTACCTGAACCACAAGGGCAAGGATCGTTACGGCCGATATTTAAATTTGCCAGCTCTTCGTCTGTTAATGCTTCTGCATTTGTAACAACATCAGCTTCCTGTACAGATTGTTTGGCAGCCTCCGCTTCTATTGCAGCTTGTTGGCGTTGAGCAGCTTCTATCTCCTCTTGGCTACGCACTTGAATACGGCTTAAAATGCTAATCACATTTAATTTTAAGGTGTTAAGCATATTGGTAAACATTGCAAAAGACTCTTTTTTGTACTCTTGTTTTGGGTCTTTTTGAGCATAGCCGCGTAAGTGAATCCCTTTGCGCAAGTAATCCATTGACGATAAATGCTCTTTCCATAATTCATCAAGGTTTTGCAGCATTACCCCTTTTTCAAAGTTACGCATCACTTCCGAGCCAACTTTTTCTTCCTTAGCTTTATACTCTTCTTTCGCAATATTTAAGATACGCTCACGCAAGGTTTCTTCATGGAGATCTTTTTCTGTTTCTAACCAGTGAGAAATCGGTAACTCTAAGCCAAATTCACGTTGTAAACGCTCTTCTAAGCCGGGCACATCCCACATTTCTTCAATAGATTGCGGCGGAATATATTGGCTGATGGTGCTATCAAATACATCTTCACGGATGGTTTCAATCATTGCAGCAATATCATCCGTTTCCAATAAATGATTACGTTGTTCATAAATGACTTTACGTTGCTCGTTCGCAACATCATCATATTGTAATAAGTTTTTACGACCGTCAAAGTTATGGGCTTCTACTTTTGCCTGTGCCGATGCAATTACTTTAGTCAATAACTTTGACTCCATAGCCTCTCCCTCTTCGGTAAAGGCTTTACGCATCATATTAAGTTTACCTTCGTTGAGATAGATACGCATTAACGCATCATCTAGCGATAAATAGAAGCGTGATGAACCCGGGTCTCCCTGACGACCGGAACGACCACGTAGCTGGTTATCAATACGGCGAGATTCGTGGCGTTCTGTACCGATAATATGCAGCCCACCGGCTTTCATCACCGTTTCATAACGCTCTTGCCACGCGGCTTTGATTGCATCAATTTGCTCTTGGGTTGGATTTTCTAACTTGGCAATTTCCATTTTCCAGTTACCACCAAGCACAATATCGGTACCACGACCAGCCATATTAGTTGCAATAGTAACCGCACCCGGTGCACCTGCTTCGGCAACAATTTCCGCCTCTTGGGCATGGAATTTCGCATTTAATACGTTATGAGGAATACCCGCTTTGGTTAATTCTGCAGAGAGTAATTCCGATTTTTCAACAGATGCCGTACCAACTAATACCGGTTGTTTGCGTTCAATACAATCTTTAATTTCATGAATAATTGCCGCAAACTTCTCCGCTTCGCTTTTGAACATTAAGTCTGTGCGGTCATCACGAATCACCGGCTTATTAGTTGGAATCACAACCGTGTTTAAGCCATAAATTTGTTGGAACTCAAAGGCTTCGGTGTCTGCTGTTCCCGTCATCCCCGCTAATTTTTCATATAAACGGAAATAGTTTTGGTAAGTAATAGAAGCAACAGTTTGGTTTTCGCCTTGAATATTCACACGCTCTTTCGCTTCAATGGCTTGGTGTAAGCCATCTGACCAACGACGACCTGCCATAGTACGGCCGGTGTGTTCATCAATAATAACCACTTCACCGTCTTTTACAATGTAGTCCACATTACGTTCAAATAGCTTATGTGCACGCAATGCCGCACTAACATGATGTAGTAGCGAAATACGAGCCGGGTGATATAAACTCTCGCCCTCTTCCATTAAGCCCATTTGGGTAAGGAAATCTTCTACCTTTACCATACCACGCTCGGTTAAATGAGCCTGTTTATTTTTCAGATCAACCGTAAAATCTCCTTCGCCGGTATATTCTTCGGTATCTTCTTTATCTTGCTGGATAAGGTGTGGAATAATTTGATCTACCGCTTGATAAATTTGGGTGGCATCTTCCGCCGGTCCGGAAATAATAAGCGGTGTACGGGCTTCGTCAATTAAGATTGAATCCACTTCATCCACTAAAGCGTAGTGCAATTCACGCTGGAAACGTTCGTTTTTATCGTGAGCCAAATTATCACGCAAATAGTCGAAACCTAATTCACTATTAGTAGAATAAGTAATATCCGCTTGGTAGGCAGCACGTTTTACCTCCGGTGGTAAGCCCGGCACATTCACGGCAACAGTTAAGCCTAAAAACTCAAATAAGGGACGGTTTGTTTCCGCATCTCGGCGGGCAAGGTAATCATTTACCGTCACCACATGAACCCCTCTACCGGTTAAGGCATTTAAATAACAAGGTAGGGTTGCGGTTAAAGTTTTACCTTCACCGGTACGCATTTCGGCAATATTACGCTCTGTTAGCACCATACCGCCAATTAATTGCACATCAAATGGACGCATTCCCATTACACGGCGGCTTGCTTCACGCACGGTAGCAAAGGCTTCGGGCAACAAGCTGTCTAGGCTGGCACCTTCCGCTAAACGTTGTTTAAATTCTGTGGTTTTTGCTTGTAATTCTGCATCAGATAATTGCTCAAAAACAGGCTCTAATTTATTAATTTGTGCAACACGTTTTTTTAAACGCTTTAAGATACGGTCATTGCTTGAGCCGAAAATAGCTGTCATTAATTTTGAAATCATTGTATTTTTCCTAAATCCTAAATATAAATATGTAAAGTTTTATGATGGTGAAGCTAAAATTTATATTTAAGCAACCGGACCGGCTCGAATCGGATACACATTTTGTCTATCGAAGCGGTAAGATTTTGCAAAAAATTCGCAAAAACTGACCGCTTGTGGTTTAATTTCCACAAGCAAATTGCGTTGTTCTACGATAAAGGGAGATTGTTGTTCAGCATCAGACCCAGACTGAGCATATTGCACAACAGATTGATTGATAACAGTTTCTTGCTCACTTTCATTTGGATTTATTGCTTGAATTTCAGGTAAGACAAGCATCGCAAACATACCTAAGAGTAATTGCGACCAAAACGGATTTTTATGAAAGTGTCTAAAAAATAAGTTCATTAAAATAGATTAAATCGAAAATTTAAGTGATTATACGCTAAATTTAAGTAGAATAAGCAAATTATTGGGTCAAGTAACGTAAAATCAAGTAGAAAACTGACAAAAATGGTAAAAAGATGAAAAATTCAGCACCTAAAAATATTAATGAAGTTTTACAGAACTCTACTCTTAGCCGACTTGTCGAAAAAGCAAACTTCATCAATAATTTGAATCAAAAAGTGGAAAAATTACTGCCCGGGTCATATCGTGGACTTTACCGTGTAGCAAATTTAGTTGATAATCAACTTATCATTAATGTGCAAAATGCTACCGTTCGTCAGGGCTTAATATTACAGCAAATAACATTACTACAACAGATACAAACAGATTTACCTGAAATAACGCAACTTGAATTTAGAGTAAATCCAAGCATTAAATAACTTAATAGAAGAGGAAAATGGTATGAAAAAAATCGCATTAGTTGGATTTACAGCGGCAATCTTAAGTGCGTGTTCATTACTACCACAAAAAAGCGTAACAGGCATTTATGCGGGTGAATTACCTTGTGTAGATTGTGAAAAAATCCAAGCAAAACTTACCTTAAATGCCGATAAAACTTACCAATATGACACTGTATATTTCAAAGATAAAAAAGAATATGCTTACCGTGATAACGGCACTTATAGCTGGGAGCCTAACAAAACCAATGTAATTCGCTTAGAAAAAGCTTCCGGCAACCTTGCATTCCAAGTATCTGACAGTCATGTTGAAATTTGCGATCCAAACGGTAACACGGTAAAAAGCAAACACAATTATAAACTGCAAAAGGTACGTTAAACATGAGTTAAAAGAGATTCTCACGAATCTCTTTTTTATTTTCCGCCCCTGATTCTGCCATAAAAAAATCCCCAAGCAAGGTATGCTTGGGGATAACCTAAAAATGAAAAAGTATTATCTACTTTAACTTAACCAAGGAAATATCTATGAAAACAGTAAGGAATCTTTCAGTATGAATGGCGGTGAGAGGGGGATTCGAACCCCCGATACACTTTCGCATATACACGCTTTCCAGGCGTGCTCCTTCAACCACTCGGACATCTCACCGAAACAAACAAAAAGATGGGCGTAAATATATCAATATTGCTGATAATTTTCAAGCATTTTATTTACAAAATAAAATAAATCACTTTTTAATCAATTAATGACCGATTCCCAAACAATTTGGCGAATCAGGTACTCTTCCATCAATAGCATCCCATTCCGCGGTAGTATATAAATGCAATGCTAAAGCATGAACACCCTTTGCTAATTCTTCCGCCAAACAAGCATACACTGCTCGATGACGCGCGACTGCCCTTTGCCCCTCAAATTTATCCGAAACCAAGGTTAATTTAAAATGAGATTCAGCCCCTCTGCCCGAACTGTGCATATAGCTTTCGTTTTCAATCTTGCATAAAACGGGCGAAAATTCGGAATTAATTTTCTGAATAATTGTCTGTTCTACTGACATTTTTGCTCTCTTTAATTGAAAATTAAAATAGAATAATACTATACTAGCAAAGATATTTCTCACAATTTCTTTAAAAGGAAGGACTTAATATATGAAACTCTCTAAAAAAACATTAGTTTTAGCAACTACCCTTGCCGCAGCATTATTAACAGGCTGCCAAAACCAATCAAATACACTTACATTCTCTACCCCAACACCAACTGCGGTATTTAATACCAATAACCAAACCGCTGCGGTAAGTGTAATGACTCAAGATTTACGTACCTCACGCGAAATCGCAAGTTACACCAAAAACGGTGAAGTAATTCGCTTAACGGCAGTACCGGAAGTTGCAGCGATGTTCCAACAAGCAGTACAACAAGACTTAAACGCTAAAGGCTTTCAAATTGTACAAGGTGCGGCAAATGCGAATGTTATCGTCAATATCCGTAAATTCTTTGCAACTGTAGAACAAGGTAACTTACGCTATAAAGCAGATGCTCAAGTAGGTGTTGAAGTTACCGTTCAAGGTGCAAGAGGCAACTTCAGCAAAAACTTCAACGCAACTCGTGGCTATGAAGGTGCATTCGGTGCCGATAATGATGAAATCAAAAAAGTGTTAGACCAAGCTTACTCTGATGTTGTAAAAGCAATTTATAACGACAACGAAGTGGCAAACGCTATTCATCAATTCAAATAACCTGCCTTTATAAGGCTATACAAGCGGTTAAATTTCTTCTGTTTTTTGCAAAAAATAGGAAAAATTTGACCGCTTGTGGTTTATTCATTTCGATGCTGTTATTCAAAAGCAATAAAAAGTAACACAAAATTTAATTTACTGTTCAAGCATTTATCCTTAATATAAGGCAGACAATCTGAATTGATTAGTCTGCCTTTGATTTTAAATAGATATATACCCAATGAGAATCCCAAGAATTTATCACCCTGAACCACTAGCCTATCAACAAAGTTGCGTTTTAAGCGAAGATGCCGCCAATCATGTTGGACGTGTTTTGCGTATGAAAGCAGGCGAGCAAATTATTTTATTTGACGGTTCGAACCACATTTTTAATGCAACTTTACAAGCGGTCGAAAAAAAACAAATTATTGCAAAAATTGACTCAAGTGAGCTAGATAACAGAGAATCCAATTTACCTATTCATTTAGGGCAAGTGATTTCTCGTGGCGATCGCATGGAGTTTACCATTCAAAAATCGGTGGAACTTGGAGTTAAAACTATCACGCCACTTTGGTCAGAACGGTGTGGAGTAAAACTTAACGACGAGCGACAAGATAAAAAACTACAACAATGGCAAAAAATTGCGATTGCAGCTTGCGAGCAATGTGGAAGAAATGAAATCCCCGAAATTCGCCCGATTATGAAACTAACAGACTGGTGTAAAGAACAGGATGAGATGCTTAAACTTAATCTGCACCCACGAGCCAAATACACAATTCGCCAATTACCTAATATGCCTACAGCCGGTGTTCGTTTATTGATTGGCTCTGAGGGTGGATTATCCGCAGAAGAAATTGCTATGACTGAATCTGAAGGCTTTACCGAAGTCTTATTGGGCAAACGTGTATTACGTACAGAAACCGCATCACTTGCTGCAATTACGGCATTGCAGGTGTGTTTTGGAGATATTTAATGTTAGAAAATTTGCAAGGTAAATTTTTAATTGCGACACCGGAAATGGATGATGAATATTTTGATCGCACAGTTATCTATATTTGCGAACATAATCAACAAGGTGCGATGGGTGTTGTGATTAATACTCCAACCGATCTATCTGTACTTGAGCTTATTACCCGCATGGATTTCCAAATGGCGAATCAGCGTGATTATAAAAAAGATCAAATGGTATTAAGCGGCGGGCCGGTTAATCAAGATCGGGGATTTATTATTCACACTAAAACAGCAAATGACTTTATCCACACCTATCCGATCACCGATAAAATTACGTTAACAACTTCCGGAGATGTGCTAGACTCTTTCGGTACACCAAAATCGCCGGAAAAATTTATTGTTTGCTTAGGTTGCTCAACCTGGCGAAGCAGCCAACTTGAGCAAGAGATTGCACAAAATTATTGGATTGTGTCGGATGCGAATGAAAAAACGCTCTTTGAAACAAGCTATTTAGAACGTTGGTCAGAAGCCTATGAGATGATGGGGATTTTAAGCATCCCCTCAAAAGCAGGGAGAGCTTAATGCCAAAAACTGTAATCGCATTTGATTTTGGAACAAACAGTATCGGCTGCGCTGTAGGCCAAAGTATTACCGGAACAGCGCAAAACTTACCGGCTTTTAAAGCCCAAGACGGTATTCCCAATTGGGAAGAAATCGGTAAATTGTTAAAAGAATGGAAACCGGATCTATTAGTTGTCGGATTACCACTAAATATGGACGGAACCGAACAACCTTTAACCCAACGAGCGAAAAAATTTGCCAATCGCTTAAATGGCAGATTTAATCTACCTGTGGAGTTACAAGACGAGCGTTTAACCACTGTTGAAGCGAGAGCTGAAATTTTTTCTCGTGGTGGTTATAAGGCATTAAAAAAAGAGAAAGTAGATTCCATTTCTGCTTGTTTAATTTTAGAAAGTTGGTTTGAAAATCACTAAGTTGCCCAATACTTGCATTTGAGCCTAGGCTTTGCCGAAGTGTAGTAAGTAAAAAATTACTGATTTTTGACCGCTTGTAATAAGGATTTTTATGACACATTCCACTAAAACACTTGTCGCCATTGCTTCGATTATTATTATTTTAGCGGGTATTAAATTATCAAATGAAATTGTTGTACCATTTTTGCTTTCTCTGTTTATTGCGATCATTTGCTCACCGATGATCAAATTTATGACTAAACGGAAAATCCCACTATGGTTAGCAATTACCATATTACTTATTGCGTTTATATTAGGGTTTACATTTCTCGCAGGCATCATTAACAATACATTGCAAGAATTTACCAACTCTATCCCCCAATATAAAACTCAGCTTTCTTCTCGAGTAAACGCGGTAATAGCATTCGCACAAAAATGGCATATACCACTTTCGCTTTCACAAGAAGAAATCATGAGTAAATTTGACCCAAGTGCACTCATGAATTTGGTAAGTAAGCTGTTGATGGGGCTTTCAGGCGCATTATCCAATATCTTTGTTATCTTTTTAGTTGTCATTTTTATGCTATTGGAAATGCCTGTTGCAAAATATAAATTAGCCTTAGCACTTAGCCCCGATGATGATCTTAGAAATGAAAAAGAGTACATCAACCAAGTGCTTGACGGTGTTATTGGCTACCTTGGCGTAAAAACTTTTGTTAGTCTGCTGACCGGAAGCTTGGTGTGGATATTGTTAGAATCTTTAGATGTACAATATGCTATATTATGGGCAATACTGACTTTTTTACTTAATTATGTGCCGAATATCGGTTCAATTCTAGCCGGCATTCCGATTGTGATTCAAGCACTGGTACTAAATGGCTTTTCAACAGGGCTAGGTACGTTAGTCGGTATCGTTGTTATTAATATGATTATTGGTAATGCACTAGAACCTAAATTAATGGGTAAAAAACTGGGGCTTTCTACCCTTGTTGTGTTTCTCTCTCTTCTATTTTGGGGATGGCTACTCGGCACAGTTGGAATGTTACTTTCCGTACCACTTACTATGGCATGTAAAGTAGCATTAGAATCAAATAAAGCGACACAAAAATATGCCGTGCTATTTAGTGATTTAGAAGAGGCACCAAAAGGTAAAAAATATCGCTAAATTACCCTTGACGAATCAAAAAGAGTTGCTAGAATTTGGCAACTCTTTTTTATTTCATTTTATGAAATAAATCAGACTGTTCGGATGAAGGTAGCTGGAGAGAAATGAATTAACATTTCACCGACGAGGTAAACTCTTTCAGGTGCGACTTTCTTAGTTGCGAGGACTGTTACTGGACGAACCCTTGGAGAGATCCACTCTATTTTAGTAATTAGTAAATAGAAAATGGACGCCGAAGGCGAAAATACATTAGCTTCTTAATGTGTGAAACGCTCAGGCAAAAGGACAGGGGAGAAAAGTGAACTCAACGTAGTGGCTACAAGCGGTCATATTTTGCCTGTTTTTTGCAAAAATTTACCGTTTTTTTACCGCTTGTTTCTATCATTCCTTTTCTTTCCTTGTAAGCAGTTTTTACGAGGAATTTTCAAATGTCTATCGACACTATTTTAAGCCATATCAATAGTTTTATTTGGGGCGCCCCCCTACTTATTTTGATCTCAGGTGTAGGGCTATACCTCACACTTGCATTAAAAGGCATTCAATTCACCCAACTTGGACGTGCATTCGTTTATATGTTCAAGCCGGAAACCGGCAAAGGCCAATCCGGCGATATTTCCGCTTTTGCCGCCCTTTCAACTGCATTAGCCGCGACTATCGGCACCGGAAATATTGTCGGTGTTGCGACCGCAATTCACTCAGGTGGACCCGGTGCATTATTTTGGATGTGGCTAATCGCTTTATTCGGTATGGCAACTAAATATGCAGAGGGCTTACTTGCGATTAAATACCGCACTAAAGACAAATCCGGTTTTGTTGCCGGAGGCCCAATGTATTATATCGAACTGGGTATGGGTAAAAATTGGCGTTGGCTTGCCAAAGCTTTTGCTTTTTTCGGTGTTTTAGTTGCTTTATTTGGTATCGGTACCTTCCCGCAAGTAAACGGTATTACTACTGTGCTGGAATCAACCTTTGACGTACCTATTATCTTCACTGCAATTATTTTGACCTTAATTGTTGCTGCCATTATTTTAGGTGGCGTAAAACGCATTTCAAAAATTGCTACTATCGTAGTGCCATTTATGGCAATTGGTTATGTAGTAGCTTCACTATGCGTTATTTTACTTAATGCAGAAAAAGTACCTGCGGCAGTTGTAACTATTGTTCACGCAGCCTTTGATCCACAAGCTGCATTAGGTGGCGCATTTGGTTTTACCGTTATGCAAGCCATTCAACTCGGGGTTGCTCGGGGGATTTTCTCCAATGAATCAGGCCTAGGCTCAGCCCCGATTGCAGCAGCAGCAGCTCAAACAAAAGAGCCTGTACGCCAAGGCTTGATTTCAATGACCGGTACATTTTTAGATACTATTATTGTCTGTACTATGACAGGTCTTGTTATCGTGATTTCAGGGGCTTGGATGGGAGAAGCAAAAGGTGCTGCATTAACAACAACCGCATTCACTCAAGGTTTAGATAGCCCATTTGGTGCAGTCATTGTAACCATTGGCTTGATTTTCTTCGCTTTCACTACAATTTTAGGCTGGTGTTATTACGGTGAACGCTGCTTTGTCTATTTAACCCGTGGTCGCACTCAATACATTAAGCTATACCGCTTGCTCTTTATTATCTTAATCGCCACTGCACCATTTTTAAAATTAGACACCATTTGGACAATCGCCGATATTGTAAACGGATTAATGGCATTCCCGAATTTAATTGCACTTATTGCATTACGTAAGGTTATACTGACAGAAACTAAAGATTTCTTTACCAGACTGAAAAAAAGCAAATAATCAAAAACAGATAAAATCTGATAAAATATGGGGTGTTTACACCCTATATTTTTATTTTATGAAATATTTCTATACTCTTATTTTCTGGTTTTTATCCGCAGCGGTTAGCTACGCTGCCAAACACACACTTCAATGCAAAGTAGTGGCTATTAGCGATGGCGATACGCTAAGCTGCTTAATCAATAAAACTTCTCTTAAAGTCAGACTACAACATATTGATGCACCAGAACAAACTCAACCTTACGGAACCAAAGCCAAACAAGCTCTGGCAAATTTAGTCTTTAAGAAGAATATTACGCTTAAAATCAGCGGCTATGACCGATACCAACGTATGCTTGCAGTTGTCTATGATGAAAACGGAAAAAATATCAATTTAACTCTCATTCAACAAGGCATGGCATGGGCCTATAACAAAGAAGCTGGCTACCAACAAGCTCAAGATAAAGCCCAAAAGGCTAAAGTAGGGCTATGGCAAGCTCCTAATCCTATTGTACCCTCCGAATGGCGAAAAGGTGATATCCAACCAACTCACTCACAAGCGGTTAAAAAAAGAGAAAATTTTGCAAATATTTCCAATGCCATCAACTGCCAAACCAAACTTAGTTGTAACCAAATTGGTAATTATAAAATGGCTCAGCACTACTTCCACCAATGTGGTTGGAAAGAATTAGACGGCAATAATGACGGTATTCCTTGCAACAAACTTTACCGCCAATCCCAACAAAATAGGAATTAATTTAGCTTATTTAAATCGACTATTCTATCAGCCGAATGAATAGTTGACTGCCTGTGTGCGACAATAATACGAGTGATTTTAAGCTGTGAAATTGCTTCATTCACTACACTTTCATTAGATTCATCTAAATGGCTAGTTGCTTCATCCATCAATAAAATTTGGGGCTTTTTATATAAAGCTCTGGCAATAAATAGTCGCTGACGTTGGCCGCAAGATAAATTATTACCCAATTCACCTAATAAAGTTTCATAATTCATCGGCATTGCCATAATATCATCGTGAATATTGGCTAATTTTGCACATTCAATTGCCCATTCCCGATTATAATTACTTTCAAAACTAACAATATTTTCCAAAATAGAGCCGGAAAAGAATTTATCTTCCTGTAATACACAAGTAATTTGAGTACGATATTGTGTTAATCCCAGTTGGTAAATATCAACACCGTTAAAAAAGATAGTGCCTGAAGTCGGTTTTAATAAACCAGCGATCAGTTTTAATAATGTGGTTTTTCCATAACCGGAGGGTGCCGTAATAGCAACACTTTCACCGCTTTTAACGGTTAAATTTAAACGCTCAATCACATGTTTAGCAAAAGGATCATATTTAAAACAGAGATCTTTTATTTCCAAATTGGCTTGATGATTTTCAATAATTATCTCTTGGTATTTCGTTTCATCTTCGACTTCATTTAAAGCAATGTCAGCAATACGCTCCCGATGTAATGATAAAATTTTAAGATTAAATACAATATCAATTAAATTTCCCATTCGAGCAGAAAATGATCCACGATAAGCATTAAAGGCAACAAACATACCCAGTGTCATCACATTTTCAATCACCATCGTTGCTCCAATCCAAAGAATTAAAATCTGCTCAATGGTTGAAATAAAAGTATGAATGCCTGAAAATAGCATATCGAATTTAGTAACTTTAATTGAAGTATTAAATGCGTCCGCATTTAAAGACATCCACTGCTCTTGTCGTTTACTTTCTAACCCTAATGATTTTAACGTTATAATACCATATAAGGTTTCCATAAAATGAGAATGTGCTTTAGCACCTTTAATAATTTGCTCTTCATTCATTTGACGGTAAACCAAATAGGTGATCATTCTTAATATAAAATAGATAAAGGAGAATGCAAGTACGACCCAAAACAACCAACCACCATATAGCACCATCATAATGATTAAACTAATGATCATAATCGTATCAATAATGGTTGCAACGATACTGGAGGTTAAGGTTTTTTGAATCGTTTTGAGTGAGCTAAATCGAGAGTGAATATCGCCAACTTGTCGCTTTTCGAAGAAATCTAGCGGTAATTTTAATAGATGAGAAAAGAAACTGGCTGTCCATTGAAAATCAATTAAATAACTCATTTTCAAAGAAATCCAAGCGCGAAACATACTGATTGCTGTGCGAAAAAACGTAAATAGGAATAAACCAATACAAATAATCAATAATAATGATTGATCTTTTGCTTGCATAACGTGATCCATCACTAATTGCGTACCAATCGGCATTAACAAGGCAATCAATTCAATTAACATTGAAAGAGCAAAAATTTTCACTAATGCCCCTTTAATGCCGGAAATATGCTTTAATGTTTCATATAAACTAATGGTATTTTGATTTTTGGTTTTCTCGAATTTTACTTCCGTCCAGACTTCTAATGCTACACCGGTAAAATGGTTCGAAAATTCTGCTTTAGATAATTTCCGTTTACCAAATGCAGGATCGTGAATAATGAAATATTTTTCTGTTGCCTGCGTTAAAACAACGAAATGATTAAAATCCCAATGCAGAATACAAGGTAAACGGAGCTGAGAGACTTCTTCTAATTCTAGGGATAAGGCACGAGTAATTAAGCCACAATCTTTGGCAACCGACATCAATGTTTGCAGATTTATCCCGTGGGAAGAGGTACCATATTGGCTGCGCAGTTCAAATAAATTAGTATTCTTTCCATAATAACCTAGCACCATTGCCAAACACGCTAAACCACATTCAGCCGTTTCCGTTTGTAAAATCATCGGCATTTTTCGCAGAAAACCAAATTTTAACTGATCGATTCCTTTCATTATTTACTCCATATTTTTACGAAGCTGATAAATAGGAAAGAGCATCCATTCATAGAGTTTCCGATTTTCTAAAAATAGTGTAGCTTCTGCTTTCATTCCACTCATAAAATAGAGAGTCTTATCATTATATTGCACATTTTGATCAGCAATATCCACGATAATCTTATAAAGAGGAATTCCCTGGTCTAACTTAGGGGTAGATTTTTATAGAAACTTAATTCCTGCAAAGAAGCAGGCAAAGTTGAAATCGTTTTAATTTCTCCCTTAAACTGTCCAAATTTTTCAAACGGAAATGCTTCGTAGCGAATATTCACTTCATCCCCTGTTTTAATAAAGGAAATCGCACTATTTGGCACCCACATCACTAATTGATAGTCGCCTTTATTATAGGGAAGGATTTGTGCAAGCGGATCATTTTCTTTAATAATTTGCCCAACCGTCACATTGGTGCTTTCAATTTTGCCGTCTAATGAGGCATTCACCATAATCTCTGAAATGGACTCAAACTCCATTAAACGAATAGATAAATCACTTTTTTGTATTTCATAACGAATAATTTGGTTATCAAACTCCGTTTTGCGAGTTTCAATGTCATTCTCTAAATTTAATATCGCAGACTGTAGTTGAACAATCTCCTGCTTTAATTCATTAAATAACGATTTCTGTTGAAAATAGCGTGACTTTTGCAGATTTACTTCATCGTGGCTGGAATGCCCGACTTTTAATAGTTTCTCATACCGTTTAATTAAATCGGCATAGTCCAGCATACTTTTTTCGACTTCTACAATATAAGTCTGCTTATCTTGATATATTTTGCGATTGTTCTTTATCTGCTTTTCAAGGCTGGCAATACTTTCAGCTTTATTCTTCTGCAATGCGTCAATCGCTTTCTCCGTTGCAATAATTTGTGATTTCAAAGAAAGAATAGAATTAACATTGATATTTCCACTATGAGTAATTCTATCTAGGGTAATTTTAAATAACGGATCGCCCTTTTTCACTTGCTGATGAGGTTCAATATAGCTTTCGGAAATATAGCCTGACTTCGGGGCAGAAAGGATAATCGGGTGTGCTTGCATCACCAGCTCGCCTACTACTGTTTCACGGCGGGTGTAACTACCAAAAACAACAAATAGAATAAATGCAGCAAAAATGAAGAAAGAAATGGAAAAGACTAACCATGAAGGCACTCTGCTAAATAGTACAGCTGTGCTCTTCCATTTTTTTGACTGATACGCAATAGCTTCTTCTCTGAACATATAATACCAATTTCATACTACTACATTAGTATATTTATTTTTATATACATTAAAAATTAATCTTATAAACATATAAAGTTAGTAGAATAAGTATGTTAAAAAAGTTGAATACTATCAGCCTAAATAAATATATCACTAACATTTCTTCTTAAGAAGAGAATAAGCAAACAAAAAGCAAAACAACACTATATCATAAACAGCTGTATTACACTCGAATGGTAACAATGGATAAACAAATGCAATATAAATTACAGTAACAAATCTCATAAAACACCCACACTAAAATTTAATTACATACATTAATGAATCTTACATCTATACAGACAAGATATATTATTCAATGATTGCTATTTATGAAATAAGTCTTATTCTCTCTTAAACATCTGTCATACTCTATTTTTTCTGAATTATTCAGGATAACTTATAAGATTACTATATTTAGAATTAAACGTAGAGAACAAATAGTTTAACCAAATAAATTATTTTAATATTAGCATCTATTATGAGGCTAACAAAATAACTATATATGAAAACCCTTACATATTTAACTCAATTTTAGAACGCCAATATAAGATAACTGCCAAATAAGCTGAGAAACTTTATCTCGTTTATCTTCTGATACTTTTTCTAAAATATCATTTAATGAAACTTCCTGCCCCCGTTTAAGAAATTTAATAACATTTCCAAACTCTTCGTCAAGAGAAATACCATATCCATTTGAAATTATCTTATCTTCATAACCAAAGTAGTGATTTTTGGTTTTAAATGAAATTTTTTGATTTTCTAAAATAGAATTATATTGATAATTTCCTAAAGTTTCTAAATTAAGCGGCTTTTCAACCCGCTTCTGATCATAAAAATTCTCTATAAATTTGCGATAATTCTCTTTATCTTTAATATATTCTGCTGTTTGTTCTGCCAGCTGTACTATCAACTCTTTATCTGACTCATAGTGCGATAAAGAAGCTCGGGCAATTTCTTTCTCAACCATATTTTGAGATACCCAAGTCAGATAGTTATGAGTATAAGCAGGAAAAATGCCTACAGCTAAATGCACAGTTTCTTCTCCAACAGGAATAGGATCGTGCCACCAGCCACGAGGTAAATAAAGAATATCACCAGCTTCAAGAACAATGTCCATATAAACATCATCAAGATTAGGAGCATATTCAGGCATATCCTTACTATGATGCATATATAATGGATTTTTAAAAGTTGGGGCATGAATAATCCAACGTTTTTTACCTTGCATTTGCACCGCAAAAATATCACGACTATCCCAATGACTTTTAAAAGACCGCTCAGTATTAAAAGCAATATATAAACTTGAAAAAATATGGCAGCCAGTAAATTGAGCTATTTCTTGTGAAAAGCAATCTACACTTGGTTCATTAACAATACCATTAGCAACTAACGTTGCACCATCTCTTAAAAAACTATACAAATGCTCTTCTTGAAATTTATAACGAATAGTACCTAGATCATTATATTCTTCTAAATAATCTTTCTTATGTACTCTTTTGCCTTTATACATTACTTTAATTGCATCTTCAGAAAGTAAATCACAACGAGGTAATACTTCATTGATAGCATTCCAAGAGAGTAAATCTTGTTGCTTTATTGCTCCTTTCATTAATAAAGGCTGTTTCTCAAAATAATTTTCACAAAATTCTTGATAAGAAATTGGAAATTGAATCTTCATTTTCATCTCCACTAGCCTTGATAATCTGTACCATCACCACAATCATAGTTTGAACCTGACTTATTATTACTGTTTCCTCGAATATCATCCCCCATACTCTTAATTATATTATCAGATATTCCTGAAACAACACCACCTATCGTAGAAGCCCCCCAAGAACCAAATTTCGCACCTATACCTCCACCTACTGCTCCTCCAGCAGCGGCTCCCAAAGCTCCTTGAAAAGTCATATTTTCTGGATTACTAATATTACTTGCTCCATAGTAGGCTGTGCCAGCTGCTGCTCCTTTTAAAGCTCCTCTTAGTATTAATCCAGAAAATCCACCATAAATAAGCTGACAATCATTAATAGTTAAATCTTTCAATTTTAATTCTCCTTTGCGTTAAAAATAAATTATCACTGGGTAAATATTAAAATAAGTCAAAAATAATTTTTCAATATAAAAAAACAAAAAACTTAATATTATAAATAGAAACACCATTAAAAAAACTTTATCTTTTAAAAATAATTTTTTATAAAAAAAAGAAAAAACAAAATAGGAAGGGGTAATAATCAACCCTAGATGAATAAAAAGGTTCAACATTAAAATCGCTAATTCTTTCATTACTTTTCCTAAACCAAATATTATTAATTCAATAAAACACCTATTTATCAAGGATAAATATTTTTCAACTTATTAAAACAGTAAAGAAAAATCAATATTCCAAAATAAAAATAAGCAACATGCACATTAAAAAATGATGATATTATTAACGACATACAATATATAAAAATATAAAACAAAAACATATTTATGATTTTATTCGTATTTTTTAAAAAAGATTTCATATAACCTCCCTTAGGTTAAAATGAATAGAATATATTTCAGAGCATTCCAAAAAAATATAGATTATCTTATTCTTCTCATACGTTAGTAAGTTTATTTTTTACCTCTCCAAATAGACCATATTTTTTATGCGGATTTTATAAAAAAACAATTTTATTAGTCAACTCCGATTTAACAAAAATTTAACAAAATAAATCTATTTATTTCTTGAAATGCTTCTTATCTCAAAACATTTCTCTATAATAAGTGCTTTCTTGGTAACTAAATTTTCAAAAAAATCTTAGGAATTAACTTATGCCTAACACCCAATTTCGTACCTATTTCCCCTTTTTTACCCAAGCTAAAGGCTGGACTTATTTAGACTCTGCGGCGACAACACTGAAACCAAATGTACTAATCCAAACAACCTCTGAATTTTATGCTTCTGCCGGTTCAGTGCATCGCAGTCAGTATGATTTGCCGCAAACTCAGCAATATGAACTGGCTCGTGATTTGGTGATGAAACGCTTTAATGTGGCAGCTCGTGAAGCTGTAATTTGGACAAGCGGCACAACGCAAAGTATTAACTTGGTTGCCTACGGATTAGAACATCAAATTGAGAAAGACGATGAAATCGTCATTTCAATTGCCGAACATCATGCCAATTTTATTCCTTGGCAGCAGTTGGTAGAACGCAGGCAGGCTAAATTAATTGTTTTGCCGTTAAATGCAGATTATCAAATTCAACCTGAAACGTTAAAGCAAGTGTTATCGCCTAAAACCAAGATTGTGGCATTAAATTTAGTTTCAAATGTGAGCGGCGTGCGTCAGCCTGTGGAAACCTTAATTCCGATTATTCGCCAGCATTCTTCGGCGAAAATCCTGTTGGATATTGCTCAAGCGGTCTGTTCGGAGCAAGTGGACGTGCAGAAACTAGATGCCGATTTCTACGCCTTTTCCTCCCATAAAATGTATGGTCCGAACGGTGTTGGGGTGCTGACCGGCAAATTGCAAAGTTTGGAACAAATTCGACCGCTTGTATTCGGCGGCAAAATGCTGAAAAACATTACTGAAAGTGAGCTGACTGTAGCAGATTTGCCTTACCGATTGGAAGCAGGCACGCCAAATATTGCCGGTATTATTGGCTTCGGGCAGGTACTGGCATGGTTAGAAAAAGTCGATTTCTCAGGGCTGAATAATCAACTTTATGCTTTAGCGGAATACGCTCGCAAGCGGTTAAATTCTTATCAAAATTTACAAATTATCGGGCAGCAAAACACCCCGACAATCAGCTTTATTATAAAAGATCAGCACCCTGCTGATATTGCTGCCTTTTTAACCCAAAGTAAAATTGCCATTCGCCATGGTGAGCATTGTGCCAAACCTTATTTACGTTATTTGGATGAGGTCGGAACACTTCGAATCTCATTGGCTCATTATAATACTCAAGAAGATGTTGAACAGTTTTTCAACGCTTTAGATTTTGCTTTAGCCATTTTACGGGAATAGCTAGAATTAAATCAAAAAATACGCATTTTTTAGTAGAACGAAAAGGCTGAATATTGTAACCTTTGCACCAGTTTTCAATTTAACTTTAATTTATCAACAAGGTGTTTTTAGATGAGTAAACAAATCAAAAAAATCGCAGTATTAACTAGTGGTGGCGATGCTCCGGGTATGAATGCGGCTATTCGTGGTGTTGTGCGTACTGCATTAAATGAAGGTTTAGAAGTTTGCGGTATCCAAGATGGTTATTATGGACTTTATCACGATAAAGTCATCCCACTTGATAGACGTTCTGTGTCAGAAACCATCAATCGTGGCGGTACTTTCCTAGGCTCTGCACGCTTTCCTGATTTTAAAAGACCTGAAGTCCGTAAAAAATGTGTTGAAACATTGAAGAAATATCATATTGACGCGCTAGTTGTTATCGGTGGGGATGGCTCTTATATGGGCGCAAAATTATTAACCGAAGAATTCGGCTACCCGTGCATTGGTATTCCCGGCACGATTGATAATGATATTGTCGGAACCGACTACACCATCGGTTATCAAACGGCATTAGAAACCGCATTAGATGCAATTGACCGCTTACGTGATACCTCAAGCTCTCACCAACGTATTTCGATTGTGGAAATTATGGGCCGCCATTGTGGTGATTTAACCTTAAGTGCTGCCTTAGCAGGTGGTTGTGAATACGTTATCGTGCCGGAAAAAGGCTTAGATAAAGAATCATTGATGAGAAGTATCGAAGAAGGCTTCCATAAAGGCAAACGTCACTCAATCATTGCGATTACCGAATTAATGACCGATGTACATGCGCTTGCTAAAGAAATCGAAGCTCGCTTTGGTAATGAAACCCGTGCAACGGTGTTAGGTCACATTCAACGTGGTGGTTCGCCTTGTGCGTTTGACCGTATTCTAGCCTCTCGCATGGGGGTTTATGCAGTAGAATTATTACTACAAGGTTTTGGCGGTCACTGTGTAGGGATTCAAAACGAACAATTAGTTCACCACGATATTATTGATGCGATTAATAATATGCGTCGTCCGTTTAAAGAAGAATTGTACGAAGCCTCTAGAAAATTATTCTAACTTTTCTTAGAATTAAAAGGCGACTGTTTTAGTCGCCTTTTTTATTGATATCCGAATCAGAAGGAAAGTATGATACTACAAGATAAACCTGTAATTTCCAATCAACATGGTGCATTAGCAATGGCAATTTTACCCTTTATTTATGCCATCATAGAAAGTCAGTTTATCCCTTTGCACATTTTTTTCGTTCTTTCGTGGTTATCACTTTACCTGTTCTCCTACCCGTTTCTGGCACTATTTAGCAAAAAGCCCACCGAGCGTAACAAAAAATGGGCAAAAATCTATTTTGGGCTTAGCCTTCTTTTTGCCTTGCCGGTGATTTATACCAAACCGACTATTTTGCAATTTTTAGTGATAATTCTACCGCTTGGACTGACTCAAATTTATTATGCAAAACAAAAAGATGAACGTAATTTATTCAATGATATTGCCGGTATTTTAATTTTTGGCGTAATAGGCATGGCAAGTTTCTATTTGGTAAGCGAAAGCTATAATTTTGAAATTTTACTCCATCCAACCTTATTTTTTATCGCGACCACATTTTATGTTAAAAGTATGGTGAGGGAACGTCGCAACCCAATTTATATGGAAATAAGTATTCTCTCACATTTATTATTGGCAATACTTTATATTATATGCTCCATGCAAGCGGTCTTTTTTGCTTATTTAATTGCATTATCCAGAGCAATTGTTGTGCCTGGTTTGGGTTGGAATGTAAAACAGATTGGGATGTTAGAATTTCCGATGATGTTAATTTTTTTAATTAGTTTAATTTGGTAAGAAAAAAAAGCCTCTGGAAATTTCAGAGGCTTTTTTTAAATAATTATTGAGCAGTTTTTTGGATTTTCTCACCTGCTTTCTCAACATCTTTACCCACACCATCAACAGTATTGCAAGCAGTTAAGAATGTTGCTGTTGCTAAAATTGCTAATACTAATTTTTTCATAATAGGCTCCTTATTTTTTTGGTTAGTTATGAAAACGATTCGACTATAACAACTTTGAAAATCAAATGCAACTTTAAATTTTAATAATCTAACTCATCTTTATAAAGTTCATAATCTGCTTTTAAAGCTTGAATCAGTTCAATGAAATCTTCCGGTAGTGGAGCGTGCCATTCCATCAACTCACCTGTAATTGGGTGTTCTAATCTGAGCATTGTTGCATGTAATGCCTGACGCTGGAATCCACGTAATACCGCTAAAAATTCTTCACTTGCCCCTTTCGGTGGACGAGGTCTGCCACCATAAAGCTGATCTCCCAACAACGGGTGAGCAATATGGGCCATGTGTACACGAATTTGATGAGTACGCCCGGTTTCTAAACGCAAGCGTAAACGTGTATAGTTACGGAAACGTTCCATAATACGATAATGTGTTACTGCAGGTTTACCCATCGGATGAACTGCCATCGCAGTGCGTTTGGTGGGATGACGAGCCATCGGCTCATCCACTTTTCCACCTTGGGTCATAATGCCGCTTGCTACCGCTTCATATTCACGGGTGATTCTACGTTTTTGCAAGGCTGTAACTAAATGGGTTTGAGCAGGAATATTTTTCGCTACCACCATTAAGCCTGTGGTATCTTTATCTAAACGATGAACAATGCCAGCACGCGGCACTTCTGCAATCGGTGGGTAATAATGCAATAACGCATTTAATACTGTGCCGTCCGGATTACCGGCCCCCGGATGCACAACTAAATCTTTTGGCTTATTAATTACTAAAATATCATCGTCTTCATAAACAATATTTAATGGAATATCTTGCGGTTCAAAACGGATTTCTTCCTCTATTTCGGCTGCAATTTCAACACTTTCTCCACCAAAGACTTTTTCTCTTGCTTTGTTGACAATATTACCGTTTACTTTCACTAAATCACTTTCAATCCAAACCTTAATGCGTGAGCGGGAATAATCCGGAAAAAGCTGAGCGAGAGCCTGATCTAAACGAGCCCCTAATAAATCTGCAGTAACTTCCGCTTTTAAAATCATTTGTTGAGTCATTAAATAATAAATCCTAATTAGTCATTTGCTTACTTGCTTGATGTTATATAAAATAGAGATGAACTTCATAAGTTATTCTTAGTCTGAGGACATTGTACATGAACTTTCCGTTCCAGACACTTTTTATAGGTAAAACATATGCGTAAATTTAAATCTCTTGCCACTTTAGTATTAGCAGGGCTTATGGTCGCCGGTTGTTCAAGTTCTAATAAAGAACTTGAATCATCCCCTGTTCAAGATCTTTATAGCAAAGGCCAAAATTATTTACAAGATGGTGATTATAACTCCGCCATTCGCTATTTAGAAGCTGTGGGTGCTAAAGGTGGTCAATATACAGGTATTGGGGAGCAGACTCAATTAAGTTTAATTTATGCACAATATAAAGTGGCTGAATATTATAAAGCCTTAGATGCCGCAGAGCGTTTTGCTCGCTCTTACCCGAATTCAGCAAACATGGATTATGTATTCTACTTAGCTGGCCTTTCTAACGCACGTTTAAGCGATAACTTTATTCAAGATTTCTTTGGCGTAAACAGAGCTTCTCGAGCTGTTGACAACGTTCGTAATGCTTACGGTAACTTCCAGACTATCGTGCAGCACTACCCTCAAAGTCAGTATGCTCAAGATGCTCAAAACTGGATGAACTACTTATTCAACCGCCTAGCTGAACATGAATTATCAACAGTAAAATTCTACGATAAACGTAACGCCTACGTGGCCGTCGTAAACCGAGTTGAAGAAATGTTACGCTTCTACCCAAATACTATGGCTACTAAAGAAGCACTTCCATATTTAAAAGAAGCATTTAAGCAAATGGGAATTCAAGACTCTGAACAAAAAACGGATGCTTTAATTCAAGAATACGAAAACAAAACCTTACCAAATCCTGAAAAACCGAAATACGGCGAGCAATTTTAATCAGGCATAAGATAATTTCAGGGGGCGAGTATTCGCCCCTTTTAGTCTCATTAATTTAAAAATTAACTTAAGGAAATCATGCGAATTTTAGGTATTGAAACCTCTTGTGATGAAACAGGGGTTGCAATTTATGATGAAGAAAAAGGATTAGTTGCCAATCAACTCTATAGCCAAATTGATATGCACGCAGATTATGGCGGTGTTGTGCCGGAGCTTGCCTCTCGTGATCATATCCGAAAAACACTACCTTTAATTCACGAAGCTTTAAAAGAAGCAGGGCTTAGCTCTACTGATATTGACGGTATTGCTTACACCGCAGGGCCGGGATTAGTTGGAGCCTTACTTGTTGGAGCAACCATAGCGCGATCCCTTGCTTATGCATGGCAAGTACCGGCTCTTGGTGTTCATCACATGGAAGGGCATTTACTCGCCCCAATGCTTGAAGAAAATGCCCCCGAATTCCCTTTTGTTGCATTGCTGATCTCCGGTGGGCATACTCAATTAGTCAAAGTCGATGGAATTGGTCAGTACGAATTAATGGGCGAATCCATTGATGATGCTGCCGGTGAAGCATTTGATAAAACCGGCAAACTATTGGGTTTAGACTATCCGGCAGGGGTTGCAATGTCAAAACTTGCCGAATCAGGTACACCGGAGCGTTTTAAATTTCCACGTCCAATGACCGACCGCCCGGGCTTAGATTTTAGCTTCTCTGGCTTAAAAACCTTTGCTGCGAATACTATTAAAGCGAATCTAAATGAAAATAGCGAGCTAGACGAACAAACTCGTTGCGATATTGCTCATGCATTCCAACAAGCTGTTGTCGATACCATTTTAATCAAATGCAAGCGTGCTTTAGAGCAAACCGGTTATAAACGGCTGGTAATGGCAGGTGGAGTAAGTGCCAATAAGCAATTACGAGCAGATGTTGCCGATATGATGAAAAAATTAAAAGGCGAAGTATTCTACCCTCGCCCACAATTTTGCACCGATAACGGAGCAATGATTGCCTATACCGGCTTTTTACGCTTAAAAAATGGCGAACAAACCGACTTAAGCGTGAGCGTAAAACCACGCTGGGCGATGACGGAACTTCCCTCAATTAAATGATCGCAAGCGGTCAAATTTGTAAAATATTTTGCAAATCTAACCGCTTGTTCCCTAAATATTTTGGAGAATAAAATGAACACAGCACAATTCCACCAAGCCGTAGAGCAAGTATGGCAGCAAATTGAAGAAACCATTGATAACGAAGGTTTATCGGTGGACACCGAAATTCAAGGTGCGGTTTGTACCCTAACCTTTGACGATGAATCTCAAATCATCATCAACAAACAAGAAGCGATGTTAGAGCTTTGGCTTGCTAGCAAATTAGGTGGTTTCCATTTTAAAAATGTAGCGGGCGAATGGGTCACTGCGGAAGGTCGTAACTTTTGGCAACACTTAACCGAAGCCTTTGCCAGACACGGTGAAGAAATTACATTCTAATAATCTTGCAGGACGCTATGTGCGTCCTTGTAACATTTGCAAATTTTTCCTAAAAATAGACCGCTTGCAGGCTCTTTCGCCTCAACAAAATAATACACAATGAACACCACCGCAATTTCTGTTTTAAATAATGTTTTTGGCTACCAAAAATTCCGAGACGGGCAAGAAGAAGTCATTAATGCCGTTTTAGAAAAGCGCGATTGCTTAGTCATTATGACGACCGGTGGTGGAAAATCTCTTTGCTATCAAGTGCCTGCCCTTTGCTTGGAAGGCATCACCCTTGTGATCTCACCACTGATTTCGTTAATGAAAGATCAGGTTGATCAGCTCATTACTAACGGTATTGAAGCCGCTTATCTCAATTCAACCCAAAGCATTGAAGAGCAGCAGCAAGTCGAGCAAAAAGCTTTATCCGGACAATTAAAACTCCTTTATCTTTCACCAGAAAAAGTAATGACTCAAGGCTTCTTCCAATTTATTTCACTATGTAAAATCAGTTTTATTGCGGTAGATGAAGCTCATTGTGTTTCCCAATGGGGACATGATTTCCGCCCGGAATATACCTTACTTGGTAGATTACGTAATACCTTTCCAAATGTACCGTTAATGGCCTTAACTGCCACGGCAGATCCTACAACTCGAGCAGACATTCTGCATCATTTACGCTTACAGCAGCCACATATTTATTTAGGCAGTTTTGACCGCCCTAATATTCGCTATACAGTGCAAGAAAAATTCAAACCGTTAGAACAGCTAGTCCAGTTTATCCATAAACAGCAAGGTAAAAGCGGCATTATTTACTGTAATAGTCGTAAAAAAGTAGAAGAAATTACCGAGAAACTCTCTGCACGCAAAATTAGTGTTATGGGTTATCACGCTGGTATGAGTTTTGAACAACGTGAAGTAGTACAAAATGCCTTTCAGCGGGATAATATCCAAATTGTAGTGGCAACCATTGCCTTTGGAATGGGAATTAATAAATCAAATGTTCGTTTTGTAGTGCACTTTGACTTACCTCGCTCAATTGAATCTTACTATCAAGAAACAGGGCGAGCAGGACGAGATGATTTACCCTCAGAAGCCGTTCTTTTCTACGATCCAACTGATTATGCTTGGTTACAAAAAATACTACTGGAAGAACCGGAAAGCGAGCAACGTAATATTAAACAGCATAAACTACAAGCCATAGGAGCATTTGCTGAATCACAAACCTGTCGCAGATTAGTGCTACTTAACTATTTCGGTGAACACAAGCAAGAAGCTTGTAAAAACTGCGATATCTGTTTAGACCCTCCACAGAAATATGATGGCTTACTCGATGCACAAAAAGTCATGTCTGTAATCTATCGTACAGGTCAAATTTTTGGCCAACACCATGTAATTGCTGTATTGCGGGGTATGAATAATCTTAAAATTCGTGAACATAATCACGATACCCTATCCGTTTACGGTATCGGCAAAGAACAAAGCCAAAATTACTGGTTGAATGTGATTCGACAACTCATTCACTTAGGACTAATTTATCAAAATATTGCTAATCACTCTGCGCTACAACTTACAGAAAGTGCCAGAGCTTTTTTACGCGGAGAGAAACCTCTACAACTGGCATTACCACGTTTAGGTATTTCAGCTACGGCATTCGTTCAGAAACAAACCAGCCAACGTTATGATAAAGATCTCTTTGCTCGGTTACGCTTCCTGCGTAAACAAATTGCAGATAAAGAAAATATTCCACCTTATATTGTTTTCAATGATGCGACTTTACAAGAAATGGCAGAATTTTTGCCGACAAGTAAAATAGAAATGTTAGAAATAAACGGTGTAGGGGAAAGGAAATTTGAGCGTTTTGGCGAAGCTTTTATGACCTTAATCAAAGAACATCAAAATAACCGAAAATAGGCTGTAAACTAAGCATTGATTATTGCATATAGTTTGAAAATCCTATAAAATTCGCCCGTTTACCTGTTTTCTATACAGATAAAAACGAGCACTATAACAATATATATCGTCTGCTATGCACTCGATTTTAACCAACCTAGAAGGAATTATACTATTAAACCTGTAAAACGTGTTCAGACAAATCGTGCCCACCGTCTTAATGATGAAATTCGTGGCGTGAAAGAAGTTCGCCTAACCGATGAAAATGGTGAACAAGTTGGTATCGTATCAATTCAAGAAGCATTAGCAAAGGCTGAAGAAGCTGAGTTAGACTTAGTTGAAATTAGCCCAAATGCTGAACCACCGGTTTGTCGTATTATGAACTATGGTAAGTTCATCTACGAAAAAGAAAAAGCTGCAAAAGAGCAAAAGAAAAAACAAAAAGTTGTCCAAGTGAAGGAAATCAAATTCCGTCCGGGTACTGATGAAGGTGATTACCAAGTGAAACTTCGCAGTATTATGCGCTTCTTGGAAGACGGCGATAAAGTAAAAATTACCGTGCGTTTCCGTGGTCGTGAAATGGCTCACCAAGAAATTGGTATGGACGTATTAGAGCGTGTAAAAGCCGATACAGCAGAAGTCGCAATGATCGAATCAGCACCGGGCAAACTTGAAGGTCGTCAAGTGGTAATGGTCATCGCACCTAAGAAAAAATAATCTGACCTTATATAAAGCACATAATTTTTATGTGCTTTTTTATCGGAATAATCTATTATTTTTACTTGCATAGCGGTCATATTTTCGCTAAAATTCGCAAGCTTTTTTAAGCAACAAAGCAAACAGGCAGACTCAGCAGCCTGATTTGCTTTGAAATAGTAATGTTAATTGCATAGGAATGTGATTAGTGCTTCCAAGAGATTTCCATATAGCCGAATGATTATTCGGCTTCAGAATGTGTAATCCGCCTAATGACAATGAAGTAAACTTAAACAATGCGGAGTTTTTAAAACAATGCCTAAAATTAAAACAGTACGTGGTGCTGCTAAGCGTTTCAAAAAAACAGCTTCAGGCGGTTTCAAACGTAAACAATCTCACTTACGTCACATTTTGACTAAGAAAACCACTAAACGTAAACGTCACTTACGTCACAAATCAATGGTTGCAAAAGCTGACCAAGTATTAGTAGTAGCCTGCTTACCATACGCATAAGCCTTTTTTAGGTTGCGTAGATAAGTACGGACGTACGGATTAGTTAATTTTTAGTTTATAAATGTGGGCAAATGCCCAAAGACAATTTAGGAGATTAAATAATGGCTCGTGTAAAACGTGGTGTTATTGCAAGAGCACGCCATAAGAAAGTTCTTAAGGCTGCTAAAGGTTATTATGGTGCGCGTTCGCGTGTTTATCGCGTTGCGTTCCAAGCAGTGATTAAAGCTGGTCAATATGCTTACCGTGACCGCCGTCAACGTAAACGTCAATTCCGTCAATTATGGATTGCTCGTATCAACGCGGCTGCTCGTCAAAATGGTTTATCTTACAGCAAATTCATCAACGGCTTGAAAAAAGCATCTGTTGAAATTGACCGTAAGATCTTAGCTGACATCGCTGTATTCGACAAAGTTGCTTTCGCAGAACTTGTTGAAAAAGCAAAATCTGCTCTTTAATTTAAAGAATAGAGATGAGGACGCCCCTTAATAGGCGTCCTTTTTTATTAGAAAATAGACTATTTTCATGAATTAAATTCCAAATAAGCGGTCAAAAAGCTGATATTTTTTGCAAATGAGGGAAATATGAAAAAACTGATTTTAATTACCTTACCAGCAATGCTAACAGCTTGCTCAACACCAGTTCAACAGAGTAGTGTGCCAATGGATATGCAAGCAGTGGCAGATTACCAACAACGTATTATCTCCAAACAAACTGTTAATCCAAATGAGAAACCAAATGACGAGCCATTAAACCAAAGTGATAAACGAGCTAAAAGCACTGCAACACAAATTGTAAGGCCTGTAATTTATCCTAGCATAGGATATCATCATGGATTTGGGCGTTATCGCGGTTGGTAAAATAAGCTTATCTATTGGCAAATTTTTTGCCAAAGTTGACCGCTTGTAGGCTCTGCATTTACGCAGATTCTTTCGCCATCATATTCAAAATCAAGCTGATAAGCATGTAAGTAAACTCTATCTGCTGCCGTTCCCGAATAGAGCCTATCACCTAAAATCGGGCTACCTAAGCTTTTCATCGCAACCCTTAACTGATGTGTTTTGCCGGTTTTGGGTTGCAGAAGAAAATGGCGTAAAGGAACTTCGACAGAGTAAGAGGTAAATTGTGTGACTGCGGGATTTTCTTTACTATGGCACAGCTTCCATGCCCCATTACGGGATTTTTCCATATCCCCCACAATCTTTCCTTGCTTTTTCTTCGGCTTTTTATCACTCAACGCCCAGTAAGTTTTCTGAATTTTGTGCTGCTCGAACAAATGATAAAACCGCACTGCGGCCTCTTTATTTAAAGCTAAAATCAATAAGCCGGAGGTGATTTTATCTAAACGGTGAACCAGCCAAACCTGTTCGACATTAAGCTGTTTTGCTACCTGTTCAGTTAAGCCAATCTCTTCCTCGTCTTTATGCACGCTTACCCCCTCAGGCTTATTGATAATAATAAAATCATGATGTTGATAACAAATCATCAATTCTGTATTCATTTTGCTATAATCTCTTTTAATTTTTTGATTATTTTAACAAGGAAATTCAATGGCACTTACAATTTATTTAGTCAGACATGGTAAAACCGTCTGGAATATTGAAGGTAGATTACAAGGTTCAGGCGATTCAGCTTTAGTAGAAGAAGGGATTAACGGAGCGAAAAAAGCCGGAGTTGCCCTTAAAAATATTCCATTTCGTGCTGCCTATTCCAGTATGCAAAAACGCGCCCAAGATACCGCTAACTATATTTTAGCAGAAAATGAGCTATCCAATATTCCCCATTTCCACCACTGGGGACTCAATGAATTTAATTTTGGCTCTTGGGAGGGCGTAAAATCTGTTGATTTACAAGAACATGACGAATATTGGGTAATGAAGCGCACACCGGCGGAATACCAAGCCCAAAGCAATGGAGGCGAGGTGTTTGAGCAGCTTTATCAACGCGTTACCAATGCATTTAACCACATTGCTGAACTGCATAAAAATGATCAGCATGTATTAATCGTCTCTCATGGCATGACGCTTACTTTATTAACCGCAGTGTTAAAAGGTATTCCTTGGCAAGATTTCCGTAATGAAGAAAAACATTGCTTTGTGATCAACACCGCGATTACAAAAGTGAAAGTAGATAACGGTAAGGTTGAAGTTATTGATTTTAATAATACCGCTCATTTATAGCGAGCCAAATTAAAAAAATAAAAAGTAGCAATCATTTGTTGTGTTTTAATCTCTCATTCATCAATAACAACTTAAAACATAATAAGCGGTCGATTTTCTGAAAAATTTCACAAAAAACTGCTATAAAATATGAAATTTCTAGTCAATTCATTGCAAAATCGCTATACTTTATCGCCCTAAATTTTAGGTCGAAAAATGATCTCTCTTTTTAGAGAAATCATAGGAATTAAATAGCGTTAATTTACGCAAAAAATAACAATATAGAGGTTTTAAATGTCAGCTCCAAATTCAGGAACTAACCCGGCTCCGCTCGGTTTATGCGGTTTTGCATTGACTACTTTTTTACTTAGCTTAATCAACAATGGCACATTCAGCGGTGAAAATGTAGGCTTAGTATTAGCAATGGGATTTGCATTCGGTGGTACAGCACAGATGATCGCAGGTATGTTTGAATTCGCTAAAGGTAATACTTTTGGTTTTACTGCTTTCACTAGCTACGGTGCATTCTGGTGGTCTTTTGCATTATTTAAAGTATTTTTCGCATCAACAGTATCGCCGGAATTTATCGGCTGGTATTTAGTAGCTTGGGGAACATTTACATTAATGATGTTTATTGGCACTCTTGCGAAAGCTCGTGCATTACAAGCGATTTTCTTATTCTTAACCATTACATTCTACTTGTTAGCCGCAGGTGACTTTACCCATAACAGTTCGTTAACAAATATTGGTGGAAACTTTGGTTTATTAACTGCATTCTGTGCATTCTACTTAGCCGCTGCAGATATTATCAACGAAAGCTTTGGTAGAACCATTTTACCAATTGGCGAACCGAAATAATCTTTTTGTATTAAAAATTAAAAAAGCTGAATGTTGCTACATTCAGCTTTTTTATTTCATCTCTAATTTGCAAATTTTAACGTAAAAATAACCGCTTGCTTACGCCTCTTTCTGAGTTTTTTTCTCAACTTCAATTTGCTCTGTTTTTTCCACTTCAAGTTTTACCATAGAACCTTGAATAGTTTGTTGAACTTCAATTGAAATTAAGCTACATAGCAAACTTTCCGTTTCTTTAACTTTTTCAACAACCAAATTATCTGAAGCATCGAAATATCCTTGCTCTTTTAAGCTTGCACTAAAGGTTGAGAAAATTGCTTTATCAAAGAATTCCGGTGCGTTAATGCCGTGTAATACGGATAAACGCTGAGCAATCGAACTACTCTCTTTTTCCAAAGCACCTCGGCTGATTCCCGGCTGCTCGAGTAACACACTCAAGCTGATATAGTAGCGTTGTAAAATCTCACGCACGCCCGCAGAGTGCAGTTGTAGTGTACGGATATGCGGACGGCTAATCATCAACATATCGCTTTCGTTTTTAATTACACCTTGGCGAACAAATTCTGCAATAATAGCTTCAATATGCTTGCTGACTTCCTCTTGTTTAAAATGTAGGAATAATTCAGCTTGTAAGAACGGATAAATTCGGTTTACTGCTTGAATTACCAAATCTTTTGAAATCGCTTCGTGGTGTAACACCATACTTGCCACTAAAGCCGGCAATACAAACAGATGCTGAACATTGTTACGATAATAAGTCATCAGTACGGCTGATTCTCTATCTAAACGAATCAACTCACCAAAACTATCTTTTTCAATGCAAACGCCTGAACGAGGCAATTGGATAACATGATTTAACATATCTTCCACAGACTCTTCGGGTAAAGTAACCTCTTTTGAATAAGGCACATTTCTAAATAACTGAACATAACTTTCCAGCTGTTCAATTACCTGCTCACGAGATAACGCACGCTGACGGGACGCTAATAAAGCAGAACCGACCAAGTTTTTCGCATTTACCGCTGCCGCCTTATTAATATTGACCATCACTTGGTTTGCGATGTTATCTACAGCCTCATTTAACCATTTAGGACGATTATCCTCCGATGACTCTTTCCACTCAGGGAAATGTTGATTAAGGTAATTATTTACTTGAATCGGCTCACCAAAATTAACATAACCCTGCCCTAAATTTTTCAGTTTTTTAATCACACGCAACACCAAACCCGCATTCTCTTTCTCTTTGGCTGCACCGCGTAATTCTTTAGCGTAAGTATCTACTTCAAGCACATGCTCATAACCGATGTACACAGGCACAATGCTAAGCGGACGATTTAAACCACGCTGAAGAGCCTGTAAGGTCATCGACATCATACCTGTTTTTGGTTCTAACAAACGTCCTGTACGAGAACGCCCCCCTTCGATGAAATACTCCACCGAATAACCGCGATAAAATAACTCTGCTAAATATTCACGGAAAATTGTAGAATACAGGCGATTTCCTTTAAAAGTACGACGAATAAAGAATGCTCCCCAGCTACGGAAAATCGGACCTGCCGGCCAGAAATTCAGATTAATACCGGCAGCAATATGTGGTGGAACTAAACCTTGATGATAAAGTAAATAAGATAAAAGCAAATAGTCCATGTGACTACGGTGACACGGCACATAAACAATCTCATGCCCTTCCAAGGCTAATTTACGTACACGATCAGCGTTTTTTACATTAATGCCTTGATATAATTTATTCCAAAGCCAACTTAACACACGATCTGCTACTCTTAAGCTCTCATGTTTTACATCTGCGGCAATTTCATTAATAATTTTTTCAGCTTCTTTACGCGCTTTTTCCGGAGAAGATTTTTTAGCTTCTTCTGCAATGGCGGCTTGAATCACCTCAGAATTAAGGATTTTATTAAACATTGCCTCACGATTAGGCAAACGAGGTCCCATTGCAGAATAACGTAATTTAGCAAAGTGAATTTTAGCTACCCTTGCCACTTTTTGAGCAATTTTTTCATCCGCTCCATGCTCGGTAACCATATAACGCAAAGATACCGCCTGAGAAAAACGGACAAAATTATCACGCCCCGACCAAATCATTGAAATAAAGCGTTGGAATGAGGTTAAAACCTGTAAATAGCGAGCATCTTCTTTACCCGGAGCTCGCCCCCATAACACAGAGACAGGCACTATTTGCACATCTAACTCTTGATTTTCACGATGTAAATCTAAATAACGATAAAAAAGCGATTCTGTTTCGCTTTTTGCCCCCTTTGATTTAAAGAAACGGCGACCTTCGTCTAAAAAGACAAAACGGGGTAAAGTCTGACCATCAATCATATTATCTTGCAATGGATCGGGTAAATTTAATGCCAAACAGTTTTTTTGTAAAATCAATAAATCGGTTTGTGAGGTATATGGCAACACATAGACAATAGGTTGCTCAAGGTTGAGTGCCAATTCTCTTATAGGATCATTAGGAATAGCACGAGACTTCACTAAAAGTGAAAGAGGTAAATTTAATAGGGTTCGATAACAATTTAATAAGCCAGACATATTAATATCCCTTTAGAATAGTTATTTTTGGAGGTCTAACCTCTAAGACACACCATTCTACCATAATTTTTTACATAATTTTGTGAAATTATTAGTTACAAAACCAAAAATACTGTATATACTATCAACATTTTCTGTATATAAAGCCAGTAAGGATATTCAAATGCGTAAACATTTAACTGCTCGCCAACAAGAAATTTTTGATTTCGTAAAAAATCATATTGAAAAGACAGGAATGCCTCCAACACGTGTGGAAATTGCGAGAGAAATAGGCTTTAAGTCACCCAACGCAGCAGAAGAGCATTTAAAAGCACTTGCCCGTAAAGGCTATATTGAGATGCTTTCAGGCACATCTCGAGGCATTCGTATTTTGGTTAATGATGAAGCTGAAGCAGCTAATGACGCAGATGAAGGCTTACCGCTTATTGGTAAAGTGGCTGCCGGCACCCCTATCTTAGCTGTTGAACACGTAGAAAATCATTATCCGGTAAACGGTGCGATGTTTAACCCGGCTGCTGACTATTTACTAAAAGTAAACGGCAATTCCATGGAAAAAATCGGTATTTTGGATGGCGACTTATTAGCCGTTCATAAAACTAACTCGGCCCGTAACGGTCAAGTGGTTGTTGCCCGTGTTAATGATGAAGTCACCGTTAAACGCTTAGAGAAAAAAGGCGAATTAATCTATTTGCATCCTGAAAACGATGAGTTAAAGCCAATTGTGGTCAACCCAACCCAAGAATATATTGAGATTGAAGGCATTGCCGTGGGTGTTATTCGTAGCAATGCTTGGATGTAGAATATTATTAGGGTTAAAATGAATCCTCCCTACTACAGCCGATAATATCGAAAAGGGCGAATATTGATTCGCCCTACAAATTGCAAAAAAATAATAGAATTTGACCGCTTGTATCCTTTCTTCTCTATGAAAAATTCGCCTCAGCTTGCCAGCTTTTCTCATACTGAACAGGAATTGCTAACCAAAGCACAATGGTTGGCAGGCTTTACCTTAGGTGAAATTGCCGAAATGTTGAATATGCCTATACCCATGGATTTAAAACGAGATAAAGGCTGGGTGGGTATGTTAATTGAAACGGCATTAGGTGCAAAAGCCGGTAGTAAAGCCGAACAAGATTTTGCACACCTTGGTATTGAACTTAAAACTATTCCTGTTAATGAAAAAGGCTTGCCTTTAGAAACAACCTTTGTCAGCCTTGCGCCACTAACACAGAATAATGGCATTACTTGGCAAAGTTGCCATGTTCGACATAAACTCTCTCGTGTTTTATGGATTCCGGTTGAAGGTAAACGCACAATTCCACTCTACCAACGCCATATAGGGCAGCCGATTTTATGGTCGCCTTCCGTTGAGCAAGAATATCGTCTGCAACAGGATTGGGAAGAGCTTATGGAAATGATTGTGTTAGGTAAGCTTAATGAAATTAACGCTACACTTGGAGAGGTATTGCAGCTTCGCCCAAAAGGTAGGAATAGCCACTCACTTGCCCCCGCGATCAATAATAAAGGTGAGCTGGTGCAATCTCTGCCTTTAGGCTTTTATTTACGCAAACAATTTACGGCTGAAATTTTACAAAACTTTTTGCATTACCCCCTTTAAATTTTGCTCAACTCTCTATATGATGTCCTCCTTTTTTGGATAGAAAAAAACAATTAATCCCCCTATTTTTTGAAGGATATTTTATGTTTGATTGGATTGCAAACCCCGAAGCCTGGATCGCACTTTTAACCTTAACCGGGCTTGAAATCGTGTTAGGTATCGATAATATTATTGTAATTAGTATTTTGGTTTCTCGCCTACCAGTACATCAACGCCAATCTGCACGTATTATTGGCTTGGCTCTTGCGATGGGAACCCGCATCCTGCTATTACTTTCGTTCGCTTGGATGATGCGCTTGGTCGATCCTCTCTTTAACGTTGCAGGCAATGAAATTTCTGGACGTGATCTGATTTTATTACTCGGCGGTATTTTCCTTATCGTAAAAAGTGCAATGGAATTAAAAGAATCTATCGCTGCCGAATCCCATGAAGAAAACCAAGCAACTAGTAAAACAGCAAGCTTTTTCATGATTTTAACTCAAATTGCCATTTTTGATGTTGTATTCTCGCTTGATTCTGTGATTACGGCTGTTGCAATGGCAAAAGATATTCCGGTTATGGTAATCGCGATTGTGATTGCAGTGGCAGTGATGATGTTAGCAGCAAAAAGCATTGGCGATTTCGTAGATAATAATCCAACTATCAAAAACTTAGCACTCGCCTTCTTGATTTTAATCGGTATCGTATTAATTGCCGAAGGTTTCGATATTCACATACCAAAAGCAGCTGTTTACACCGCAATGGGCTTCTCCGTGATTGTGGAAATGCTCAACATAAAGATGCGTAGCAATCAAGAAAAGCTTGAACAAGTATAATTGCTTATCCTTTTAACAGCCCTTGATGAAAATCAAGGGCTTTTTAATGTACAATACCCCTAACAAGCGGTCGTTTTACCCAATTTTTTTACAAATTATTCTAACTCAAAATTATGTTACTGATTGATATTAAAGATAAAGAACTTACCCAAGAAGAAGTGGAAATGTTAGAACATCCTCTGGTTTCAGGGCTGATTTTATTTACCCGTAATTTTTATGATAAAGCCCAAATGCAAGCATTAGTGAAAGACATTCGCCAAAGGGTGAAAAAGCCACTGTTGATTACAGTCGATCAAGAAGGCGGACGTGTGCAACGTTTCCGTGAAGGGTTTACCAAATTACCGGCAATGCAATCTTTCAAACAACTTGCCACAACCGAAGCCGAAGCTACCCAAATCGCAAAAGAATCAGGCTGGCTAATGGCTGCTGAAATGTTTGCATTAGACATTGATTTAAGTTTTGCCCCCGTATTGGATTTAGGCCATGAATGCAAAGCAATTGGCGACCGTTCATTTGGGCAAGATCCCAGTGCAATTTTACCGATAGCTGAGGCTTTCATCGATGGCATGATTGAAATAGGCATGGCGACCACAGGTAAGCACTTCCCCGGTCACGGGCATGTATTAGCCGATTCACATTTAGAAACCCCTTTTGATGATCGTCCACGAGAAATGATTTTTGAGCACGATATCCAACCATTCAAACAGCTTATTTCTAAAGGTAAGCTTTCCGCAATTATGCCTGCACACGTAGTTTATACCCAATGTGATAGCCAGCCTGCAAGCGGCTCAATCTATTGGTTAAAAGAAGTGCTACGTAAACAATTAAATTTCAACGGTGTAATTTTCTCAGACGATTTAGGCATGAAAGGTGCCGGTTTTATGGGGAATTTCGTAGAACGTTCGGAAAAAGCTATTCAAGCAGGTTGTGATTTACTCTTACTTTGCAATGAACCGGGTGGCGTTGTTCAAGTATTAGATAGCTTGAAATATCAACCAACCCAAGCTCAAAAAGAACGTCATTTATCATTGATGAAACGTAAAACAATCAGTTGGCAAGAGCTGGAAAATAGCTCCCGCTACAAGCGAGCACAACTTGAGCTAACCACCTTACAAAACAAATGGTTAGAGTGGAAAGAAGCCAATGCCTAATATGTTGCAATGTTCTCATTTTGAACGTGGTAATTGTACTTCTTGCCAATGGCTTGAAAAGCCTTATAGCACTCAATTATCCGATAAATTAGCTGATCTCAAGCGGTTAATTTCACCTTTTATTTTGCAAAATAAAACGGAAATATTACCGCTTGTCTCCTCTCCTCTTTCTCATTTTCGCAATAAAGCCAAAATGATAGTTTCCGGCAGTGTGGAACGTCCGATTCTCGGTATTTTAAAAGATCAAAATGATGTGCAAAGCGGCATTGATTTAACCGACTGCTCACTCTACCCTACTTCATTTACGACACTATTTCCCATTCTGAAAGACTTTATCGCCCGAGCAGGCTTGGTGCCGTATAACATTGCGAAGAAAAAAGGTGAGCTGAAATATATTCTGATTACCGAAAGCCAATATAATCAATCACTTATGTTACGCTTTGTGGTAAGAAGCGAAACCAAACGAGCATTAGTCGAACGAGAGCTGCCAAAGCTGTTGGAAAAGTTGCCTACAAACTCAGTGGTGAGCCTTAATATTCAGCCCCAACACGCAGCTTTACTCGAGGGCGAAAAGGAAATTTTTCTTACTGAACAGAAAGTGATTAAAGAATATTTCAACGGAGTACCGCTGTTTATTCGTCCACAAGGCTTTTTTCAGACTAATCCACAAGTTGCCAGTGAACTTTATCGGACAGCACAAACATGGATTAAAGATTTGCCCATTGGAAAATTTTGGGATCTTTTCTGCGGTGTCGGCGGCTTTGGCTTACATTGTGCCAATACCTTGGCTTGTCAAAATCCTAATGTGGAATTAACCGGCATTGAGATTTCAGCTTCAGCTATTGAAAGTGCAACTAAATCAGCAAACGAACTTGGCTTAAATAAAGTAAAATTCGCCTCACTAGATTCAGCTCAATTTGCGTTAAATGAAACCGGCTCAACGCCAGATTTAGTGATTGTCAATCCACCTCGCCGAGGTATTGGCAAACCGTTAGCAGAATTTCTTGATCAGCTCGGCTCGCCCTATTTGATTTATTCAAGTTGTAATGCTAATTCAATGGCAAAAGACTTTGAATCACTGACCAATTATGAATTACACAAAGTACAACTTTTTGATATGTTTCCGCATACTGCACACTACGAAACCTTGGCGTTTTTAGTCAAAAAGTAAGCATTACAAGGGGTCAATTTTTTGCCGTTTTTTGCAAATATTGCTATAATCTTAGCGAATATCGTCTTAGATCAAATTAGTGATAAATTATTTGTCGGAATTGCGGTTTTTAAAAGACAAAAGCAGAAAATCGCTTTAATATATATCTATTCTTTTTTTCTATTAACTCTCACATTAGAGGATATCAACAATGGCAAAAATTGTTAAAGTAATCGGTCGTGAAATCATCGACTCTCGTGGTAACCCAACTGTTGAAGCAGAAGTTCACTTAGAAGGTGGCTTTGTTGGTTTAGCAGCTGCTCCATCTGGTGCTTCTACCGGTTCACGTGAAGCATTAGAATTACGTGATGGCGATAAAGGTCGTTTCTTAGGTAAAGGCGTATTAAAAGCGGTTTCAGCAGTAAACAACGAAATTGCAAATGCACTTGTAGGTAAAGAAGGTACTGCACAAGCAGAAATCGACCAAATCATGATCGATTTAGACGGTACAGAAAACAAATCTAAATTCGGTGCAAACGCAATCTTAGCCGTTTCTTTAGCAACCGCTAAAGCGGCAGCGGCATCTAAAGGTTTACCTCTTTATGCTTACATCGCTGAATTAAACGGTACTCCGGGCGTTTACTCTATGCCGTTACCGATGATGAACATCATCAACGGTGGTGAACACGCAGATAACAACGTTGATATTCAAGAATTTATGATTCAACCGGTTGGTGCATCAACATTAAAAGAAGCATTACGCATTGGTGCAGAAGTATTCCACAATCTTGCAAAAGTATTAAAAGCAAAAGGCTTAAATACTGCGGTAGGTGACGAAGGTGGTTTCGCACCAAACTTAGCGTCTAATGCTGATGCATTAGCATGTATTAAAGAAGCGGTAGAAAAAGCGGGTTATGTGTTAGGTAAAGATGTAACTTTAGCAATGGACTGTGCATCTTCTGAGTTCTATGATAAAGAACGTAACGTGTACGATATGAAAGGCGAAGGCAAAACCTTCACTTCACAAGAATTCACTCATTACTTAGAAGGCTTATGCAAAGAGTACCCAATCGTGTCTATCGAAGACGGTCAAGACGAGTCTGACTGGGAAGGTTTCGCATACCAAACTAAAGTATTAGGCGACAAGGTTCAATTAGTAGGTGATGACTTATTCGTAACCAACACCAAAATCTTGGCTCGTGGTATCGAAAACGGCATCGCAAACTCTATCTTAATCAAATTCAACCAAATCGGTTCATTAACTGAAACCTTAGCAGCGATTAAGATGGCGAAAGATGCAGGTTACACCGCAGTCATCTCTCACCGCTCAGGCGAAACTGAAGATGCGACCATTGCAGATTTAGCAGTTGGTACAGCAGCAGGTCAAATCAAAACCGGTTCTATGAGCCGTTCTGACCGTGTAGCGAAATACAACCAATTAATCCGTATCGAAGAAGCGTTAGAACGTGCTGGCACACCGGCTCCGTTCAACGGTCGTCGTGAGATTAAAGGTCAAGCGTAATTGCTGATATAAAATTGCAAATGCCACTGAGAAATCAGTGGCATTTTTCTATATAAGGATAACTCAATGCTCTACTCTGTTTTAACCGATCACATTTTACTCAATGAACCTTACCGCAATGGGGCTCATTCCACTCAGCATGAACATTTGGTGGTGATGTTTGAAATTGATGAAGAAACCGGCTATTTTTATGCAATGGATTTACACCAAACCGAACAGCCGGTGGTAGATAGCTTATTTGTTTTTAGCATTAGTGATATTGAACAAAACTCGCTACACGAGCCACGCCGAGTAGAAATTTGTTGGGACGAAAGCGGTTATCAAGCCTTCTTGCTGATCAACGGCTACCCGCACGCGGTGTTTGATTTCCGTCAATTTGTTGGCTATAACCACAGCAAATTCCCTCACCCGGAACTTGGCAGTATGTGGGTGCATAAAGAAACCACGAAAGAATTAGTTGAGAAATGGTTAAGCAATAGCTAAAACTATAAGGACGCACCAAAGTGCGTCCCTAAAACAAAAATCTCTGATCCTATTTTACTTCTCTAATCATAATCTCGGATGGAATCACACTTCCCTGCCAGTAGAGCTCAGCAGCTACTTTTTCCGCTAAGGCAAAATAGGCCTGACTAATCTCATGATCCGGTGCCGCAGCAACCGTTGGCACACCGGCATCTAAATCTTCACGTAAACGGATATGTAGCGGCAGTTGTGCTAACACTTGAGTTCCATATTTTTGTGCTATTTTATCTGCCCCACCGGTCCCAAAAATGGCTTCATGGTGACCACAGTTTGAGCAAATATGCATCGACATATTTTCCACCACACCAAGCACCGGTACAGAAACTTTCTCAAACATTGAAATTCCTTTAATAGCGTCTAATAGTGCAATATCTTGTGGAGTAGTAACAACAATCGCACCTGTTACCGGAATTTGCTGAGAAAGCGTTAATTGAATATCCCCCGTACCCGGCGGCATATCAATCACTAAATAATCCAATTCATTCCACCAAGTTTCATTCAGTAGCTGGCTTAACGCACTACTTGCCATTGGGCCCCGCCAAATGGTTGCATTATCTTCATCCATTAAATAACCAATTGAATTAGATTGCAGACCATGTGCGATAATTGGTGTGATGTGCTTATTATCCGGTGAAGTCGGACGTTGGTCTTTTGCTCCCAGCATATGGGGAATTGATGGACCATAAATATCCGCATCCAAAATCCCCACTCTTGCTCCTTGGGCTTGCAACGCTAATGCTAAGTTTACTGATGTAGTCGATTTCCCTACGCCACCTTTACCAGAAGTAACCGCAATAATATTTTTCACACCATTCACAGCCGGATGCTTATTCGCACGTTTTAAGGTAGCAATTTGGTAATTTAGTACCCATTTTACACCGCTTGCTGCTGCAACTTGCTTCAATTTTTCTTCAGTCTCTGATTTTAGTGCCTGAAAACCACCATTCCAAGCAAAGGGCATAGTTATTTCAATTCGTAAAATACTTCCACCTAACTCTGCCTTTTTAAAAGCATTTAATGCGATAAGATCTTTTTGCAATGTTGGGTGCGAAAATTGTTGTAAAACACTTTTAATTTCAACAAGTTGCTGCTCTGTTAATTGATTCATCATATTAATCCTTTTGTGCTGAAACACGTTGTAGATCCTTGCTATAAATTACTTCGCTATCATTATTAAGATCAATACCTAAAAGGGAGGAAACCATCCCAACCCGATGCTGGTATTGAAATAGCGGTAGCACTGCTACATCATGATAAAGCAGTTCATTAATATCTAAAATCAGTTGATTACGCTCTTCTAAACTTAAGTTTTCTAATTGTAGTCGTTCAAGTTTTTGATCAACTAATTCATTTTTATAATTTGAATGATTATCTGGACTCCTGGAGTGAAATTTCTGTAAAAACATCACAGGATCAGGATAATCTGCACACCAACCTGATCTTATTAACTGGAACTCCTTATGATATCTCAATTTACTTAAGGTTTCCCAATCAACCATTTTAGGTGTAATTTGAAATAGCTCAGATTGTGAAAGCGTTCGAGTAATTTGGTTTGCAATCTTAATATTGATATGACTTTCATCATATAACAGCTTCAGTTTCAACGGATTATCTTGATGAATCCCTGCTTTTGTTAATAACTGCTCAACAACTATCGGATTCCAAGTTTTTTCTCTATCTTTGATCAGATTATGTGGCATAACAGATTGGCTTGGAATGCCATGCTCTTGACCAATCTTTGCAGACGCAACCATTGTTCTTAATGCTTCTCGAATCTCTTTTTTACTTAGTATTGGGTCACTAAAGTTAAATTCATAATAATAAGAGCATAGACGTGGAAATTTCACAATATTCGTTTTTTGGCTGTAAAGTGGATTTTCCACAATATCAAAGCGAGTATAATTATCAACCGGTTTAATTAACTGATATTCTACTGTTTGAAAGGGAATATTTGTATCTACTGCTTTTAATACCATTTTATTGGGTATTATTTCTTCAAGTTGGTAAGCACCATTACTAACAAAATTTTCTGAATTTGGAGCTATACCGTGATAGGTAGGTAATAATGCGGCATGTGCCAACATTTCCGGCAATAAATAATTAGGATGATTTAAGCGAATTTGTAGAGAATGATCGTTTAATGCTACGACACCTAACTCAGAGGCCTCTTTTTCTTTATCTTGAATCGCTTTCGCATTTTCTACGCCCATATAGACTAGATATTTTGCAAGAGGTGAGCAATTTTGTGGTTCAATTAAACGCTGCCAGCTAGCAACAAAATCGTGTGCGGTAACTGCATCGCCATTTGACCATTTTGCCTTCTCATTTAAAATGAACAACCACTCTTTTCCATCTTCGCTAAATCCATTCTGAGCAATTGCAGGAATGATATCACCTTTAGCATCGTATGCCATTAAACCCACTAATAGATCTCTTAAGGGTGCCGCATCTGCAGAAGCATTCACCTTATGAGGATCAAGTACAAATATATCTGAATAAATTGCACGCTTTAATAGCTCACTAGTGTGGCTTTCAATTGGTGAGATTTGAGTTGATTTAGGACTATTTAGTTTGTCACAAGCAGTAATGAGTAGCATGCAAGCGGTTATTTTTGCCAGTTTTTTTACAAATTTAACCGCTTGTAGAGATTTAAACATAAGTCTCCTAAAAACGAATCAAGGTTATTAAACAAGAAGCCCGGGGAATAGTGTAGTAATCCCCGCTACAATAATTTCAATGCCAAGTGCCATTAAAATCAACCCCATGATACGGGTCACAACATTCGATCCGGTTCTACCTAATTTCTTAACCAGAGGAGCTGAATAACGAAATAAAATATAACAGATCAATGCAAAAATAATAATAGCAAGGCTAAATCCGACATAATCCTCCCAATTATGGTACCTAGTTCCCCAAACTATCGTTGAACCTATTGCCCCCGGGCCTGCCATAATCGGCATAGCAAGCGGGACAACACCTATATTTTCATATTCAGTAATATCCTCATTTTTTTCTTCTTTATTTTGTTTATGTTCGCCCAGTTTACCGCTGATCATTGTCATCGCAATACTAACAATCAAAATCCCACCGGCAACTCTAAATGAGCTTAAAGAAATACTGAAGGCATTTAAAATCAAGTTTCCAAAGTAAAGACTGACAAGCAAAATAATGCCAATTGATACAGCAGTAACCAAACTTGTACGATTACGCTCCCCCTCATATTGATGGGCAGTCATACTGAAAAAAATCGGCAAAGAACCAAATGGATTTACAATAGCAAAAAGCCCGATAAAGAACTGAAGATAGATAGCAAAATTAACAATAATATCCACAACAACGGTCTCAAATAACGATATTTCTACATGATTATATAGCGTAATTTAAAAGGAGACAAAACTAAAAGCCACAAAACCATTTCAGATTATGGGCACTTTTAGTTTAAAAACTTAGACAATTAACGAGATGACTGATTAATAAATTCTTCATTCACTTCAATAGAAGCTCTTGCACGAAGATCCTTTAACAATTCATTACGTAAAATCAAACGATTTGCTTCTGCGAATTGTGGAGCTAAAGTATTAAATTTTTCAGCATCTCCCTCCTTGATTTTATCTAATGCAACAATCACAATATCACCTTGTTGGTTGCGCGCAACTTGATAGCTTGTTTTGTCTGCCTCTTTTTTCATTGCAAACACCGTTTTGGCTAAGGTCGGATTCTCCACCTCTGCTTGCATATACACTAAAGTTTGTGGTGCATTAAATTTCACATCAGTTGTTTTACCTTCATTTAATGCTTTAAGAGCTTCATCAGCCTTACTCTGTAACGCTTTTTCCGCTTTCTCAGCTTTTACGAAATTCTCAACTGCAGCCTTTGCTTCATCAAAAGTTTGCACACGCTCAGCATCATATTCACTCACTCGTACGAATAAGGTTTTCGGTTGAGTTTCCGTACCAATTTCTAGAGCATCAGAATTTTGCTTATTTTGACGTAACTCCCCATCAAATAACGCTTTTAACACTTTTTCATGCTGTAAAGCTGCAGGTACATTTGCTCGAGTAAATTGTGCTGTTTTTTGTAATTCAACACCACCTGCTTTTGCAACTTCTTCCAATGAGCTATTATTTTCAAATGCTTTGTTTGCCATTTCACGAGCAGTATTTGAATATTCGGTTAGTACTAATTCTTGACGAATAGTATCCACTATACGATCTTTTACTTGAGCTAATTCAATAACCTGTTCCGGCTTGCGTTCCAGCACTTTGATAATATGGTAAGCATTATCCACTTTCACCACATTACTGATTTGACCCGCATTTAAATTTACTATTGCATCTTCAAATGCTTTTGGGAAAGTACCCGCTTTAGCCCAACCTAAATCACCGCCATGGGCGGCAGACAAGCTATCAATCGACTTCGCTTTTGCTAAAGTAGCAAAATCTGCACCATTTTTTAGCTCTTGTTCAACTGCTTTTGCTTGCTCTTCATTAGTTAATTGAATATGAGCTAAATGAGCTTCGCCTTTTGTTATATATTCAGATTTATTACGGTCGTAATAAGTTTGAATCTGCTCATCAGTAATTTGGACTTTTTTCTCAATATCTTTTGGTGAAAGAGACACATATTCAACTACTAATTTTTCAGGCGCTAATAATTTTGCTTTATTGGCATCATAATAAGCTTTCAATTCTTCTTGTGAAGCGATCTGATTTGGCATTTCTTTTGCAATTGAATATTCCGCTAAACGCACTTCACGCTGTTGTAATAACAATTTTGCCAATAGCTCTTGCTGTGCCGGTACGGTAAAATCGCTGTTTACGATGCCTTCTTGTAGCTGAGATTGCAACATACCTTCGTGCACAATCGCTGCATAACCATCTGCACTTAAGCCGTTATTACGTAAAGTTTGTTGATATAAATCGTTGCTGAATTTGCCGTCTTGTTGGAAAATTTGGCTGTTTACAATTTCCGACTTAATTTGCTCAGCACTAATACCAAGCTTTAACTGTTTTGCATATTGCCGTAAGAGCTCTTCATCCACTAAGCCGTTCAGTACAGATTGATTAAATTGAGCAGCATATTCGGGATTATCCATTAAATCCCAAAAACGGCTACCCATTTCTGCATTCAAAATATTTTGCTGACGACTTACTGCATTATTAAACACTTGCTGGCTGATTTCCTCTCCATTGACTTTAGCAATTGAGTTATCAGATGAAATTAAGCCACCACTAATACCACCTATGACAAATGAAATAGAGATCAATGCAAAAATAATTTTAAATACCGGTCCATTCGTCCGCTCATGCATACTTTCAATCATTTAAAAATTCCTAAATCTATTGATAAAAATTGGCATTGATTATACTCTTTCTGGAGTTAGAAATAAATTGCAAATTTTTATTGAAATTTAACCGCTTTCTCTTTAGAATTTACAATTCCTGTCGTAGCTGGGTTAGAGATCGGCTATTGATGTATTATCAACCCTTAACAAAAAGGAAATTAAAATGTCTCTAAGCGTAGAAGCAAAAGCAAAAATCGTTGCTGAATTTGGTCGTGATGCAAAAGATACTGGTTCATCAGAAGTGCAAATTGCATTATTAACAGCTCAAATCAACCACTTACAAGCACACTTTGCTGAGCATAAAAAAGATCACCATGGTCGTCGCGGTTTATTACGTATGGTTTCTCGTCGTCGTAAATTATTAGACTACTTAAAACGTACTGATCTTGCTAAATATTCAGAAACTATCGCACGTTTAGGTTTACGTCGCTAATTTCAAATATTAAATATGAGAGCCGAGCTGAAAAGTTCGGCTTTTTTATAAATCCAATATTGAGGAAAAAATATGGCATTTGCGTCATTATTTACTTTGTTAGACGATATTGCAGCTGTGCTAGACGATGTGTCTATTATGACAAAAGTTGCAGCAAAAAAAACAGCAGGTGTGATTGGCGATGATTTAGCCTTAAATGCGAATCAAGTCAGCGGTAAAAATATCTTACCTGAACGCGAATTACCTATTGTTTGGGCAGTTGCAAAAGGTTCATTTATCAATAAAGTGATCTTAATTCCACTTGCCTTACTTCTATCAGTATTTCTGCCTCAAGCTATCATCCCATTGTTGATGATCGGTGGAGCTTATTTATGCTTTGAAGGTGTAGAAAAATTACTGCACAAATTCTTACATAAAAACGAGCATAGCGAATCCGAAGAACTGTCGGAAAAAGATAAAATTAAAGGTGCTATCCGTACAGATTTTATTTTATCAGCCGAAATTATCATTATTGCTTTAGGGGTTTTACAAGACTCCTCTACTCTCATTAAAATCTTATCTCTTTCTGCTATCGGTATCGGCATTACCGTGTTTGTTTACGGCTTAGTAGGCTTAATCGTTAAGTTAGATGACATCGGTTTGTGGCTAATGCGTAAAAAAAGTGCGTTCTCACAAGCGATCGGGAAAGGCTTATTATTTACAATGCCTTGGTTTATGAAAACACTTTCTGTTATTGGTACTATCGCAATGTTCTTAGTAGGAGGTGGAATCTTTTCCCATAGCTTACCGGCAATCCATCATTTTGTAGAGAAATTACAAATCGCGCCAAACTATTTAATGTTCGTTGATTTAGTTGTAGGTATTATAGTCGGCTTAATTTGTTGTATTATTATCTTACCTATAATGAAATTGTTTTCGAAAAAAGCTTAATTAAAGTAAAAAAATAGCAGGAACTTCCTGCTATTTTATTAAATACTATAATGTCTTGCTTTCATTTAGATTTTCAGGCAAGGCAAGAATGCCATCTGCTTTAGCTTGAACATCCATGTTGACCTGTTTTAAGTTTTCTTCACGAATGCGATTTGCAAGTACTATATCATTTGTTTGCTCTGCCACATGTAACGCCATAATACGATCATCTGCAATACACTCATCATGTTCTAATAACAACTCAAATTGTACTTTCGCTTTTTGGTATTCGCCGTCACGTGTATAAATATAACCTAATGCTCTTGCGTAATCATCTGTATATTTTACATTTGCTTTATCTGCACGTTTTGCTAACACTTTTAATAATTTGCTGTCTGAAGCAACCTGTAAGCGTGTAAGCTGAACAAACAAGCTGTTTAGTTGTTCATCCTCAAATTTCTTTAAGGTTTCTAACGCTATGTCTTCCGCTGATTGGTGATCATCACTATCAATTAAACGTTTCACCACACCTACACGGCTATACACCGATTTACGACGGCGGTTTGGTTGGTTTTCCCACCAATACAATAGCCCTTCTTGCCCTTCTTCTTGTAAACGTTCATCCTGTAAACCATCATCTACAAAATGCTCTAACTCGGCGTACTCTTCTGCGGTTAAGAAACTGCGTTGCCCGATTTCAGTTAGTAATCTGTCTAACGCCACATAGGCTTTAGAATCTTTGTAGATTTGAATAGCCAAACGTAAAACTTCATCGTTATGCGGAGCAAGTTCTAATAAACTATCAATCGCTGTACGAGCTGCGGGGATCTTACCTTGCTGTAACAAAATTTTAGTGCGGGATAATTCCACCGCTACATTATTTGGCCCGGCAATTTCAGCGGCTTTAATCAAATATTTGTTTGCCGCCAAATCATCCCCGTTTTGTTGTGCAGCTTCTGCTGCTTTAATTAAATTAAGCACGGGTTCATCGGCGTGTTTAGCGTTTTTACTGAATAATTTTTCTGCTTTGGAATAATTACCTTCGCTCATACGCATTAGACCTTCTAGGGTCTCCTGCTGTGCTTTTTTATGTTTACGGGTTGAAAACCAGTTATATGCGCCACTACTCATTCTACAAACTTTGGTAAATATCCATTCCAAGCCATAAACTACCGCCATCGCTATAACAAAGAAAACTACTAGCATCACAATGCTCATTTCAATCACTGTTGATGCAGTTTCAATTCTTACATAGCCTTGACTACCTGCGAGGTAAGGACCTGAAATCAACCCGGCTAATAATAAAAGCATTAAAAAGAGAGTTCTAAACATAATATTATTCTCCTTTTATTGTACTGAAGGCTTTGTCGATTGTGGTTGTTCAGAAGTTGCATCTTCTTTCACCGGCTCAACTTGCTCTAGCTCTTTTTCAGCTTGAATTTCTACTTTTTCAACTGCCTGAGGTACTTTATTAATTTGCTGTGCTAATACTTTCAAACTTTGTAATGAATCAGGCGCATCTACATAAATAGTTTGCTCCGCTAAGTCATCCATCTCTTTTAAGAAATTTTGCACATTTTCATTTGAGGTTTCAAAATAACTTCTTATCCAAGAACCTACCGTTTGTAACGATTTTTTATACAACTCACTTTGTTGACGTGGAATTGCTAAAATCGCAATTTGAAGACGTAAGCGAATATTTTCACGCAAATAAATTTCTTGATTTGGTGCAACAAAAGCTTTTTCATCGGCTTCATTACGTTTAGAAATACGAATAAAATGATCTAAGAAAGAAGTCGCATTTTTCTCCAAATTGGTTTTCCAATCTTCAATTGAATCCGTTACTTGATTGTTTGAATTCAATGCTTGATTTTGCTCATTTTCTAAAATAGGCAAGTCATCTAATTTATTAGCTAAATTTGCTACACGCTGCATTAACGCATTTTGGTCGACAACATTAATATTCGCTAACGTATTTAAATCAGCCTTAATTGCGTCACGCACATTAATGGCAGTAGGCACTTGCGTTAATACTTGATCTGCTTCCAATAAAAGATTTTTTGCTGTTTCAATATCGTTATCCAATACGACTTTACGGAGTGCATTATTTAATAGGAAATCAGCTTCAGATAACAACCAGAATGTTTTATCAGAACCAGAAGTATTATTTAATTTTTGTAGCTGTAACTGTAATCCACTAATTTGCTGAGTATAGCCGGTTTGTGCGTTTTCAAGCTGACTAATACGCTCTAACGCTTTTTGGTAATGTGCTGCAAGTTCATTAATTTGTGCTTTTTCATTATCAAAATTCGGCATTTCCAGTGCAGTTTGTACCGGCATTTGCAAAGTTACTTTCTTAGAAACTGCTTTAATTTGAGCATCAAGCTCATTAAATTTTTGATTTCCTAGAAAATAGCCGGCACCACCTACAGCAAGAGCCACTAATAAAGATAATAATGCTAACCCTTTACCACTTGATTTTTGCTGAACGAGAACTTTTTCTTCTACTGCTTTTTCAGTAGAAATATTTTCTTCAACTTGAGTAATATTTTCAGCAGACTCATTCATAACAGCCTTCTCAGCCTCCTTTTTTGCAAAAGATTCTGTAGAATCGACCGCTTGTTGAGTCTTATCTCCCACTTCTTCAATCTTATTTTCTACTTGTTCAAGTACTTTTTTTTGTCTTGACATACTCGCCACCTTAGTTAGATTTGTTGTCAATTTTAAATAATGTATTCATTAAGCTTACATTATCAGCTTTATATGATAAAAAAATCTGCTCTGCTTGCCAGCCCATCTGTCTGGCAATTTTTGCAATGCGATTACTTACTACTACAAGGTTACACCCCAGCAACCATTCACGGCAACTCTCTTTTGTCTGCTCAAACAATGAAGTTAAAATTTCACTACTGGTAATTACAACTGTATCCACACCTAAACGCTTACATAAGCTGATTTTTTCAGGAATATCATCGGTTACAGGAACTCTTTGATAACATTCAAGATATTGTACATTTGCCCCACGCAAAGTCGCTTTTTCAGCTAACAATTCCCGACCAGAATTTGCCCTTAAAATCAAAATTGTCTTATCTCGTAAATTCTGCATTTCAGGCAGCTCTAATACTCCCTCACTATTTTCAGATTCTATCGGATAAATGACCGCTTGTTCAGCTTTTTCTGTAAAATATTTAGCCGTTCTTTGCCCTACCGCCAAATATTTCAGATCAGCACGGAAATGAAATCCTGTATCAGCAAGCGTTTTAACCGCATATTCCACTGCATTAGGCGACACAGAAAAAACATAATCTCCCGATTTCAAACGGGATAAAACGGATGGAAGCTGCGGCAGATCTTTGCCGGCCTCAATTGTAAATAGCGGTTGATGAATAGCAAAAATTTGCTGCTCATTCAACATATCGGCTAATTCTTGTCCCCTACTGTCAGGACGTGTAACAAGTACATTCATTATCTTATGCGTTGTCTTTATAAACTTCTGCCAAAATTTTATCTGCACCTTGTGCCAATAATTGCTCAGCAACCGAGATACCCAACTGCTCGGCATTTTGTATATTAGCTTTACCGGAAGCTCGAATAATTTGTGAACCATCTAGCGAGCCTACTAAGGCATTCAATGTAATCTCATCGCCTGCTAACGTCGCAAAACCACCAATCGGCACTTGACATCCGCCTTGCAAACGAGTGTTCATCGCACGCTCAGCTATCACACAACAAGCGGTCGAATTATGATTTAATTTTGCAACATAGTTTAAAATACGCTCATCGTTTACTCTAGTTTCAATACCTACTGCACCTTGCCCTGCGGCCGGTAACGATTGCTCGACCGGAATATAGCTTCGAATTCTCTCTTTTAACCCTAAACGGATTAAACCTGCAGAGGCTAAAATAATAGCATCATATTCACCATTATCTAATTTACTCAAACGAGTCCCCACATTTCCTCGTAAAGATTTTACTGTTAAATGAGGATATTTCGCCATTAATTGACATTGACGGCGTAAACTGGAAGTCCCTATAACCGAACCTGCCGGCAATTCATCCAAGCTACTAAATTTATTTGAAACAAAAGCATCTCTTGGATCTTCACGCTCGCAAATTACCGCTAACCCTAATCCTTCCGGAAAACTCATTGGCACGTCTTTCATTGAATGTACCGCGATATCTGCCCGATTTTCCAATAACGCCAGTTCTAATTCTTTAACGAACAATCCTTTACCGCCAATTTTTGCCAAAGGAGTATCTAAAATAACATCGCCTTTTGTTACCATAGTCACCAGTTCAACAGACAAATTAGGAAAATATTTTTCTAATTCGCTTTTTACAAAATTAGCCTGCCACAAAGCGAGTGGGCTTTGGCGGGTTGCAATACGTAAAATATCCTTCATAAATCTTTAATCTAAAACAAACTTGTCAGTAACCCATCCTAACACTTTTTGCCTCAAACTGCCAAAAATAATCATCTCTATCTAGTTGGTATTAATCAAAATTAAGTGATTTTTCTTCAAGAATATATAAATAAACGTATTTATATTTTATAGCATATATGTCATTTTTTAAAACCTTGATATAGATCAAAACAACACATCAAGAAGTATAATTTTTAACGACAAAATAACTCTTTTGGGTAATAATTTCAAAAGTTAAAAAAATTATCAAATTTAAACTTATGAGGAACCAAACTATGGCTAAACACACTCAACCATACGATGCCCAAGCGGAAGTTAATTCGCTTGTTGAAAAAGGCTTAAAAGCACTTGAAGAGTTTAAAAAACTCAACCAAGAGCAAGTCGATTTCATTGTTGCTAAAGCTTCTGTTGCCGCATTAGATAAACATGGTATTTTAGCAATGCACGCTTATGAAGAAACCGGTCGCGGTGTATTCGAAGATAAAGCAACTAAAAACCTGTTTGCCTGCGAATATGTTGTCAATAATATGCGACATTTAAAAACTGCCGGTATCATTAATGAAGATGATGTAACAGGCATTACCGAAATAGCCGACCCGGTCGGTGTTGTCTGCGGTATCACGCCAACCACCAACCCAACCTCAACAACTATTTTCAAAGCCCTCATCGCTCTTAAAACCCGTAATCCTATCGTATTTGCCTTCCACCCATCTGCCCAGCAATGCTCAGCACATGCAGCTCAAATTGTACGAGATGCAGCTGTTGCAGCAGGCGCACCGGAAAACTGCGTACAATGGCTTGCTCAACCCTCAATGGAAGGCACCTCTGCTTTAATGAAACATCCTGGCATTGCCACTATTCTTGCAACCGGAGGAAATGCCATGGTTGAAGCCGCCTATTCTTGTGGAAAACCGGCTTTAGGCGTAGGGGCAGGTAATGTACCGGCTTATGTGGAAAAAACCGCAAAACTAAAACAAGCAGTTTATGATATTGTGATGTCGAAATCATTCGATAATGGAATGATTTGTGCTTCTGAGCAAGCGGCAATTGTGGATAAAGAAATCTATGCCGAATTTATTAAAGAAATGCAATCTTACGGTGTGTATTTAGTCAATAAAAAAGAGAAAGCCTTGCTTGAAAAATATATTTTCGGCGTAGATAAAGCAAAAGATGAAAACTGTGCAGGGGCAAAATTAAATGCCGCAGTTGTGGGTAAACCTGCAGCCTGGATTGCCGAGCAAGCAGGCTTTAAAGTGCCTGAAAAAACCAATATTCTATTAGCAGAATGTGCCTTTGTAGGTGAAGGCGAACCTCTCACACGTGAAAAACTCTCTCCTGTACTTGCCCTACTCAAATCTAACTCTACCGAACAAGGCTTGGAATTATCCGAAGCAATGGTGAACTTTCACGGTTTAGGTCATAGTGCAGCAATTCATACCGAAAACAAAGAATTAGCTAAAACCTTCGGTGAACGTGTTAAAGCCATTCGTGTGATTTGGAACTCACCATCTACCTTTGGAGGCATTGGTGATGTATATAACTCCTTCTTACCTTCTCTCACTTTAGGTTGTGGCTCTTACGGTAAAAACTCCGTAGGCAACAACGTCAGTGCAGTGAACTTACTTAATATCAAACGTGTGGGCAGACGGAGAAACAATATGCAATGGTTTAAAGTGCCATCAAAAATCTACTTTGAGCGTGATTCAATCCAATATTTAAAATCTATGCACGATGTCCACAAAGTGATGATCGTAACAGACCGTTCAATGGTAGATTTAGGCTTTGTAGATAGAATTACCGAACAACTACGCCAACGCCGTAATCCAATTACTTACCAACTTTTTGCTGACGTTGAGCCAAACCCAAGTTTAGACACCGTCAAACGCGGCACGGAATTAATGCGTAGCTTCCAGCCGGATACCATCATTGCCTTAGGCGGTGGCTCACCAATGGATGCGGCGAAAATCATGTGGTTATTCTATGAACAACCGGAAGTCGATTTCCGTGATTTAGTGCAAAAATTCATGGATATTCGCAAACGTGCATTCAAATTCCCACAATTGGGACGTAAAGCAAAATTTGTCGGCATTCCAACGACTTCCGGTACAGGCTCTGAAGTCACACCATTTGCGGTAATTACCGATGGCGATATCAAATACCCATTAGCAGACTACTCGCTCACCCCAACCATTGCGATTGTCGATCCTGCTCTGGTGATGACTGTTCCATCCCACGTGGCAGCAGATACCGGCTTAGACGTATTAACCCACGCAACCGAGGCTTACACCTCAATTTTAGCCAACGACTATACCGACGGTTTAGCTCTACAAGCGATCAAGTTAGTATTTGAAAACTTAGAGAAATCAGTCAAAGAGTTTGACGAAGTGGCTCGTGAGAAAATGCACAACGCCTCAACCATGGCAGGTATGGCATTTGCCAACGCATTCCTAGGAATTTGTCACTCAATGGCACATAAAATCGGCGGTAAATTCCATACTATTCATGGGCGTACTAACGCGATTTTACTACCACATGTTATCCGCTATAACGGCACCCGCCCAACAAAAGTTGCTACTTGGCCAAAATATACTAACTACGTGGCAGATATCCGCTTCCAAGACATTGCCCGCATGCTCGGCTTACCGGCAGACACACCAGAACAAGGGGTAGAATCTTACGCAAAAGCAGTGCATGACTTAGCGGAGCGCTGCGGTGTAAAAATGTCTTTACGTGAACAAGGCGTTGATGAACAAGAGTTCTTGGCAGCCCGCCGTGAACTTGCCTTAAACGCATTTGAAGACCAATGCACCCCGGCAAACCCACGCTTGGCCATGATTGAAGACATGGAAGCGATTATGACCAAAGCGTTTTATGGAAAATAAGCGTTAAATAATTATTAAAAAGCCCAAAAAATAAAAGGTTGGTAAACATAAAATTTACCAACCTTTATTTATTACTCTTTTTCTGACGGCTTACCTTGAGAATGACCTAAAAGCTTCTCAATTAATGCCTTGCCTAATTCAGACTGATTTAAGCCCTCTAAGGTTGCAGCAATTTTTGTACCGCCTGTTGAACTAAAAAGCTCACCTACCCGCTGAATCCCTTTATCTACACGTGCATCATTAATGATAAATTTCATATCAGAATGTGAAAGTGCTTTGGCTTGCTCAATACCAATAGCTTGATTCGCTTCAATTTGGCGAATACTGACCAGATATTGTTGATAGCCCTCATTTCCACCAATTTCTCTTGCCAGCTCAATCTGCCCCGATACTAAAGAGATTTCCAATTTTTGTTTAGCTTCAGCTTCAGCCGAACCAATTTTAGCAATACCTTGAGCCTCTTTATCTTTAGTTTCCAATAAAGCTTCTGCCTCCAAAAATGCTTTTTGTTTTTCCCCTTCAGCCACCAAAATTTGGTGTTGTTTCTCGGCTTCTGAATTAATAATTAACGCATTTCGATTTGCTTCTGCTTTAATTTCTTGAGTGCGTTTATCTTGATCCGCTTTCACAATTTCTACATCTTTAGCAATTTCAGCTTGCTTTACTTCCGCAACCCGTTTTACCTCCATTTCACGCTCTTTGGTGATTTTTTCTTGCTGTTTCACCAACTGTTGAGCTTGCTCATTAGAAACCGCCACCTCACGCTGATTTTCAACGGTTTTTAAGCCTACTTCTTTTTCTGCTTCTTGACGTTTTACATCCGCCTCTTTCTTCGCTTCAATTTCGGCAATCTGTGCTTCTTTTTGGTTACGAGCCACTTCAACACGGCTCTCTTTTTCAATAAAGGATTTTTTAATTTCCATAATATTGAAAATTACTTTAGAACCACCGCTATCCCGAATATCCATCAGCTCAATGTTTTTCACCGGCTCAATCCCCCAATTTTTCAACTGTTCTTTGACGGCAGCAGTAAAATCATCACCCAATTCAGAACGCACCTGCAAAATATCATTTAGATTACGGCTAGATAAAATAGAACGCACCGAGCCTTGAATAATATCAACCAGTTGGATATTCATATCGTGAAAATCCGAAACACGCTGCGCAGCTAAATTGCTATCTGCCACACGGAAAAACGCGGTAATATCCACCACAAAAGGTAAACGCTCTAAATCATAGGCTTCATAGTTATCAATTTTAATCGAGAACACCGAGACCGGTAGCACGATCGTACTGACCCCAATCAGCGGCAACCAAGAAGGAAACGCATAATAAACATTACCATTGCCGGTATCTTTACCGTAAGATATCGTCTTACCTCCCGATTGCACGATGTGTACTTCATTGGTCTTTACGACCCGGCGGAATAGCAATGCAATAAAAAGCGATATAGCAATAACTATAACGATTCCAATAATTGCAACCAATATGTAAAAGTCCATAACATTCACCTTTTAAATAAAAAAACAATTCACACTTTAAGCCAACAAGCGGTGATTTTCTAGCAAAATTTTGCAAATTTCCGTCGAATTTAGACCGCTTGTTCGCCTTTCCAACGCAGAGCTTCGATCACCGCCTTCAGTGCACCGGAGCTTTTGCGGTTGGAGTAGTAGAGGTGGTAGCCCTAGAGGATAAAACACCCCTACTTGCCGGCGGTTTGGCTAAACCAAGCAATCATAAAGAGCAATATTTTTAAATGTTGGCTTGCCAATGCTGTAAAGCTGTAAACAGCTCTTTCAAGGAGGGAAAATAATCGTTTGTAGAATTCAGCAACAAATAAACTTCTACTCTAAATATACGAACTTATAGTATTATGCAGATGGAATTACTTGCTTTAACAAGCGGTTAATTTTTAGAGTTTTTTTGTAAAAATCAATTCAGATAAGAACCATAACATAAATATAAGGAGTGAATTAATGCAAACCTACCAAAATAAATCCCTTTGTCGTGTACGAACGATAACATTATTTTTAAGCCTAACGAAAGATAAATCACAATGGCAAGATGCATTGAAATCGGCTAAAGCCGAATTTGATATTCTCGTTCCTGCAATCCAAAAACAAGGGTATATTTTGCAATCTATTCGGATTGTAACAAATGGCTTTGGCGAATACTTAGATTTAACCAGTATTGAAACGGCTAAACAAGATTTAGCTTATCTAAAACAGTTATTAAGCCAGCTAAGCGATAGTGGTTTACGCATCCGATTTGCTATTGGTGAAGCTAAAACGGCTGAAGAGCTTGCATTATTGCCGGAACTCATCTTAAACTATGGTGATTTATCTAATGCTTGCGTGAATGTTGATTTAGATGAATTTGGTATTTTAGATAATGAAAAGATTTTGCACTCTGCTCAAATTATAAAACAGATTGCTGAAATTACCCCTAGAGGAGAAGGGAACTTTAACTTTACCGTTAACTTTAACTGCAAGCCATTCATTCCTTATTTTCCGGCAAGCTATCATTCAAGCCAGCTACCAAATAGCTTTGTGATTGGCTTGGAAACACCTGACTTGCTGGTTGCAGTATTAAAAGAGCTAAAACAAACTCAGCATAATGATTTTTATCACCAATGCTATGAAACAATGTCTCAAGCCTTACAATATCACGTTGATGAAATTCTAAGTGCCGTAAATTCGGTAAAAGATTCATTGAAATTTGAATTCGCCGGAATGGATAGCTCGGCCGCTCCATCTAAAAATTGTGCTTCCATGACAGAAGTTTATGAATTAATGGGTGTCCCTTTCTTTGGCGCCGCTGGCACAGTTGAAGCCTCTGCCCTGCTGACAAAAGTGTTTAAATCTGTCAAAAATGTACCGCTTGTCGGGTTTTCCGGATTAATGCTTGCAGTAACAGAAGATTTAGGACTGGCTGAAGGCACACAAAAAGAGCAATTCGATATCCGAGCACTACTGACTTATAGTGCCGTCTGTGGCATTGGGCTTGATACTGTGCCAATTTCGAGTGAAGCAACCATTGAGCAAATTGCAGCACTAATGCGAGATACCGGCACAATGGCATTTAGACTAAACAAGCCACTTACCGTTCGCTTATTCCCAATTCCAAATAAAGTAGCAGGTGATGTAACCGAATTCGAAAGTGATGATTTATGTAATTGCCGAATTCTAGCGGTTCCTTAATCCAGTAAAAAGGCTGATGATCAATTGATTCATCAGCCTTTATCTCTTATTTCACCTTCAATTTTTTACCCACTGTAATCTGATAATTTTTAAGATTATTCAGCTCACTTAATTTTTGTGGCGTAGTGCCGTAAGCTCGGGCAATTGAGTAAACTGTTTCGTCCTTCTGCACAACGTGATAGCCATTTGAAGAGACTTTAATTTCCTTTTTAGAAGTTGTTCTTTCTTCTGAGGTTTTCTTCTCTTTTTCTTTATTGGACGATTTTTCTTTTACATCTTCCTTTTTATTAGCTTTTTGCTTATCGGTCTGTTTTTCTTTAGTATCAGCTTTTGATTGCTCTTTTTTATTATCTTCCTTGTTGTTTTTACTGTCTTTCTTAGTTTCTTTATTCTCTCTTTTGTTTGATTCTTTTGTAGAATCTGCCTTAGATTTTGGCTCTATTTTTTCTTCTTTTACCGCTTTTTTATTGCTTGTTGAGCCGGAAACTGAAACCGAATTTTGAGCACGATAGGTAATTAAACCTTTATAAATGGCTTGTGCAATTTGACGACGATAATTGGGGCTTGCCAATTTTGCTTCTTCTGTAGCATTAGATAAAAAGCCGGTTTCCACTAATACCGAGGTAATATCCGGTGAACGAAGTACACTAAGGCTGGCATGCTGTGGGAAAGATTTTGCAAGTGATGCTATATTTCCCATTTTCGCTAAAATACTTTTACCTAATTCATAACCGGAACGTTGTGAATGAGAAAATTGCAAATCAAGTACGGTTTGGTTTAAATAACGCTCGTTATTGCTAGAGAGCACTGAGCCAGCCCCTCCCAATAATTCAGATTGCTTTTCATGGTCTTCAAGCCATTTCCCCATTTCATCACTGGCTCGGCTGTTAGAAAGCACCCAAACCGAAGCCCCTTTAATAGAATCTGATTTTGGAGATGAGTCCGCATGGATAGAAATCAGTAAATCCGCTTTGTGTTTACGGGCAATTTCAGTTCGCTCAGGCAATTGGATAAAATAGTCTCCGCTGCGTGTCATAACTGCTTTAAAGTTAGGATCGGCATCTAATAAGGCTTTTAGTTCTTTTGAGATCGCAAGTGTGACGTTTTTTTCTTTCAGCCCCAAATTTTTGCCGATTGCACCGGGGTCTTTGCCACCATGTCCGGCATCAATTGCTACTATCGTTTTTGCGAAAGTAGAAAAACTGAATACACTTAATGCACTAAAAACAATATATTTGATAACCTTATTCATTCCCTTCCCTACAAGCGGTCTAATTCTGATTAAAATTTACAAAAATGTCTGCTGCTATTTGGTTTTGAGCTACCAAAGTAAGCTGTCGCCCATCACTCAAATAATCAATTTGGATCACAAAATCGGCATATGGAATCATGCCTTCACCTTTGCTTGCCCATTCCAGCAGGCAGAGTGTTTGGGGTTTAAAATAATCTCGAATTCCCATGAACTCCAGCTCTTCCGGATCGGATAAACGGTATAGGTCAAAGTGATATACACTTATCGGATTCAATTGATATTCCTCAACTAACGTATAAGTCGGGCTTTTCACATTACCTTGGTGTCCCAATGCTCGAACAATACTACGTGTTAAGGTGGTCTTGCCTGCTCCTAGTTCACCATTTAAATAAATCACCAATGAGTGTGACGGTTCTTGCAACAAATAGCTTTTAAGTTTTGCTGCGAATGATTGACCAAATTCAAGTAATTTAGTTTCATTTTCACAGTAAAAAGAAAGTGAATTATCCATTATTTTCATCTAAATTAATAAAATGTTCCCGATAAAATTTTAATTCATTAATCGATTCGCGAATATCATCTAATGCCAGATGTGTATTGCCTTTAGAAAATTTTTCCAATAATTCCGGCTTCCAACGGCTTGCCAGCTCTTTTAAAGTGCTAACATCTAAATGGCGATAGTGAAAATAATCTGCTAAATCCGGCATATATTTATAAAGAAAACGTTTATCCTGCGCAATGCTATTGCCACAAATCGGGGAAACTCCCTTCGGTACCCAACGTTTTAAAAAATCAAGTGTGCGTAATTCTGCCGCACGTTCAGTTAATTTACTCGCTCTCACCCGTTCAATTAAGCCATTTGCTGTATGAGTTTTAACACACCATTCGCTCATTTTTGCTAATAATTCGTCGGATTGATGTACTGCGATAACCGGTCCTTCAGCTAAAATATTCAGATCTTTGTCAGTAACAATGGTAGCGATCTCAATAATACGTTCTTTTTCCGGATCTAAGCCTGTCATTTCAAGGTCCATCCAAATTAAATTCTGTTTATCTTGGTTCATTTTCTTACCTTAATTTTGCAATTTCTTATTTGTAAGATTTAGGGCATTTTTGACCGCTTGCGGCACGAATTGGCTAATATCACCATGATGTCGATAAATTTCTCTGACCATTGTAGAAGAGAGATAGCGCCATTCCACCGAAGGAGGGAAAAAAATCGTTTCTAAACTACCCGATAATTTTTGATTTAGCTGAGCCAGTTGAATTTCATAGTCAATATCATCAGCCCCTCGAATACCACGAATCAACGCCTTAGCATTATGTGATTTAGCAAAATCAGCAAGCAAACCACTAAAGCCAATCACTTCAATATTCCCTAATTCTATACAGCTTTCCTTTACTAATTTAACACGCTCATCTAAGCTGAAAAGCGGCTGTTTGCTTGAATTTTCAGCTACCGCTACTATTACTTCGCTAAAGAGTAGCGATGCTTTTCTAATCACATCTAAATGCCCATTGGTGATCGGATCAAAGGTACCAGCATAAATAACTTTGTAACTCATTTTATTTCTCTAAATAAGGGGTAAGTAGATCAATATGACGTTTTAATGCCCCTTGATTTTCCATCAACACACTAAAACCTGATTTTGCAATCTCTTGCCCAATTTGAGGGTTTTCTCTTAATAATTTAATGCTTTCAGTTACTGCTTCTACAGAGCTTTCAATTTCAATTACTCCTCTTACTTGGCGTAACTTCTCAAACACTTCCGGAAAATTGTGGGTAAATAAACCGGATATGACCGGAATTTTGAAGGCTATCGGCTCAAGTGGATTATGTCCACCGTGTTTAACCAAGCTACCGCCAACAAAGGCAATATCTGATAAGCCGTATAACAACATCATCTCACCCATAGTATCACCTAATAAAACTTGCGTATTTTTATCTAAGGCTTTATTCGCAGAACGTTTGATATAATTTAGCTCTGATTTTTCAATGAGCATTTCAACTAAATTGAAACGCTCCGGATGGCGAGGAACTAAAATCAGCACTAAATCAGGGTAAGATTCTAATAATATCTTATGCGCATCTAAAATTAGCTTTTCTTCGCCTTCATGCGTACTACCCACAATCCAAACAGGTCGATTAACTAAATTTAGTTTTCTCTTTGTTTCCTGCACTTCATCATAAAGTGCCGGCGTAATTTCTAAATCAAATTTTAAGTTTCCGGTATTCACCAACTTTTTAGCATCATAGCCTAAATTAAGATATCGCTCTGAACTTACTTCATCTTGAGCCATAATCAATGAAATTTGATTCAATATCACTTTAATATTCTGTTTAACCCAACCATAACGTTTTGCAGAACGAGGCGATAATCGAGCATTGGCAATCACAAACGGAATTTTACGTAAGTTCACTTTGCGGATTAAGTTAGGCCACAATTCAGTCTCGATGACAATAATCAGTTTTGGATCAACAAAATTTAAAAAACGCTCAATAGCATCCGGCAGATCATAAGGCAAATAAAAGTGTGATACTGATTCCCCAAATACCGCATGCACGCGATCAGATCCGGTTGGCGTAACAGTTGTAATAATTAAAGGAAGATCAGGATATTTTTTGCTAATTGCTTTAATCAAAGGTGTTGCTGCAATCACTTCCCCAACAGATGCAGCATGAATAACCACACCTTTTGCTTTCGGCTTTTCCAACTCATCATAGATACCGTAACGCTCCCATAAACGCTTTCTATAAGCAGGTTGCTTACGACCTTTATACCACATTAAAAACAGAACAAGAGGCTGTAAGAAATAACTTAAACAAATATATAATAGACGCAGCATGGACTTTCCTTTACAAGCGGTCATTTTTTGCAAACAACTTACTATTATACATAAAATAAAACCACGAAATAGGCTCTATTTCGTGGTTTAATCCTATTTTATTCAAAAATTAGGCTTGGTGCGGATTACGTGTATTAGTATTGACCAAATTACGCATTAGTAAAGCAAAATCCAGATCAATATCTGACGGTACATCTAAAAAGACAAAATGCCCGTCACCGAGAGCTGCCTCTACATTTTCATGCTTACGATTTAACATACGCTCAATTTTAAACACAATATTGCCCTTTGGCGTCATCATTTCTACGGAATCGCCCACTAGAAATTTATTTTTTACCGCCACTTCAGCCATTCCTTGCTCATTGCGTTTGCCGGTAAATTCACCAACAAATTGCTGACGCTCTGAAATAGAATAACCGTATTCGTAATTTTGATATTCATCATGTGTATGACGACGTAAGAAACCTTCTGTATAGCCACGATGTGCAAGGCTTTCAAGGGTATCCATTAAACTTTCATCAAACGGTTTTCCGGCTGCAGCATCATCAATCGCTTTACGATAAACCTGTGCGGTTCTTGCACAGTAATAAAACGATTTAGTACGTCCTTCAATTTTAAGTGAATGCACCCCCATTTGCGTTAAACGCTCAACATGTTGTACTGCACGCAAATCTTTTGAGTTCATAAAATAGGTGCCGTGTTCATCTTCAAAGGCGGTCATTTGCTCGTCTGGACGTTGTGATTCCGTATAAAGGAAAACTTTATCGGTTGACTCACCATTACCTAAAGTCGGAGCCACATTTTTCACTTCAATTTCAGGCTCGTATTTTGGTACGATTTGACCGACTTCATCTACTTTACCCTCTTCCATTTTGTATTCCCAACGACAAGCATTAGTACAAGTTCCTTGGTTTGGGTCACGTTTATTGATATAGCCTGAAAGCAAGCAACGACCTGAATACGCCATACATAATGCACCGTGGACGAAGATCTCAAGTTCCATATCCGGCACTTGTTCGCGGATTTCTTCAATTTCTTCAAGAGATAATTCACGAGATAAGATTACTCGGGTTAAACCCATTTGATGCCAGAATTTCACTGTTGCCCAGTTTACTGCATTCGCTTGCACCGAAAGATGAATATCCATTTCCGGAAAATTTTCACGCACAAGCATAATCAAGCCCGGATCTGACATAATCAGGGCATCTGGCTTCATATCCACTACAACTTTTAAGTCTTTAATAAAGGTTTTTAGTTTTGAGTTATGTGGTGCGATATTTACTACCACATAAAATTTCTTGCCTAAAGCGTGGGCTTCATCAATCGCAATTTTTAAATTAGCGTGGTTAAATTCATTATTACGCACACGCAAGCTATAGCGTGGCTGACCGGCGTAAATCGCATCTGCCCCGTAAGCAAAGGCATAACGCATATTTTTTAAAGAACCTGCAGGCGAAAGTAGCTCAGGTTTGGCGTATTTTAATGTCATAGGTAATTCTCTTTTCTGATAACAAGTCAGGGCTTTTCAAAAGTGAAAAGCGTAAGCGGTGTATTTTCTAAGAAATATTGCATATTGGCAAGTTAATAGATTAGAATTTGTTTTTTTATGTGGGGAAGACTATGAAACTTAAACTCTTTTTAGCAACAACTTTATTTGCATTTTCAACATTAAGCCACGCTCAAAGCATTAAAATGGAAATGATGCAAATGAATATGAATGCAAATAAATTAATGCGAGCTAATTCTATCGAAGAATTTACACAAACCGCTCAGGATTTCATTCAAATCACAGAGAAAACTAAGGCTATCTTTCCAAATAGCGTAGAAGGTGATAAAGCAGCTCAAGACGATTATCAAGCCGGTATGCAAAAACTGATTGATGTGGTGAAAAAAGCTGATGAAAAAGTCCAAGCTGGTGAGTTACAAGAAGCGAAAATGATGATTTCAGATCTTGAAATTATCAAACGTGAATATCACAAAAAGTACAAATAAGCATATAAGAATAAAGGTGGGCAAAAGCTCACCTTTATTATTTTTAACTCTACCATTCAAATTCTAATTCAACCGCACTTTCTCCGAGTAATTCTTTTAGCTCATTAAACATTACCTCATTCGGGTTTATCCGCCATTCAACCCCGCCTTTAAGCAATACTCTGCCCTCTGGGCTTTGGTAATAGAAATGTAACGGTAGTGTTCCCTCTTTATATGGGCTGATGATAGCGGTCAATTTTTTAATAAAATCTGCAGATAATTGTTCCTGATTAATCGCTAACGCCAAACTCTTCGCAAATCTGGCTCGAGCTTCATCAAGCGATAACACTTCCCTTGCCGACATTTTCAGCCCACCGCTAAAGTCATCAAACTGAATTGAGCCGGTAGCAACAATAATCTGATCTTGCTGCATTAAATGACCAAAATTCTCTAAAGCTTCGGAGAAAAGGGTAATATCCAACTTACCCGAACGATCTTCAATAGTCGCGATACCAATACGGCTTCCCCGCTTGGTGACAGCCACTCTTGATGCCATCACCATACCCGACACCGTTGCCATCTGCCCGCGGAAAGTTGGCTGTAACTCATTTAATCGATTTGGTGAATAATGCGAAAGTTCTTTTAAGAACCGACCAATCGGATGCCCGCTCAAATAAAGCCCTAAGGTCGCACGCTCCCCCTCTAAGACCTTTTGCTCCGACCATTTCGGCGTATTGGCATAAGCATTTTGTACCTCTTCAGGGGTTTCGGTTAGTACACCGAACATATCGCTCTGCCCTAACTCTTCCATTTTACTATGCTGATCGGAGGCTTTTAGTGCATCTTCTAAGTTTTTCATTAAGGCTGCACGATGTGGGCCTAATTTATCAAAAGCACCCGACATAATTAGGCTCTCAAAGGTACGGCGGTTAATCTTTTTCAGATCCACGCGAGCAGTTAAATCAAACAGATCGGTAAAACGCCCCCCTTGATGTCGAGCGTCTAAAATCGCTTCAATCGGCCCCTCACCTACACCTTTAATTGCGCCTAAACCGTAAACAATCTCACCTTTTTCATTGACGCTAAAACGATGCTTACCGCTATTTACATCCGGTGGCACAACCGTTAGCCCCATATTAATACACTCATCATAAAATCCGACGATCTTATCGGTATTATCCATCTCGGAGGTCATTACCGCGGCCATAAATTCCGCAGGATAATGAGCTTTGAGCCAAAGAGTTTGATAAGAGACCAGTGCATAGGCTGCCGAGTGCGATTTATTAAACCCATAGCCGGCAAACTTTTCTACCAAGTCAAAAATCTGACCGGCTAATTTACCGTCAATTCCTTTAGACTCTGCCCCTTTTTCAAAGACTTCACGTTGAGCAGCCATCTCTTCCGGTTTTTTCTTACCCATTGCACGGCGAAGTAAATCCGCTCCGCCCAATGTATAGCCAGCAAGCTCTTGGGCAATTTGCATCACCTGCTCTTGATAAACAATAACCCCATAAGTTGGCTCCAAAATAGGCTTTAAGCACTCGTGCTGGTATTGCGGATCAGGGTAAGACACCTCTTCTTTACCGTGTTTACGGTCAATAAAGTTCTGCACCATGCCAGATTCAAGCGGACCGGGACGGAATAATGCCACCAACGCGATAATATCTTCAAAACAGTCTGGTTTAAGGCGTGAAATCAGATCTTTCATCCCACGACTTTCAAGCTGGAATACCGCCGTTGTTTTCGCAGCTAATAAAAGGTCAAAAGATTTCTTATCATCAAGCGGAATACTTTCAATCCGAACAGGCTGTTTACCTTCCCTTTCCAAACGAGCATTAACCATCTCTAATGCCCATTTAATAATGGTTAAGGTACGCAAGCCCAAGAAGTCAAATTTTACCAGCCCTGCATATTCCACATCATTTTTATCAAAATGGGTAACAGGATGAAGCCCCTCAGAGTCGCAATAAAGCGGCGAGAAATCAGTAATCGCAGTCGGTGCAATCACCACACCACCGGCGTGTTTACCGGCATTACGGGTTACTCCTTCAAGCTTACGGGCCATATCAATCAGATCTTTAACTTCTTCATCAGCTTCATAAAGCTCTGGCAATTTAGGTTCTGCAGCGAAGGCTTTTTCTAAAGTCATACCCGGATCAGGCGGAATCAGTTTAGAAATTCTGTCCACAAAGCTATACGGATGCCCAAGCACACGCCCCACATCGCGAATAACGGCTTTTGCCGCCATCGTTCCGAATGTGATAATTTGTGATACGGCTTGACGACCATAAGTTTCTGCCACATGCTCAATTACACGATCTCGCCCATCCATACAGAAATCGACATCAAAATCGGGCATAGAAACACGCTCCGGATTCAGGAAACGCTCAAAAAGCAAGTCAAATTCCAATGGATCCAAATCAGTAATTTTTAGTGCATAAGCCACTAACGAGCCCGCTCCCGAACCACGCCCCGGGCCAACCGGAATATCATTATCTTTAGACCATTGAATAAATTCCATCACGATCAAAAAGTAACCCGGAAAGCCCATCTGATTGATTACATCTAACTCAACCTGCAAACGTTCATCATAAACAGGGCGTTTTTCTTTACGGATTTCAGGATCAGGAAATAGAAATTCCAAACGTTCTTCCAAGCCTTCTTGCGATTTTTTGACTAAAAAATCTTCGGTAGAAAGATCGCCCGTTGGGAAATTAGGCAGAAAATATTCGCCTAAACGAACGGTTACCGAGCAACGTTTAGCAATTTCGACCGTATTTGCTAATGCACTAGGTAGATCGGCAAACAAATGACACATCTCTTCTTCGCTACGAAAATATTGTTTTGAAGAATATTTTTTCGGGCGTTTGGGATCATCTAAAGTAAAGCTATCATGAATGGCTACACGGATTTCATGAGCGTCGAAATCATCTTCTTTTAAAAAAACGACATCATTAACCGCAACCAGAGGAATTGCATTTTTTTGTGCAAATTCGACCGCTTGTTTAATGTAGCGTTCTTCATCAGTACGCCCTGTGCGACAAAGAGAGAGATAGAAATGATTAGGAAAATAGTGCTGATAAAAGGCCAGCTTTTCTGCCGCTTCATGCAGATTTTCTTTTAATAATGCCTTGCCCACATCGCCCATTCGACCGCCGGACAGAACAATAATGCCCTCATTTAGTTCAGCAAGCCACTCACGTTCTACTAATGGAAATTCTACATAACCGCTTTGGTAAGCACGAGAAAGAATTTGGGTAATATGGTGATAGCCTTTATTATTTTTAGCAAGTAAAGTGAGTTCAAAATATTCTTCGCTACCCGCTTCAGTACGTACATAAATATCCGCCCCGATAATAGGCTTAATCCCAGCTCCTAAAGCTTCTCCATAGAACTTAACCAAGCCACAAAAGTTGGTAAAATCGGTTAAGCCCATCGCCACCATATTATTGGCAACCGCCGCTTTGACTAAGGGTTTCACTTTGGCTAAACCGTTAATCATTGAGAAATCACTGTGAACCTTTAAATGAACGAAACGACAATCAGACATAAGCATTAGAATTTAAAGAATATACAAGCGGTCGTTTTTGCAAAAAATTTTGCAAAAATTACCGCTTGTTAAAAGATATTAATCACGTTTTTTGCTTAACAGCCACCAAACGACAATTAAGCAAAGCAAACTTGGAATCAGGGCACCAATCGGCACGGGTAGCCAAGTGGCAATTAAACTTAAGTTGCCAAACACAATATTGGCAACGTAGAACATAAAACCGGCGACGATACCGATCACTATCTTCGCTCCCATCGTGCTACTACGAAGCGGTCCGAAGATAAAGGAGATCGCAAGCAACATCATCACCGCCATTGAGATCGGCTGGAAAATCTTACGCCAGAAGGTAATTTCAAAACGCTTTGAATCTTGTCCGGTATCTTTTAAGAAACCAACATAATCCGCTAATCCCGAGATAGAAAGCGATTCCGGTTTAAGTGAAACAATACCTAACTTACTTGGTGTAAGGCTGGTTTGCCAAATTTGATCCGGCTGTTTTGCCTGCTCAATTTGATTATCACCTACTTGCGACTTTTCCACTTTTGAAAGCATCCAACCTTTGCCATCGTCATATTTTGCCGATCCTGCTTTTAGCACTGATTGTAACTCACGTTTTTGCTCACCTTCACCAAATTCGTAAATAAGAATATTGCTCAGACTTTTCTCATTATTGATACGTTTGATATAGATAAAAGAATTATCGTCTTTCGCCCAAAAACCGTCTTTAGTTGCGATCATTGAACCGCCACTTTGTGCCACAGAACGCATATTACGAGCAAATTGCTCTGTTTGCGGCACGCCCCACTCACCGATAATCATGGTAAAAATCACAAGGGGTAACGCGGTTTTCATTACCGCTAAACCAATGCGAAAACGGGAAAAACCGGAAGCCTGCATAACAACCAATTCACTACGGCTGGCAAGATTACCTAAGCCAAGTAATGAACCTAATAAAGCAGCAATCGGGAAAAAGGTTTCGATATCTCGGGGGATGGTCAAAAAAGTGTAATAGGCTGCTTTTAAACCATCATAAGAACCACGCCCGACATCACGAAATTCTTCTACAAATTTAATGATCGCACCAAGCCCCACAAGCATAAATAGGGTTAAGAAAATAGCAGATAAAATCGTTTTGCCGATATAGCGTTCTAAAATATTCATTGAGAAAAGTTTCATTATGCGACCGCCTTATTGGTAAAAGATTTAGCACTAAAACGATAACGTAATTTCGACATAAATTTACTATCCCAAACATTGAGCAAAATGCCTAACAGCAAAAATGCAATTGATACTGCCGGCATTAAAATCTCAGGATTCACTTTGCCTAAAGCACCGGAAGATTTCAACGAGCTTTGTAGTAAGAAATAGATTAAATAAAGCAATAGTGCCGGTAATAATTTAGCAAAACGCCCTTGGCGAGGGTTAACACTACTCATCGGCACGGCTAATAATGCCATCAGCGGTACAGCAAAAATCAAGGCTAAACGCCAATGCAATTCTGCTTTTGCCTCAGGGGTTTTACTTTCCATTAATTGGGTAAAACTGGCACGCTGAACTAATTTTTCATCAGAATTAACATCTTGATAGCCTAAATAAGCAGAATAATGCTCAAAATGTGAAATACGGAAATCCGCACTTTGAGGCGTCCCTTCAAAGCGTTTACTCTCTGAAAGGGTCAGCACTTGATCTCCGTTAGGTAAACCTTGTAACGTCCCTGTTTCAGCAACTACAACCGATGGCTTGTTTTTTTTCTGTTGTTCAGGTTGGAAAACATAAATATCGTTTAAGTTATTATTTTTAATATTATCAATAAATAAAACATAGCCACCGGCAGACATAAATTGTCCGGCAGAAAGAGCTGCAAAGCGAGGGTTTGCTTTTGCCTCTGCTAAGATTTCACTTTGCTTATTAATTGCCCATGGAGTAAGCCAAAAAACGTTATATACCGCCAGTGCGGTGGTAAAAATAGACAAAAACATCGCGGCTTTCACCAATAAACCTTGTCCAATACCGCAAGCGCGCATAACCGTAATTTCGCTTTCCGCATAAAAACGCCCCAACGTTAATAGTAAGGCAATAAAAAGCGATAACGGCAGCATTAATTGTGCCATAGTCGGCATACCTAAACCTAATAGGCTAACCACTAAATCTGCCGGTACTTTACCACTGACCGCAGAACTTAACACTCTGACTAATTGTTGACAGAAGAATATCAATAATAGGATAAACAATATCGCTACTTGGCTTTTAAATATCTCTTTGGTTAAATATCGACTTAAAATCACGGTTTTTATCTCTATTATGTTTAAAAATCCTAAAAATCGAATAGATACAAGCGGTCTTTTTTTCCAAATATTTTGCAAAATCCACTAAATCTATGCTTATATGAACTGGTAATGATACCTTTTTTACGCTAAAAAATCACGCGTTGAAAATAATAACGCACGGATTCAACCGTGCGCTTTTATCACTCTGTTTTCATTTTTTCTTCTGCGTTTTAGATTGAACAGCATGAACTTCAAGAATTAATTTCTTGCCTTGCTCGTTTTCTATTTCTATTTTAGCCGGCGGATTGCTGTTTTGATGCAAAATTGCAACAATATTTTCGCCTTGTGCCATCTCTTCAAACTGCCCTGTTACTTTAAATTTTGCTGCTTCAATATCGCTTTCAAAAATCAAAAATGTACCGAGTGGCGTTACCCGAATATTTTTTAGCCCCAAATTCTCTTTGCTCACCGTTTTATATTGAGGTGCTTTTTTATTTTTAACTGCCGCTAAAGATGCTTTATCTGTCGCAATATTAAAAATTTCTTGTAATCGGTTTGAGCTCGCATTATTAGCTGGGGCATTTGAAGCAATCTCTGTTTTCTCCTCTGAGCTTTCAAACACAATATCGCCCACAAACTGCTCTCCTTGCGTTGGAGCCTTTATTAAAGGCTCTCCACCTTTGGCAGAGATAACAATAAAAAGACGACTACCAATTTTTTCAAAACGAATATCCGCATCAGATAACTGATTTTCAATCTGCTCTTGAATCATTTTAATCGCTGTTTCATTCTCATTTTGGATGACGACTTTACGATTAATATCAATATCATAGGCAATAAAACCGACTTTCAGACGCTGAGATAACTGTTGAAGCAAATTTCCAACACTGCCTTCGTAAGATAGACGTACTTTTGCCTGCTCATAACGTGTAATGTTCGCCTCTTCATTTGCAACAGCTAATGTGTGCATAAATAATCCGGCTATGCCGATAATCAGGCTCTTTCTAAACAACCGTTTCATGTTCTCTCCACTCTTCCATTCGGTATCAAAATCCCCTGCTAGTATAAAGTAAGCAGCCCTACAAACAAGTCAAATCGCCTTTTTTGACAACAAAATTTAGCAAAATTTCAACCTTAAACAATAATCTGTTTAAAATTTATATTTAAGGGTATATTTTCCGCTATAACTACTTGTAATTTAACTCATTAATCGTTAAGTTAACCGCAATTTTAGCTCACTTAAAAGGAGATAATAATGGAATTTAGTGTAAAAAACGGCAGTGTAGAAAAACAACGAACAGCATGCTTGGTCGTTGGAGTCTATGAACCAAGACGCTTGTCTTCCTCTGCAGAACAACTTGACAAATTAAGTCAAGGCTATATCAGCGCCTTACTCAGACGAGGTGATTTAGAAGGCAAGGCAGGCCAAACTCTCTTATTACACAATGTGCCGAATGTACCCGCTGATAGAGTGTTATTAGTCGGCTGCGGTAAAGAACGAGAATTAACCGAACGTCAATATAAACAAATTATCCAAAAAACCGTTCAAGCAATTAATGAAACCGGCTCAATGGAAATGGTCTGTTTTTTAACAGAATTACATGTTAAAGCCAGAACGCCTTATTGGAATGTGCGATTTGCCGTTGAGGCTATTCAAGAAAACCAATATGCCTATAACGATTTCAAAAGCATCAAGCCGGAAGTGCGCCGTGAGTTACGCCGCGTAATTTTTAATGTTGCCCATCGCAAAGATTTAGCCGATGCAGAACGAGCATTAGAACACGGCAAAGCTGTTGCATTAGGCATCACAAGTGCTAAAAATGTAGCAAATTGTCCACCTAATGTTTGCAATCCAAAATATTTATCCCAATTAGCTCAAGGCTTAGCGGAGGAATATGAAGCTATATCAACAACTATTATTAATGAAGCAGAAATGGCGACATTGGGAATGAACGCCTATTTAGCGGTTTCTCGAGCTTCGGAAAATGAGGCATTCTTGGCAGTCATTGAATATAAAGGTAGCCCAAATCCTCAAGATAAGCCGATAGTGCTGGTTGGAAAAGGCTTAACTTTCGACTCAGGTGGTTTATCTATCAAGCCGGCTGAAGCAATGGACGAAATGAAATATGATATGTGCGGTGCAGCAAGTGTTTACGGCACAATGAAAGCGGTTGCTGAAATGAAATTACCGCTTAATGTCATTGGACTTTTAGCCGGTTGTGAAAATGCAGTAGATGGTAAAGCTTACCGCCCGGGCGATATTCTTACTACGATGTCCGGCTTAACAGTTGAAGTGTTAAATACCGATGCAGAAGGACGTTTGGTACTATGCGATACTCTTACCTATGTTGAGCGTTTTGAGCCGGAATTAGTTATTGATATTGCCACTTTAACAGGCGCTTGTATGATTGCTCTTGGTAATCATAACAGCGGTTTGATGAGTACCTCTAATAGCTTGGCAAATGAATTATTACATGCAGCAGATCAATCTGATGACAAAGCATGGCGTTTGCCTCTTGGCGAGGAATACCAAGAGCAGCTTAAATCGAACTTTGCTGATTTAGCCAACATCGGCGGGCGTTTAGGTGGGGCGATTACCGCAGGACAATTCTTATCTAACTTCACCAAAAAATATACCTGGGCACATCTTGATATCGCAGGTACTGCTTGGAAATCAGGTGCAGCCAAAGGGGCAACAGGTCGCCCGGTTTCTTTATTGACTCAGTTCTTAATCAATAAAGCTCAAGCTTAACTGATAATAAGCGGTTAAAATTTGCAAATTTTTTGCTAAATTTAACCGCTTGTATTCAATTGACTCTCCTTATTTATCAACGCTAGCACATCTATAAACAATTTTTTAAATAAAGGCGGAACGGAATGTTCACTTCGATTTCGCATTTCATTAGATAAAGCAATCGCTAAATCGGGCTTTGATGTCTGTTGGATAGCTCGTTTAATAATATAAGATATCGGAAATTTTTCTTGTGAGCGCCAATTTGCTAAACGGACAAATACATTGCGTAACCCCGCTTTATAGAAGAAATGTTCAATATCCTTTTGTGGCAAAGTAGTCAAGCGCTTAGAAAAATCTTCGTCCATACTTTTAACTGTTTCTGTATAACGCTTCCCTGCCTCATCACCATCGGTTAAAACATACCATTCAATCCCCATTGCTCTTGCATATTTGATAAGCGGACGTAGCCCACATTGGGCAAATTCGACAATTTTGATACCTTCCATTTCCAAATTAATCTCAAGCAATCTTGCCAGCTCGCTTAGAATCCATACTTCTGTTTCGCCTTCTACTAAAATCCACGCTCGAGCAAATAAAACCAAGCCGCGGTTATGATGAATATGGAAGGTCAATTTCCGCAAATCATCTCTACCAAGATGGCTTCTATCTAAAAGATAAGCCTGAGTATGATCTTGATAGCGAACCAGACGGCAAATTTCTTTTAAAGGCACTTGAGAAACCACCTCCATTGAATTGGTTGTGGTAATACGTTGGCTTGGTAACAAGCTTAGCAATTCCCAAAAAATCGCGATCATTCTAGGGTGTAATTGAGCATTAAGATCTTCAAATAGGATAATCGGCTTATCTATGCTATTAGCTTCTTGATTGAACAAAAATAATGCTGAAATATGGTGTTGAACTTTCTCTCTTAGGATCTCATTCTGCTTAAGACGCAAACATAGCGATTTCACCTTTTCCCACCATAAGCTGGTATCTTGCATACCGGTTTTCATCAAAGTACGACTTTGAGCCGTTAGAAAATAATATTTCAAAAGCGAGGAAAGTGCACTTAGCTCTCGTTGAAACTCATCTTGATTCTCATAGTGACTCTGTAGAAGTAGCTCATCATGTACCCGCTTATTCAAACGTGCATCACGTAGGCGGTAAACCGAATGTTGCCGAATAAAACGCTTAATAAGTTTTTCAGATTGATTAAGTGAAATCGGTTTTAAATGGTGATCGACAAAATGATATTCAGTTATCACACTATCTTTGGTTAATTTACCGCTGACTTTTAGCGACAATTGCCGCAACTGCTCATTTAAAGAAAAAAAGAACGAGAGATAAGGAGAAAATCTTTCCGATAAATGCTCATCTACCTGTTCTTCAGAAAAAGTAAACACAAGTTCAATATCTTGCACTTGCTTAGGCGTTTGAGAATATTGGATATGAAAATCTTTAAAAGTAAACTGATATAACTCATTTTCAAGATTAAAAATCAGGCTAAGGGCATCAATTAAGCTTGATTTTCCCCATGCATTCTCACCAATTAATACCATATTGGGAAGTAAAGGGAGAGATAAGCGATTAATACCACGAAAACCTGAAATTTCAATCTGCTTTAAATACATAAATCTGTCTCTATCAGCTTAATTTTTTATAATTTCGTAGCATGGTTGATAAGCGTCTCCTGTCGGTATCTTCATACGATGCTGAACGATAAAATTTTCTAGCAGCTGATCAATACTCTCCATTAAAGCCTTATCACCGTGCAATTTAAATACACCGTATTTTTCAATTAAGTCTGAAGTTTCCGGCTTAATATTCCCTGCTACAATGCCGGAAAAAGCACGACGTAAATTCGCTGCTAACTTCTCTGAAGGCTGATTTAGACTCAAGTCCAAATTCGCCATATTCTCATGAGTTGGAATAAACGGCTTGATAAAATCTTCTTCAATCTTTAACGACCAATTAAAACTGTAAGCATCGCCACTTTCATAACGGCTATTTTTAACTTCATACATAGATTGTTTCACTTTACGTGCAACCAAAACCGGATCATCAATAATGATTTCATACAAACTACGAGCTTCCTCACCCAATACCTTGCCAATAAATTTATCAATAGCGTAAAAATATTCTGCCGACTCCTTCGGGGCTGTTAAGATAAGCGGTAATTTTTGTGCATGATTCGCCGGATTTAATTTAATACCGATAATATAAAGTAATTCTTCCAACGTACCCGGACCACCCGGAAAAACTACAATCGCATGTCCCAAACGCACAAAGGCTTCTAAGCGTTTTTCAATATCCGGCATAATCACCAATTCATTAACAATCGGGTTAGGTGGCTCAGAAGCAATAATCGATGGCTCAGTAATCCCAATAAAACGCCCATTTTTATAACGCTGATTAGCATGGCCGATTGCCGCTCCTTTCATCGGAGCTTCCATCACCCCAGCACCACAGCCGGTCACAATATTAAGTTCACGCAAGCCAAATTCTTGCCCTACTGCGCGGCAATATTGGTATTCGATTTCATTGATAGAATGGCCGCCCCAGCACACAACTAAATTTGGATCAGTATTCATTTCAATCGCTTTTGCATTACGCAAAATTGAAAATACCGTATTGGTTGTTAAAGTCTCCAAAGAGGTTTCTTCAAACGGTCGGATCGTATTTTTCAACGCATTAACAAACACAATATCCCTTAACACCGCAAAAAGATGGTATTGAATATTTAAGATCATCTTGCCATCAACAAAGGCACTTTCCGGTGGGTTATGTAACTCCAGCGATACGCCTTTTTCACGAGTGAGTAGGCGGATTTCAAAATCAGGATACTGATTTAACAAGGCTCGACTGTCATCCGTATGAGCTCCTGAATTCAGGACTGCTAATGAGCAATTACGATAAAGTTGATATAAATTCCCTTGCGTATTTTTTGCCAATAATTGCATTTCCAAATGGGAAAGCTGCTCCATACTACCTTTCGGGTTTACTCTGTGTACTGCCATTTTCGCTCCTTTTTTGCAAGATATTCTTCAAATAAGACCGCTTGTTACTTCAATAGTTTATCAATTACACGGCTAACCGCAAAAAAACCGAAAGTTGCAGTGACCATTGTTACCGCACCAAAGCCGTTGGCACAATTCATTGTAGCGGAAATTTCACAACCCTCCCCCATTTTCGGGAAAATTAATTGCTGAGTAGATGAAACACATTCCACACCAAATTTACTTTTATTGCTAAATCCATACTCTTTACGCAATAAGGCACGAACCATTGCCGCCAGAGGATCTTGCACGGTTTTGCTTAAATCGGTAATCCGAATTTGTGTTGGGTCAGTCTGCCCTCCGGCCCCGCCGGTAGTAATTAATTTGATTTTATTACGCTTACAGTAAGCAATTAAAGCCGCCTTAGTTTTCACCGAGTCAATCGCATCAATTACATAATCATAGTCACGATTAAGGTAGTCCGGAATATTTTCAGGGGTGATAAAATCATCAATAATCTCCACCGCACATTCAGGGTTAATTCGCTCAATGCGTTCTTTCATTGCCTCGGTTTTCAGCTGAGCCACCGTGCCACTCATTGCATGAATTTGGCGATTGATGTTGGTCACACAAATATCATCCATATCAATCATGGTAATTTTTCCGATGCCCGAACGAACCAAAGCTTCTACCGCCCAAGACCCCACGCCACCAATGCCAATTACACAAATATGCGAACGGCGTAGCTTTTCCAGCCCCTCAGGCGTATAAAGGCGACCAATGCCACCAAAGCGCTGTTCGTAGTTGTCGATTCTCTCTGCCATTTTAAACGTTCCCATTTTTAATATTTTCCAACTCTTCCCAACGCTCAAAGGCTTGCTCTAACGCGAGTTCTGTATCCGCAAGCTGCTGTAATTTCGCTTGAGTGTAAGCCTGATCTTTAGCAAAGAAATCAGCACTGTTTACCTCGGTTTGCAGAGCTTCAATTTCGGCTTCTAAGGCTTCCATTTTTGCAGGCAACTCATCCAGCTCACGTTGGTCTTTGTAAGAAAGCTTGACCTTTTTCGCTTCATTTTTTGGCTTTTCTTGCTTCGGTTGTTCTGCTGCAAGCGGTTCTTTTTTAGCGGAATTTTGCAAATTATCTGCACGGGTAGCGTGGTAATTATCTTGCTGCTGTTTCGCATCAAAATAGCCGCCGATATATTTATTCAGCACGCCGTTGCCTTCAAAGAAGTAGCACTCTTCCACCGTGTTATCAATAAATTGACGGTCGTGGCTCACCACCAGCAACGTGCCTTGATAATCGGCAAGCATCTCTTCCAACAGCTCTAGCGTTTCCACATCCAAATCATTGGTCGGTTCGTCCAGAATCAATAAATTATTCGGTTTCAGCAATAATTTTGCCAATAACAAACGGTTACGTTCCCCACCCGACAAGGCTTTCACCGGGGTCATCGCCCGTTTCGGTGGGAAGAGGAAATCTTGCAGATAGCCCAACACATGGCGTTTCACGCCATTAACTTCCACATCTTGTTTGCCATCAGCCACGTTATCCATTACGGTTTTTTCTAAATCCAACTCAGCACGGTACTGGTCGAAATAGGCAACCTCTAATTTTGTACCGCAGCGAATTGAACCAGAAGTTGGCTGTAATTCGCCTAACAAGAGCTTAATGAAAGTCGTTTTACCACAACCGTTCGGACCAACTAAAGCAATTTTATCGCCACGTTGAATCGTTGCTGTAAAGTTTTTGAGCAACGTTTTGCCCTCAATTTCATAACTTGCATTTTCAAGCTCAAACACAATTTTGCCGGAGCGTGCAGTTTGGTCGAGCTGAATTTTCGCAGTACCTTGCACCTCACGGCGGTTACGGCGTTCTTCCCGCAAGGCTTTTAACGCACGCACACGCCCTTCATTACGCGTACGGCGAGCCTTAATGCCTTGGCGAATCCAAACTTCTTCTTGGGCGAGTTTCTTGTCAAACAACTCATTTTGTAAAGCTTCAACCCGTAAATCTTCGGCTTTTTCTGCCAAATATTGATCGTAATTGCTCGGATAAGAAACCAATTTGCCGCGGTCTAAATCCACAATACGGGTCGCCATTTTGCGGATAAACGAACGGTCGTGGGAAATAAAGATGATCGAGCCTTTAAAATTGAGCAATAAATCTTCAAGCCACGTGATCGCTTCCACATCCAAGTGGTTAGTCGGCTCGTCTAATAATAAAATATCCGGATCAGCCACTAAGGCACGAGCAAGAGCGGCACGGCGAACCCAACCTCCCGATAATTCGCATAGGCGTTTTTCAGGATCAAGCTCCAATAATTTCAAGGTGTCTTGAATCCGATTTTCAAACTGCCAGCCGTTGTTATGTTCTAATTGGGCTTGAATATGGGACAATTTTGCCAACAACTCATCGCTGTAATTGGTCAGCATTTGCTGCGAAATGTGGTGATATTGCTTTAAAAGATCACTTAAATGGGCGATACCTTCCGCTACATAGTCAAACACCGTATCTTGAATATGACGAGGTGGGTCTTGCTCAAGACGAGCCACCACAATATCTTTTTCAAAAATTAACTTGCCGTCATCAAGCTGCACTTCGCCGGCAAGCACTTTCATTAAAGTTGATTTGCCCGCCCCGTTGCGCCCGACCAAGCAAACCCGCTCGCCCGGCTCAATGTGTAATTCGGTGTGATCTAATAAAGGATGATCGCCAAAGCCTAAATAGGCGTTGGATAAATTAAGTAATGCCATAGTTTTCTATATCAGAATGATGTTACAAATTTTAAATTGCTTGATTATAAAAGAAGGATGGGACATAACCCATATATACTTTAAGATAAAAATCCGCCAATCCCTTTAAACTTCTCTACAAAAGCCACGATTTTCTGAAAAACCGTCTGTTTTTTAGTCTTATATTGTGGATTTAACGGGCTCATTTTAGGTAGAAGATCATTTAAATCTGTCCCATTTTCGCTAGCATATTCTCGTTTGAGAGAGGTCATTATATACCGTTTTGCTGCATCTATATTTAAACTTTCGCTATCAATTAAGCTATCCGCTTCTCTTTTTTGCTCTTGCTGAGCAAAGCGGAAAAATTCATCAATGATAGTTGCTTTATCAGGAATTTTATCTAAATCGGTTTGATGGATAAAATCAACAACCAGACTTTCTTTTGCTCGATTATCAATGCTCGCACGAATTGTTCGGCGAATTTCTTCAATCAATGCTGGTTTGTTTTTGAGTTTCTTATTATGTTCAAAGATCAACTCTAAAATATAATCTAAATTGATCTCTTGGGATTTTAATAGATCGACTTCAAAAACGACATCGCTCCAATCAATTTGAGATTTTTCCGCATTGCCGTTTTGAGTTTGTTTCCTTTTCCATTCACGAACATCGTTATAGGCAGAACGATAATCTTGTAGCTGCCTATCAGATAAAATCACATTATTGTTCGGAAGATATAGGCCTTCAGGCTCTTTCAATGCATTGTCTGGATATGTGGTGTTTTTTAATACGTAAAATTCATCGTAATTATGCAACACATTTTCCAAACGCAGATACTCGCTAAATAGTTTGGTAAAGGCTTTTTTATCTTCCTCGGTGTCAAGCTGAGTCGGATCTGGGAATGTCATTTGTAGTGCCTTAACAACCTCTCGATAACCTCGATGATAATTTCCATTAGTATCTTGATAACCGTCCATATATTCTTTGAAACTACGCTCTAATACGATATTTCGAGTATTTGTATTCCCAAACAAAGTAATGGCATCTATCGTATCTTGCTCTAAATTACGGAAAGTGACAATATTCCCGAATGGCTTTGTTGCATCATAAATACGGTTTGTACGGGAAAAGGCTTGTATTAAACCGTGATAACGTAGATTTTTATCCACAAATAACGTATTCAGTTTAGGGGCATCGAAACCGGTTAAAAACATGCCGACTACAATCAATAAATCCACTTCTTGATTTTTAACTCTCATCGCCAAATCACGGTAGTAATTTTGGAATTCTTTGCTTTCTACTCCATAATTGGTTTTAAATAACTGATTGTAATCATTGATTGCCGATGTCAAAAATTCTTTTGCTGAGCTATTCATTGCCGTTGGCTCAAAGGTTTCATCAACAATTTCACCTATCGCATTTTGTTCTTCATTGGCGGCAAACGAGAAAATCGTTGCAATTTTTAACGGATTTTGTACCGCTTGTTGTTGAATTTTGAACTGCTCGTAATAGGCTTTTGCCGCATCAACGGAACTTACCGCAAACATTGCATTAAAGCCTTTGCCGGTGGTATTTAAGCGGTGTGTTTTTTGATTAAAATGGGTCAAAATATATTGGGTAATTTCCTCAATCCTTTTGGGGTGCAATAAGGCTTCTTTGGTTTCAAGTGCGGTCAGTTTTTCCGGATTTTTTTCTGTTTCAATATCTTGGAATTTCGGGCGAACATTATTGTAATCTACCTTAAATTTCAGCACTTTTTCATCACGAATTGCATCGGTAATCACATAGGAATGTAATTGTGAACCAAATACAGTTGCTGTTGTTTCCGCCCCTAATGCATTATCGGCAAAAATCGGCGTACCAGTAAATCCAAACTGGCAGAATTTTTTAAACTTTTTCTTTAAATTCTTTTGGGCCTCGCCAAATTGAGATCGATGACACTCATCAAAAATAAAGACGACCGGTTGAGAATAAATTGCCAAATCATTTTCAGATTTCATTAAATTATTGAGTTTCTGAATTGTGGTGACAATAATTTTATTGTCATCTTTTTCAAGATTACGTTTTAAACCTAATGTACTTTCCGAACCATTTACACTATCAGGGGAAAAACGTTGATACTCTTTCATTGTTTGGTAATCCAGATCTTTTCTATCTACTACGAAGAACACTTTATCTATAAAATCCAATTCGGTGGCAAGACGTGCCGCTTTAAAGCTGGTGAGCGTTTTACCTGAACCTGTGGTATGCCAAATATAACCTCCGCTTTCTAAGTTTCCCCAATTTTTAGTTAAATGGGTATTTTGGATTTTCCATAAAATCCGCTCGGTTGCCGCAATTTGATACGGGCGCATAATCAATAATGTGTTGCTTACATCAAAAACCGAATAATTGATCAACACATTAAGTAGAGTATTTTTTTGGAAAAACGTAGCAGTGAAATCTTTTAAATCCTTAATCAGCGTATTATCTGATTTTGCCCAGTTCATCGTAAAATCAAAACTGTTTTTATCTCGCTTAGTGGTGTTGGCAAAATAACGGGTATCTGTGCCGTTAGAAATAACAAAAACTTGCAGAAATTTAAACAGTGAATTTTCTGAATTGAAACTCTCTTTGCTATAACGATGAATTTGGTTAAAGGCTTCTCGAATGGCTACGCCACGCTTTTTCAACTCAATTTGGACTAACGGCAAGCCATTCACAAGAATAGTCACATCATAGCGATTAAGATATTCACCTTTTTGTTCAAATTGATTGATAACTTGCACTTTATTACGAGCAATCTCTTTTTTATCTAACAAATAGATATTTTGAATCCGCCCATTATCAAACACAAAATCATAGATATGATCTTGATGAATTTTTCGGGTTTTCTCGATAATACTTTCTGAGGATTTATCGAGATATTCATCAACAAAACGTTTCCATTCCGAATCTAAAAAACGCACATTATTTAATTTTTCCAACTGCTCACGCACATTCATTAGCAATTTTTCTTGGCTATTTAAATCAGGGCGATATTCATAACCTTGAAACTGCAAATCGGCGATCAGCTCTTGCTCTAAATCGGCTTCGGTTTGATAAGAACTTGGCTTCTCGATTGTTTCATATTTATCTAAAACGATGAAATTATTGGTTTCTGTGATGGGAGTTGTTTCAAGGTTCATTATTTACATCCTTCCAATAGCTATAATTATCAATTAAATGATTTAATAAATAGACTACAATATTCTTTTCAGCTTCTGTTGGCTCTGCCACTTCATCGTCGGTTAATGTTGAATGGCTAAATCGATTAACTTGTCTAGTATATAACTCTTTCTCATCTGGCAACAATTCAGACCATTTTGCATAACCCAAAAAGTTAGCAGTTTTTTCATAAAGATTTCGTAACAAAGTAAAGTGATACTTTTGAATCTCTCTATTTATAATAGCCTCTTCAATAGTCTTCTTTAAAAATAAATGATAAGAAAATGCTTTATTGGAATCTCCTTTTTTCTCATCTAGCTCAAAACTGCCATCATCATGCTTTTTAAGAAAATAACCATTTTTTAAACCTAATTCATTATATAAAACATTATAAAACAATGTGTTATGCGTAGAGATTACAAATTTTAAACCACTTACAGACTTAGTTAAATCTGCTAAATCAATTGCTAATTGTATTAGATGATTTTCATCTAATGAGCTAACTGGATCATCTATAAAAATATACTGCAACTTATTAAAATCTTGAGTGGAACGATCACTCTCGTCCATTTTCAACTCTTCGATTACTGATTTAAGTAGCGAGTAAAAAACACTCCATACAAAATTACTTTCTTCTCCTTTTGAAATTTTAATATTATCTTCTACTTCATCATTACCTCTAGTAAAAGAAAAGGTAACTTCATTAAAGTCCTCGCTAAATTTTGGTGTCAGTTTATCATTGGTATAGCGTTGAAAATGAGTAATAATATTTTGGTCTTGAGCCTGATCTTTTAATACCCAGTTGGTGAAACTATTTGGCTGAATTTTCAACTTAGGCTGACTATCTTCATTTAAATCATTATCCCAATAAAACAGATCTTCAGTAAATGCGTTATAGTAAAGAATGTCATTTCTTGCAAATTCACTATGATTCTTGGGGGAAACTAATTCTTTAAATGCTCTTGAAAGCCTTGTTTTACCTGAACCATTAAACGCGTAAATGAGTTGAACTTTCTGCTGTTTGTCCCTTAGCATTGTTGCAATTTCAGTCAAATCTTTACTCATAATCTTACTACCTTATTATTTAGGAAAATCCAACAACTGCTCCCGATAATACTCATACTGTTTCCGTCTTAACGCAATTTCTTTCGGTAATCCTTCGCTGATAGAATTAGTCAAGCGATCGAATTTATCTAAAATTTTGACAATTTTTTGTTGTTCTGTTAATGAAGGAACAGGAATCTCATATTTCAAAAAATTATTTGAATTAAGGCGAATGACTTTTGTTCCTTGTGCATATTTTTCTTTATATTTTGCAAAACGTTCTGTTTGCAATAAATAGGTAAGATATTTTGTTTCTAAATCATTATTAGGTCTAAATGCAAACATATCACCTGAAAAAACTATTTCATCGCCTAACCAACCTAATGGTTTCATTACATCTTCAATGTTTTCACTTGTCCCCGCAATTAACACATCGCCTTTTCTGGCTTTTTTGAGTTTTTTGGCTAATTCAACAGAAACAAAAGACTTCGTTTTATCTGCAAAAGTACTATAATAAGTATAAATCTGCCCATAATGAATTGCAGGTACTCCACTTTCAGTAAAATCTTTTTTCTGTAATCCATTTCCACGAATTAACTCACCAACTTCCCCCAAAGCCTTAAACACCACTTGACCACTGTGGTACAAGGCTTTGGTGATGTCATTATACCCCCCCCTATCTAAATCTTGCGGGAATGTCAATAGGGTTTCTCGGTAATATTGATATTGTTTTTTCCGCAGTGCTAATTCAGCTTCCAGCGTAGCTTCCAGCTCAGTGAATTTGTCAAGTGTTTTTACAATTTTTTCTTGGGTTGAGAGTGGGGGGATTGGGATTATTATTTTAGCTAATTCCTTCATTGGAACACTTTTAACCGTACCTCCAGCAGATTTACTTAAAAAATCTTTTCTAATGAAATCTATTTCAAAAAGATATAAAAGGAATTTAGGCAAAATTATATTCTTCTTTGGTTTTATGGCATAAACTCCTTCTTTGATATTCCAATTCCTAGGTTCTTTGTCAATCAGTGCTACATTTCCAATAGTCCCTGTTCCAGAAAATAAAATATCTCCAATTTCTAAATTAGAACGGTTATTACATAATTTCAACGCTTCATCATTTAATTTATCAGTTTTATCAGTAAAAATGATTTTATGATTTTGTAATTCTCTAATTGTTACATAGTAATTAGTTGCATCAGGTGTATTTAATGTAAAAAATTGTCTTGGATTTAAACCTGTTTTTATCGAATGACAAACTTCCCCCAAAGGCTTCCACTCAACCTCAGCCCCATTTAATAATTTCTCAATAATTTGATTACTCATTTTGCAAATTTTCCTGATTTTTATACCGCTTGTTTTAGATTGTGGCGAATGTAATTCACCCCTACGATGATAACCTTTGATAAAATTTCAACCGTTTTTCAAGTCTTGACAATTTAAATTATTGACCTTTTGATCCATTTCAGTATAATGACCCCCAATAACTCCCCTAGCTTTGCCAACCCACGAGGTTGGAACTACAAGGTTGGGGGCTTTCTTTTTAGGCTTTCTGCCATAATTTCCACTGACTCAAATCTGTCACAATACCCATTTGTTGTAAATTAATCGCATCATTTTCAACATTGGGAAATTCTTCCAAAAGTGCCAAAAATCTTGCTCCCCAAGTTGAATTTGGGCAAATCACATCTAACATACGCTTCATTAAACAAAAATAGACAAAAGGCTGAGCAACATTAAGCTGTTTCCATTGTGCATCTTGTAAGCCTTTCAGATTTGCTTTGAAAATAATCGGCTTATTCCACAAGCGGCTATGATGAGCGGAGACATTTCGGATAAAATTAAAAGCGTGCAAATGCGTTTGTAAATGTTTCCCGTCTTTTAAGTGATAAATTTTGGCAATGCGGTCTTTATCTTTCGATAACATTCCCTTGTAAAGCATCGACATTGTGCCGAAATCCCATACTTCGCTGGCTGCCCAAATCGGTAAATCGCCATAATGTTCTAAATGATGCTTAACAAAACTACTTTCTGATTCTCTATTGATTAGATTTTGATATTTATCTAACCATTTTTGATGTTCAAAGTGCGGTTCAAAATACTGTGATTTTTGATGAACTAATGGTTCATATTTACCTAATTCATAGGCAATACTCACTCTTAAAGCAATTTCAATACGTTCTAAAGCATCAAGTGCTAACTGTCTGAGCTTTTTGTCAAAAATATACAATGCTTTTACATCTTCAAAACGGCTATTAGGAATAAACTGATCTAGCCGATTTTTAGGATTGCCTGGATCTATTTGTCGAAAAGAATACAGATACCCACTTAGCCGATAATAACCAAGACTTTTCAAGTAGCCTAAAGCTTTCTTTTCGTCATTAATCAATAGCCCTCTTTCTTGTAAAAGATCGAGTTGTTCATTAAAACTTTTCCAAAGTTTCTGCTGCTTCATATTTATAATTATTTGCAAATTTTTCTGATTTTTATACCGCTTGTTTTTATGTCTTAGGGCGAATATGATTCGCTGCTACGATGATAATCCTGATTTTGGGAATATTTATCTATTTTTGTAGGGGCGGATTATATCCGCCCTCTAATCATTTATCCGTTTTCAATCTCCGCCACTATTTCATCAATTTCCCTCCGCAAGCGGTCAATTTTTGCCACCGTTTCACTAATTTCGGCATTGAGTTCAGTAATGTTAATCACTTCTCGGGTATCTTTTTGTTCGACATAAGAGCTTACCGCAAGATTGTACTCATTATCCGCAATTTTGCGATTATCGACTGATTTTGCTAAATGATCCACATCGGCTTTATCAGAAAAAAGTTGGAGAATTTCAGCAATATGCTCATCGGTTAGTACATTATTGTTGGTTTCTTTCTTAAACAGTTCGCTTGCATCAATAAACTGGGTTTTTGTATCAGTTTTATGCTTGGAAAGCACTAAAATATTCGTTGCAATACTTGTGCCAAAGAAAAGATTTGGCGGTAGTGCAATTACGGTTTCTACAACATTTTGCTCAATGAGATATTGACGAATTTTTTGCTCTGCACCGCTACGATAGAAAATACCGGGGAAAGTGACAATCGCAGCACGCCCTTTTGCTGAAAGATAATTTAAGGCGTGCAGAATAAAGGCAAAATCGGCTTTGGATTTCGGTGCGAGAATACCCGCCGGTGCAAAACGCTCATCATTAATTAATGTTGGGTCATCAGAACCAATCCATTTAATCGAATAAGGCGGATTAGATACAATCGCATCAAAAGGTTTATCATCTTTTAATTTTGGGTTGATCAGCGTATCGCCCAATTCAATATGGAATTTGTCATAATTGATATTATGCAAAAACATATTCATACGAGCGAGGTTGTAGGTGGTATGATTGATCTCTTGCCCAAAGAAGCCTTCTTCAATCACGTGATCATCAAATTGTTTTTTCGCTTGTAGTAATAACGAGCCAGAACCACAAGCCGGATCATAAATTTTATTAACAGTAGTTTGTCCATATAAAGCTAGTTGTGCAATCAATTTAGACACATTTTGCGGAGTGAAAAACTCTCCACCAGATTTACCAGCATTTGCTGCATAGTTTGAAATCAGAAACTCATAAGCATCACCAAACAAATCAATTTGATTATCTTCAAAACGACCAAAATCGAGTTCCGCTACGCCTTTTAATACCGCAGCAAGACGTTTACTTTTTTCACTGACACTACTGCCCAATTTACTTGATCTTGTATCAAAATCAGCAAATAAGCCTTTAATATCTTGTTCCGATGGATAACCTACAGCAGAACTTTCAATAGCCTCAAAAATCTCAGCCAATTCAGTATTGAGTGCCTGATTTTGGTGTGCAGTTTTTGCTACATTTTTAAATAACTGACTTGGATAAATAAAATAGCCTTTGGTTTTAATCGCATCTTCTTTAATGCCAAATGCATCAATTTCTTCATCGGAATAGGTAGAATAATCAACACTTTCATCACCGTTAGCGATATATTCTGCAAAATTTTCACTAATAAATCGGTAAAACAATGTGCCTAATACATATTGCTTAAAATCCCAACCATCTACCGCTCCACGAACTTCGTTTGCAATTCGCCAGATTTGACGCTGGAGTTCTGCTCTTTGTTGAATAGTTGCCATTTATTTGTTCCTAATATTACTCGTATACTAAAGCGGTCGAATTTCCCCAAATTTTTGCACATTGTTTATTTGCAAAATTCTCTGAAAAAACGACCGCTTGTTTGAGTGAGATTATTCTTCTGTTGATGTTTCTACATTTTCCGCGTTTTCAACTGCTTCGATGTTTTCATCATCTTCTTCAGGCTCGCACACTCGTTCTAAACTCACAACATGTTCATCTTCTGCGGTACGAATAATGCGAACGCCTTGGGTATTTCGTCCAACTAGGCTGACTTCAGCAACCCTTGTGCGAACTAGTGTGCCGGCATCGGTAATCAGCATAATTTGGTCGGTATCAAACACCTGAACTGCCGCAACCACTTTACCATTACGTTCATTCACTTTGATAGAAACCACACCTTTTGTTGCACGAGATTTCACCGGATATTCGCCAATGACGGTACGTTTACCGTAGCCGTTTTGGGTGACAGTTAAAATATCGCCTTCGGTGCGAGGAATGACCAATGAAACCACGCGGTCGGTGTCTAGGCTCACGCTGGTTGAATCTTCCGCTTCCTCATTTTCAATTTCGATGATTTCTGCGTCTTCAATTTCATCACTTGAAATTTCGGTAGTAGCAAGTTTGATACCACGTACACCTGTTGCGGTACGGCCCATTGCACGCACGGCTTTTTCTGCAAAGCGAACCACTCGACCTTGTGCCGAGAACAACATAATTTCGCTTTCGCCGTCTGTGATGTCCACACCGATTAATTCATCGCCTTCGCGAAGTTTTAATGCAATTAGACCGCTTGATCTGACGTTGCTGAATGCATCTAACGAAACTTTTTTCACCACACCACTTGCGGTTGCCATAAAGATAAATTTATCTGCTGAGAATTCGCCGTTTGGAATCGGGAGAATCGCGGTAATGCGTTCGTTTTCTTCTTTCACTAACGGCAGAATATTCACAATCGGCGTACCACGTGCACCGCGGCTGGCTTGCGGTAATTGATACACTTTTAACTGATATAAACGACCGCGGCTTGAGAAGCAGAGGATCGTATCATGAGTGTTGGCCACCAATAGTTTTTCGATAAAGTCGTCTTCTTTCATTTTCGTTGCAGACTTACCTTTACCACCACGGCGTTGAGCTTCGTAGTCAGATAACGGTTGATATTTCACATAGCCTGCGTGAGAAAGTGTTACTACCACATCTTCTTGGGCAATTAAATCTTCAATGTTAATGTCGCCAGAGGCTGCGGTAATTTCAGTACGACGTTCATCGTTAAAGGTCGCCTTAACCAGCTCTAATTCCTCACGAATTACTTCCATTAAACGCTCAGCACTGTTTAAAATACGCAATAATTCGCCAATTTCAGTGAGTAACTCTTTGTATTCTTCAACGATTTTTTCGTGTTCTAAGCCTGTTAAACGGTGTAAACGTAATTCCAAAATCGCACGGGCTTGGGCTTCTGATAAATAATATTGACCATCACGTACGCCTAAGTTTTCCGGTAAATCTTCCGGACGAGAGGCATCCACCCCTGCGGCTTCTAACATTGGGGCAACATTTCCTAATGCCCAAGGGCGAGCTAATAAGCCTTCACGCGCTTCTTCAGCCGTTTTTGAGGCACGGATTAATTCAATAACAGGATCAATATTCGCTAATGCAATCGCTAAACCTTCTAAAATATGTGCACGTTCACGCGCTTTGCGTAATTCAAAAATCGTACGGCGAGTAACGACTTCGCGGCGGTGTTTCACAAAGGCTTCGATAATTTGCTGTAAATTCAACACTTTTGGCTGACCGTTATCAAGGGCAACCATGTTGATACCAAAGGTGACTTGCATTTGGGTTAAAGAATAAAGGTGATTTAACACCACTTCGCCCACTGCATCACGTTTGATTTCAATAACAATTGAGATACCTTTTTTGTCCGAATAATCATCAATTTTACTAATGCCTTCGATTTTCTTATCTTTTACAAGCTCGGCAATTTTTTCGATGAGTTTGGCTTTATTCACTTGGTACGGCAGCTCGGTAACCACAATTTGCTCACGGCCTTTATCGGTAGTTTCCACACTTGCTTTCGCACGCACATAAACTTTACCACGACCGGTACGATAAGCTTCTTCAATCCCTTTGCGACCATTGATAATTGCTCCCGTTGGGAAATCCGGCCCCGGAATGTATTGCATTAACTCTTCAACACTAATATTTTCATTATCAATGTATGCCAAGCAGCCATCCAGCACTTCGCCTAAATTGTGAGGCGGAATATTGGTTGCCATACCCACTGCAATCCCGGAAGAACCGTTTACCAATAAGGCAGGAATTTTGGTTGGAAGTACGTCAGGAATCATCTCTTTGCCATCGTAGTTTGGCGAGAAATCCACTGTCTCTTTATCAAGATCGGTTAATAATTCCTGCGTAATTTTTTGCATACGCACTTCGGTATAACGCATTGCCGCCGGTGCATCACCGTCAATTGAGCCAAAGTTACCCTGCCCGTCAACTAACATATAACGTAATGAGAACGGTTGTGCCATACGCACAATAGTGTCATACACCGCAGAGTCACCATGCGGGTGATATTTACCGATAACATCACCCACCACACGGGCTGATTTTACGTGTGGTTTATTATAGGTATTGCTATTTTGATCCATTGAAAATAGTACACGGCGATGAACCGGCTTTAAACCGTCACGCACATCAGGCAATGCACGCCCAACGATAACCGACATGGCATAGTCAAGGTAAGAGGTTTTTAATTCGTCCTCAATACTTACGGGGATAATATCTTTGGCTAATTCGCTCATTGAAATTTCCTAATTTTATTGGTAAAAGAGCCTTAAACCGCTATGGTTAAATCAGGCGAAAAATTGTCGTAAGTATAGCATAAAAAGCAACAAAAAGGGGGAACAAGCGGTTATTTTTCGGTAAAACGCGGTTTTGCCGGCATTCTTAACGCAATTCGCTCACGATTTGTAGCTAATGCGGTTTCAGTCGGCTCATAATCAAGCCAAAGTGAGGAATCTTCCGGCAAGTTCTCAGCCCAGAAATATTGCACATTAAAGCCTCTTGCCAAGCACTCTTCATGCAGTAAATCGTAACGTTTTTTCAAAAAAGCGAGTTTATTGAAGAAAAAACGAACATGTCCTTCGCCTAATTTATAATCTTCCGGCTGACCTTTTAAGCTGAACTTACCTTTCGCCACCGCATTAGGGACACGAGTAAGTTCGCGGTGTTCCGCCAATAAATGTTGATCGCACAATTCCGCGGGCGGAACAAGGTTAATTCGAGTCATTGTGATTTTCCTTTTAGACTAAATACGTTATAGTAACAGCCAAATTTACCATAGGAATAGCTTATGCAAAATGTCGACCAACAAGAAATTACAAAATTTGAAAAAATGGCACAAACGTGGTGGGAGCCTAACGGCAGTTTCAAGCCAATTCATCTACTTAATCCCCTTCGTTTAGCCTATATTTTAGAAAAATCGAACGGTTTATTCGGCAAAAAAGTACTAGATGTCGGTTGTGGCGGTGGCATTTTAAGTGAAGCGATGGCGAAACAAGGAGCGATTGTCACCGGCATTGATATGACCACCGAACCGCTTGAAATTGCCAAACAGCACGCCAAACAAAGTGGTTTGGAAATTGACTACCAACAGACCACAATTGAAAATTTTTTGGAAAAAATGACCGCTTGTCAGGCTGAAAAATTTGATGTGATTACCTGTATGGAAATGCTGGAACACGTGCCAAATCCGCTGTCCATTATCCAGAGCTGCAAAGCGTTGCTAAAACCAAACGGTATTTTGTTTTTCTCCACCATCAACCGTACCTTTA